>CANJPY010000015.1 GCA_947476255.1 Chthoniobacteraceae bacterium | reverse complement strand
GGTTCAGTCAGTTTCGCGGTCCATGGGAAAGTGAGCACATGGGAAGACAGTCCTGTCTTCCCCGGCTTTGGAGACAGCGCACGGAGGCTCACCCAGTGGGTGAGGCCCAAAAGAGGTTCTATTGACATGTATCAGACTCTTCCGCATAGAGTTACATAAAGTGTGCCGCGCTTTCATTGCCGCATTTAGGCTTATCGCTTGCTCGGCGTGGAATGCGGTGGATGCGTTTATATGGTGGAACATGCCTTGCGCGAGACCAAGGGCGTCACGGCCGTGGAAGTCACTCAAGGCGTGGAATGCCACGCCACGGTCACTTACAACCCGCTCCTTCTCGGGGACCACAAGGTCGCGCAGGCCGTGCGCGAGGCCACCCCGATCCATGGAGAACCCTACACGGCGCAGCTCAAACTTCGTATTCGAGACTACGCCGAGCACGCCGCCGCGCTCCATGCCGTCTTCGAACGCTGGAAAGATTCCGTAAGCCTTGCAGTTCTGGACGCAGACAAGGGCGACCTGCTTCTGTCCTTCCTGCCCCTCAAGATTGGCTCCCGATCCGAGGGTCCCACGGGATGGTCTCTGAGCCTTTGGGCCGAAGCCGCCAGAAACACGCCTCGCGCGATAAGCTGGGAGCTTCCGCAAGAATAACGTCCTGCGGGTTACAGCACGGGTTCACCTCCCCTCCAGCACGTCACCCCAGGGTAGGGTTGAGATAAGGTAAAAAGTGGGGTTGCCCCCACTCACTGCGACGTCAACGTCATTCCCTGCAAACGCCGCTGCTCGCCCCAAATCCGTTTGAGTTCTTTCATGCGGTCCACCTCGCCAAGCTGCAGATCACTGCGAATCCGGAGCTCCTCGGCTTCGAGTGCGCGCATGGTTTTCTGCCCCTTCATGGGCGCGTTATCCCCCTCTACTCTCGCTACAGACTCCACAGTGGCCCTCGGTGTGGACGTTGTCCTAGCCAGCGCACCCGGATCCGCCAATACTTGCGGCTTGGCTTCTTGCGTTTTTTTGCGGGCCACTCGCGCCCAATGAGGCCGATAGTCCTTGGAATTGCCAACAACACTCACAATGTCCCCGCGGGCCGTGATCTCGAAAAACTTCTTTGCAAAAGCGCTGGGGACCCGAATGCAACCGTGGGAAGCAGGAACGCCCGGGAGAATTCCGGCATGAATGGCGAAACCGTCCCAGCCGAGCCTCTGCATGTACGGCATCGGCGCCCCCTTATAGAGGTTCGAGTAATGCTCCACGTCTTTCTCCAGAATACTGAAGGTTCCATTGGGCGTAGACTGCCCTCTCCCGGAACTGATACTCGAACGAGCGATCAAAACGCCTCCCCGCCAAACTTCTAGGAGTTGCTTGGACAAGTCCACCATCACCAAAACCTCTCCCTCTTGCGAAAGTTCTGGCTGCCACTCAAACTGACCCGGATTCAAAAACTCGCTCTCACTCACCGGAGCGAACGCTAACGTCTGCAACGAAGCGCCTGAGACAGGAACGGGCTTTAAAAGCACCAAAAAAGCGAGCGCCAACAAAACTTCTGCCAAAGTTTGCTGCACTGAGCCAAACGTTTTCCACCCACTTTCAAACCTGCCCCCTTCGTGGATGAACCGGCGCATGCAACCTATTGGATCCATGAAGCTTCTCACATTAGATTCAATATATGCGAGCATTGTGTTGTGATGGTTTTGTATCAAAAACGCGCTTCTACATTAAGTTATCCCTGAAAAGGAAAGCGCTGGTCTGTTCAAAAACATTAGGGAGGGCTCAGGAGACACTTCCAATTTTTCCTGAAAGTTACAATCTAAAACTAATACCCGCCCTACATGCACAACCCGCTGAACACACCCACAAAATCTGTGGCGCAGCTCTGCTGCAATTCCCCAAAAACAGGGCATGCCCGAAGGCTGTCATCAGAAAATGACGATCTTCCCGAGGCGGGCAGACGATTCCACGTCCTTATGCTACGCAGTCTACCCTGGGTGTAGCCCCGACCCAGCGGCTCAACCTCCGCTTACACACCGGAAACCCCACGGAGTAGGCCTGGAGGGATTCGAACCCCCAACCAAGGGATTATGAGTCCCCTGCTCTGACCATTGAGCTACAGGCCCGTTCGACAGCCCATGCGTTCTGCCATCTGCGGAGCACAAGCAAACACCGAATTCTGCCCCTCGTACAATCTCTTTCCTCATCCAGCCCCAGCAACGTCCCCCTTTTTCCGTTTCTACGCTCCGTCCCTCGGAAAGCCCCCGGCGTTCGGTTAATCCACACTGCTACTTCACCTTGCCGGTCAACTCCTCATGCACCCGCATGATCTGTGAGGACGAAGGCTTTTTCCCAGCCCACTTTTCGTACCGGGGCAATTCCACTTTCTTCTCGATTTCTGCAAAGGATTTCCCCTCCTTGATCAAGCCTCCGACCGCCTGCCGTAGATCGAGGAAAAACGCCCGCTGTTCCACCAGCGTGCCACGGTCTCCCAGAGGGCCGTGCCCGGGGCAAAGCGTGGCAAAGGGCAGCTTTTCAACGTCGTTCAGCACCCCAATCCAGCCCTCCGTACTGGCGTCTCCCATATAGTTGAAGGGCCCATTCACACACGCATCGCCCGTGAAAATAATCTTCTCCTTGGGCAACCACGCAAACCCGTCTCCTTTCGTATGCGCCCACCCGAAAGTGAGCAATTCAACGCGGTGGTGGGCATCTTCAAACACCTTGCGGTCCGGAAATATCACGGTCGGCAGCTTGAATTCGACATCCTTAAACTCGGGTTTCTTGCCCAACATCTCCTGCCATTTCTGCGCCCCCGTTTTTGCCAACTCCGCTCGGCACTCTTCCTGGCAAACAACCTGCGCGCCGCGGCTGATCCACCACGAATTCGCCTCCGCATGATCTCCGTGGCAATGCGTGTCAAAAACGTACTTTATCGGTTTCGAAGTCGTCTTTTTAATGCGCTCTTCCAGCTTGGGCGCCACCCACGAAAAGTTTGCGTCAATGACAAGGACGTAGTCATCAAAGACCACCCACCCGCAATTGGAGCTCCCATTAACCTGTTGAAACCAAACTCCAGGAGCCAGTTCCTTCGGCTCCGAAGGAAACAAAGAAGGCGCGTCCTGAGCCAGACCCAGACAGGACAGGAGAGCAAATGCGAGGACCGACAGGAGGGATTTCGGATTCATTTTAGGGTGAGGCTGAGTGAGCTAATGGTCATGGATATTCTAAAGTTGCACGCTAACACAAGCCCCCAAAGCACTTGACTAATTCAATACCCAGAGCTTCCCAAGAAGACTGTACATGCCCGGATCCATTTTCTTGAGTTCCTCGCTGTCGAAGGGCTGAAAATCATTCCTCCCGAAAAACGCCTCGGATGTTTCTGCAAAATACTCCCGGGGATTGCTTAACGCATACGCATCCGCCTTGCTCAACGCCGTGCCGCTCCAACGGTCGACATTTTTGTAACGACCTCCCGCCTTCGCTTGCTCGTAGGCTGCTGCGATTTCAGCGTTTTCAAATCCCAGCACCCGGTCGTGGTAGGCGTGCGCGAGTTCGTGGAGCACAAACATCGGCATCCTCCTGCATTCTTTTTCGAAGACGGGAATGTTGGTGAATTCAACCGCCTTCACCATCACCGGATCGCGGTGATTATCCCGCAACCACCCGGCTCCGGGATGGTACTCCGCCCTGGGGTGGTCCTTTTCGGAGTGCTGCGGATTGAACCAAAGAGGCACCGCATGCAGCGCCTCCAAAGGTTTCGCAGGCACCACTTTGTTAATGGTCTCCAGTTGTCCCTCCAACAACTCCAGCGCCTTTGCGGTCGCCTGCGCCTCCCCCTCCAGAAGTCTGCGGCTCACCTGCACCGTCCACCCCTGCATTTGTCTCACCAAATGCCCCTTCTGCTGGGGATCTTTTTTCGAAACAGCGTTTTCCTTCTGCAGCGAAGCCGCCAGCGACTCCGCGGCGCCCGGCGATGAAACATTCGCACTCGCTGCAGGCGGCGGGACTTTGCACGATTGCCAGGCAAAGAAACGCCAGCGCCCCTGCTCTTCCTTCCACACCGCCAGAAAACTCAAAGTCGACTCCACCCGCCCCTTTTCACTCGCGACCTTCACCTCCATGCGCCCGTGCATGAGCGCAACCCCGGGAGCCGGCAATGAAAAATTGCGCTCCTTGTACTGGATCGCCTCGTATTTCATCCGGCCCGTGACAATCGCGTCCATTAACGTCGCCTTGGTATCCACAGCCCCCGTTGAATGCGCGTAGCGAAGCTCCTCCGAAAAAATCGCGTCCAAACGGCCCCGATCCGCTCCAATCACGGCCGAGACACGCTCATCGTCGGCGGCGCGCACGGCCACGAGTTTGGGATCCTCGGCAGCACGTAAGGAAACGAGCGTGAGGCACAGGACAAAAACAATGCGTGAAATCATAGAAAAAAAGCAGTGGTGAGAGTGAAAGTCTTGCTGGAAAAAAACAACTTCAGGAGCTTGTGGTGGCTATTTGAGTTTCTGTTCCTCAATGTGTTTTTGCACCGCAGCGGCCATCGCGGAGGATGCGCCTGCGGACTGCGAATGCCCGCTGGGAATGTCGTTGTAAATGTGCTTGGGAATTTTGAGCTGGTTATACGCGGCGTACACGCTGCTGGGGGGACAGACTCCATCGATAAAACCAACCGTAAGCAAACACCCGGCAGCTTTCGTGCGAGTCGCGAAATTCATCGCGTCAAAGTAACGGGCCGCTTCGAGTCCCTTGGGATCGGGCGTGCCATCGGCGCTGCGCGCCACAAGCTTGGGCCAGCCAGCGATCCTGTTGACCGCCATGCCGCTATGGTCACACCCCGCCGCAACACCCGCGCTAAAAAACGTCACCCTCGCATCCAACCCCGCCGCGACAATCGCCTGATACCCCCCCTGGCTGCTGCCATAAACCACAACCGTTTTCCCATCCCACTCAGGCTGCGCCGTTAAGACGTCTATCGCACGCACCAAGCGCAAGCACATGCCCCCAAAATAACACGTCTCCCGCGAATCCCGCCCGGCAGAGCGGTAATCCTTGAGAGCGCCCTCCGCCTGCGCCTTGTAAAACTCGTCGGGCTTTCCGTTGGGGAGGCCATGCGCGTTGATGTCCATCGCCAAAAAGCCCTTGGCCGCCCAGCCCGCAGCGCTCTGCAAGCCGCTGCTTCTCACCCCAGCGCCGTGCACGCTCAAAATCACCGGCAACGTTTTCGGCGCCGCTTTCGCAGGACGCGCGAGATAGCCCGATACAGGCGCGCCCACACACTTCGCTTGCAGGTCGAACGTCTCAACGGCCGGTGAGGGGGCAGGCACTGGGCTCAATTGCGCCTCCGCTGGCACTTTCGCAAGTTGCGCCTTCTGGGCCGTCCAAAACGCATCAAAATCCTCGGGCACCGGCAAACTTGCCGCGATGTCCAGTGGATCAATCCCGGCCCCAGCCAGAGCAGTAACACCGGCCTCGTTGGAATCCGTCTTATAAGTGGCGCGCAACTGCAGGAAGCCCGGCTCATCAAGCTTGCCCGAGATGACGGCCTTTCCTTCGCTGATTTCCGCCTTGCCCTGCAAATTCAGGGACAGGCCGTCCTTGAGCAACGTCCACTCCAAACTCCCCTTCGCAACGGGCTGTTCCTTGTCCGAAACTTTCACCACAAAATTCACCACCTCTCCACGGCGATAAATCGCAGACTCACGCTCGGCAAGAGCGCTGACTTTGACGGTTGTGGTGACAGGTGCGGCGACTTGCGCGTGCAAGGGCAGAACCAACAATGCTGTAAGGGGTAGGAACAAACGCATCCTGTGACGATGAGGTTGGCGGCAAACACTAGTCAACGCTGTATCCCCGGAGCCTCACCCATGAGTCAGGCACGGCGCGACGCTGAACACCAGCGGAGGCCCCTTCTCCTTAAAGCGGTCAGTCCCCCGCGCAAAGACATCCCCGGGCCAATTCCAGGACCGGCGAACCGCATCGACCGACACGTTTCCATGGCAGCTGACGCGGAATGTCGAGCATGGACAGGCAGCCTCCCGAAAGACCGACGCCGCGCACTGAGAACGCTGTTGGTGCCTGAACTCGAGGGCTCCAGCGCTTGGGCAGCTGAATTTCATGCATCGCAAGATGCTCGCATTAATTTCCAGGCTCTCTTTTTAATTTAACTTTTCAGTTTCACTCATGCCTTTCAGATGTAATTTACGCCACCCCTCTACAATGAGACGCAGA
This sequence comes from Chthoniobacteraceae bacterium, assembly GCA_947476255.1. Lineage (GTDB taxonomy): Bacteria > Verrucomicrobiota > Verrucomicrobiia > Chthoniobacterales > Chthoniobacteraceae > Chth-196. The sequence goes on along the minus strand of CANJPY010000015.1, from coordinate 56,132 downwards.
TATCTCTTTCTCTTTTCCCTTCTGTTGGCCGCTGTCGCCACGCTCAAAATCTGGGTTGATTTCAAGCCGGGCGGCAAACTGTTCGAGTTTGTTTCCTCTGTGAAGGAAAAGTTTAATACTGAAAAACAAGTTGAGGTTAAGCGGCAGCTTTTGCAGGACACTCTGGAATGGGTGGGAGTGGAGATTCCCTCCGGCATTTTCCTCATGGGAGACCACCGCAAGAGCGGGGAGGAGAAAGACGCCACTCCGGAGCAACCCGTCACCCTTGACAGTTATTTGATCGGAGAAAGTAACGTGAGCCGTTTCGAATGGGAATCCGTGGTGCGGGCCACGCAGATGATCGGGTATGAATACCGGAACTGGAAGATGTCGCCGATTGCGGCCGAGGAGCTCAACAGTTTGGAAGGACTGGAGCGACTCTCCCAGATGATGGAAAAAATCATCTGGCTGGACGCGGTGACGTGGTGCAATGCAAAGAGCGAGCTGCACGGTCTCTCCCCCTGTTACTACCAGAAATGGAAAAATCGCAGTTGGAAGGTTTTCAACGGCTCCAAGGACGCCCACGTCATTGTCTCTCATAATATCGCCTCCAATGGCTACCGTCTGCCCACAGAGGCGGAATGGGAACGCGCAGCGCGAGGGGGCTTGGGACGCAAATTTTACCCTTGGGGGGACGAACCTCCTGAGAAAAACGAAATGCCTCCGCACAGGTTTGGACTGCGAGATTTAGTCTCGAAGCCTGGAAACTGGTGCTGGGACAAATTTGCCCCCTACACCCTGCAAGCGAAAACCAATCCCATGGGCCCCACGACGGAAGGCGGCAACGCCGACCGAATCCTGCGGGGAAAATCCGGTGCCGAGGGAGCCGTTCCTTATGTGTTCACCCGAGAACACTTCGATGAGGGTAACCCAGTCGGAGGGCTGCGGCTTGCGGCGAACATAGAAAGCACTTTCGTAGCCATCCCGGGAGGAGAACTTCTGATGGGAGACACCTACGCGGAGAATCCCGAGGGTGAAGAGACAGCGTCGGGCCTCGGCAATTTCTCCGCAAAACCGTCGATCAAGAACGAGGGCGCCATTGAGGAAAAACCGGTGCATTCCGTGATTGTGAAGCCCTTTGAGTTGTCCCGTACCACCATCAGCCTTGGCGAATGGCTCAGGGTCAAGCAATGGGCGGAAAGCCATGGCTACGACTTTGCCAACGCGGGGTTTGCGAAAAAAGACACGTACCCCGTCACGAACATCAATTGGTATGACACCCTAAAGTGGTGCAATGCGCGCAGTGAGATGGAAAGTCGCAGGCCGTGTTACTACACGGGAAAGACAAGAAATCCGGGAGCCATTTACCGGCGAGGCCAGGTGGAGATGCATGACGAAATGGTGGACTGGGATGCCGACGGCTACCGTCTGCCCACAGAGGCGGAATGGGAAAAAGCCGCCAAGGCGGACAAACTCGAAAACCGGTACCCTTGCGGCAAACAAATCAACCAATGGCAGGCGGTGTACGTAGCCGAAGTGGAGGACGCCAAGACCCGCGAAAAAACACTCGTCTCTCATTCTGTTTTCAAAGGAGGCCCCGCTCCGGTGCGCACCTTCGCCGCCAACGGCCTCTACAATATGGCCGGCAACGTCTGGGTCTGGTGCTGGAATGCTTTCGCCGCGTATCCCGATTATCCAACTGGAAACCCGCCCATCCAGGCAACGCCCGAGCTCAGGACCATGCGCGGCGGTTCGTGGCGGGACAGTGCGTGGGACTGTCGCTCCTCCCGCAGAGGCAAAAGCAACGCCACCACGGCTCAGGATACGATTGGTTTCCGCATCGTGCGCAAGTAAGCTCCTCCGTGCACGTGAATCGCCCTGCGTAAAGGGGACGGAGCCTCGATGCTCTCCATGGAGCGCGCTCAACGGCCAAAGCCGTCCCCCGAAAAAGCAACTCTTCTTCCTATGCATTACCTCCAGCAAACCTCGATCGACTGTCCTTGGTGCGGAGAAATATTTGACACCACCATCGATACCTCTCAAGGAGATCACGAACACATTGAAGACTGCGCTGTCTGCTGCCGCCCCATCTCTGTGAGCGTAGAATGCGAACCTGGCGAAATTTTTTCCATCCAAAGCGGCAGGCCTTAAGCCGCCTCTTCCCGCCCCTCAGTACCCGGCCGCTTTTTCCTCAACCAAGCCTTCCCCTCAAACATTCTCTCCCTTTTGCGCCCGCAGGGGGAAGCAGACCTCCCCGCCTTCGCCTCCGACAAAGAAAAAGCGACAAAGAAAAAGCCGCCGTTTTCAAGACGGCGGCTTTTTCTATAACCCTGGTTCCAAACTACTTCTTTTGGTCCGAAGCCGGCATCGGCTCCTTGGCTCCAATGGTCACCTTCTTTGCCTCCCAACCATCCTCGTGCCGCAGCGCCTGCCCTCGCACCGTCGCTCCAACCGTGATCGAACTGAAGGGGACCGTTTTGTTGTCCGCCATGATTTCGGTATGCTCGTCGACCTTAAATTTTCTTTCCTTCGCCTTGCCGTTCAATGTGAACGTACGTCCCACCGTATCCACGGACACCACGCTCCCCTGAAACGGAATCGCATGCAACGGTTGGGCCGTTGTTTTCTCCGTGGTTTTGGTGTCACCCGTTTTCGTTTCCGCGGCATGCAGCACACTTCCAAACTGCATACTCGCCACCACCAAACCAAGCCCCATCAATCCGAATTTCTTCATAGGTTTCTTTCGTTTTTTCTATGCCCTCGGAACCACTCCAGCAGCACGTTGGAGTCTTCCCTTTTCCAAATACGGCGCATCCCTAAAGCCGCTCCCCCATGGAGCCGCCCTGCAAAACAACCGCATCTCATTAGCGGATCGTACTTGAAACCGCTTTTGGTCGCATCGCGCCGCTCACCCCAGCCTCGCGCTCAGGGTCTCCTCCAGATACGCCGCACAAACCGCCGCCACACTCTCGGGCGTTCCCGACGCATCAACCACCCGGATAAAAGGCCTTTGAATCGATAAAAAAATCCTCCGCACCGCCTCCAACGCCTCCAACCCCTCAAACGCATCCGCGCCCCCCCCACGCGCACCAATGCGCTCCAACGACAGCGTGGGTTCGCAGTCCAAAAGCAGCACCAAATCGGGTTCCGGCGCAAACGCCTCGTTCCGGCGCAGGACCTCGACGGGATCCGCCCCCCTCGCCCCTTGGTAAGCCGCTGTTGAGAAATAATACCGGTCCAACAACACCACGGCATCGCGCTCCAGTCCCGGCAAAATCAGTTCCGCCACATGCTCGCGCCGATCCAGAACAAAGAGGTCGAGTTCAGCGTCCAACGGCAGCCGCCCACGGCTCGCAGATTCCCGCAACCGCCTCCCATGCAAACCATTGGTGGGCTCACGGCTGGTGATCACCATTCGCCCGCGCGTCTCGCAATGCGCGGCCAAATGCCGCAGCACCGTGCTCTTGCCGGCGCCATCCACGCCTTCCACCACAATCAAAAAACCTTTTGTGCCTCTCTCTGTCATCACTTCTCCTATTTCTCGCCTGCAACCTGAAACCCTTCCGCCTCCAAAAAAGCCCGGACCCGCGCCGGTTGATCCCCCTGCAGTTCGAGACTCCTCCCGCGCACTGTCCCGCCACACCCGCAGCCGGACCGGAGCCGCTTCCCCAAAGACTCAATCGCGTCTGCGGAATGCTGTTCACCGAAGCCATCCACCACGAGCACCGTTTTGCCTCCGCGCTGGGCCTTTTCCCGGCGCAGCACCACCCGACCCGCTTTCACCGCAGCCGCAGGCTGGCCTGAGTGGCCTGGCTCAGGAGCTTCAGGGCCGGGGGGCAACCCGTCCAACTGAAGCCCAGCAAAAGCTGGATTCAAGCCCGTGGCTGACGGAGAGAGGGCGATACGTTTACTAGGAGAAGCCATGACATTATCTGAGATTTGTGGCATTATCTGCATACAGCGGAGAGCTGGGACAGAACTTTTATAGATCACTTCATGCCGGCCTTTTTTCTTTCACCCGCAGGAAAAGGTGAGATCCCAAACGTTCCGCTTTGCCACCAGGGCTCTTTGGCCTTTTTAATACGCCCTTCACTCTGATGAAAGTTTCCGACCTTCGAGGCATCCTCCAATACGTCCCGCGCTTCCGGGAGAAAATTTTTGTCGTTGCGCTGGACGGCGAAATTGCCGCCTCCCTCAATCTCGGCAACCTGCTTCTGGACCTGGCCGTGCTTCGGTCTTTGAGCATCCGCGTCGTGCTGGTGCACGGGTGCGGCGCTCAACTCATACAACTCGCCCAAGAAAAAGGCATTGCCATTTCAAATGCAGACGGCACGGGGATCACTGACGAAGCCACGCTTAAACTCGGAGTAGAAGCCAGCCATGCCGTCTTGCAGGAACTCATGCAGGGGCTGTCCTCCGTAGATCTCCGCGCCGCCTACGCCAACGTCATCGTGGCACACCCCGCTGGCATCCTCAACGGGGTGGATACGCTTTTCACAGGGAAAGTCGAACGCGTGGATACAGCCACTCTGCAGTGCTTTCTGAACGAGGGGATTATTCCCGTCATTCAACCCCTGGGCTTTGACGGGGAGGGACACACCTTCCGCGTCAACTCGGACTCCGTGGCTCTGGAAGTCGCCGAAGCCATGCGGGCCCTTAAAATCATCTACCTCTCGCCCAAGGGCACGCTCCGTCTGGGGGAAGAAATCGTGCGCCAGTTGTCGGTGGGGGAAACCGAAGAAGTCCTGCGCAAACGCCGCGCCTCGATGGATCCCTCGATGGTGTCCAAACTCGAACACGCGGCACGCGCCTGCCGCAGGGGCATCGCCCGCGTGCACCTTCTGGACGGAACGGAAAACGAGGCTCTTTTAAGCGAAATCTTCAGCCACGAAGGCATCGGCACCATGGTGTACTCCAACGAGTACCAACAAATGCGCCGCGCGCTCAAAAAAGACCTGCGCGCCATCATGAACCTGATCCGCGAATCCATCGCCAATGCCGAACTCGTCAAACGTTCCCGCGCCGACATGATGGCGGCGCTGGACGATTACTGGTTGCTGGAAATCGACCGCAACCTTGCGGGCTGTGTCGCCGTGCACTTTTATCCCGAGGAACAAACCGCGGAACTGGCCTGCCTTTATGTCGCAAAAAGCCACGAAGGCCAGGGTTTTGGCCGGAAACTGATGGCCTTCGCCGAACAATTGGCCGCCAAAAAGGGCGCCAAATGGCTCTTTGCCCTGTCCACCCAAACCTACAATTTCTTCCAGCAAAAAGGTGGTTTCGTCGAGGTCAGTCCCGAAGAATTACCCCAGGAAAGACGCCGGAAGTGGGAGTCCAGCGGGCGTAATTCCAAAATCATGCGCAAGGTTCCCCTCCAAAATACGGCCGCCACCTCGCCCTCTCTTCCCCTTTAACCAACCCACCGCTGCCCAAGCTCCTACCGCTCATAGCCAGCCTGCTCCTCCCCCATGCACCCGCTCTGGATCGATGGTTTCGTCGTTGCCGCTTATTTCGCGCTCATCATCTACATAGGCCTTCGCGCCGGACGTGGCGAACGCTCCATGGAGTCCTTTGCCATCGGCGATCGTAATATCCCGTGGTGGGCCGTCATGGCCTCCATTCTCGCGGCTGAAATCAGCGCCGCCACCTTCCTCGGCGCCCCGGGTGAAGGGTATGCCACGCGTAACTTTACCTACGCCCAACTCGCGATCGGCACCATCCTCGCCCGCTTCATCATCGCCGGCGTCTTCATCAAACCCTTCTACGACTTCCGCGTCGTCTCCATCTACCAGTACCTCTCCCTCCGCTTCGGCGCTCAAACGCGCAACGCCTCCTCTGCCCTCTTTCTGGTCACACGCGCCCTCGCCAGCGGCACCCGCCTCTACGTCGCCGCGATCGTGATCGTCATGACCTACGAACAAATCACGGGCGCCGTCCTCTCCCCCTTCCAACAGGTCGGAGTCTACTCCGCGGCCTTGGTTTTACTCACTTCCGTCACCGCATTGTACACCGCTGCGGGCGGAATTAAGGCGGTCGTTTGGACCGATTTGATTCAAGCCACTCTGATGTTCGGCTCCCTGGGCTTCGCCATCTGGAGCCTGCTCTCGAGAATTCCCGACGGCTGGAGTGGCGTAGTCTCTGTGCTCAACGGCCCCAAGGACTTCGCCTTGTTCGATCTCGGCATCAACCCCTCCGAGAGCTTCTGGCAAAACGTACGCTCCATCCTGGAGAGTGAATACACGCTCTGGGCTGCCCTGATCGGCTCCACCTTCACCACCATGGCCACACACGGCACCGATCAAGACATGGTCCAGCGCATGCTGACTGCCAAAAACCACCAGCGCTCCCGCTTTTCACTCATTCTTTCAGGCCTCGCGGACATGCCCCTCGTGCTCTGCTTTCTTCTTGTGGGCATGTTGCTCTGGGTGCACTACCAGCAACAGGGCAAGGATGCTCCCTTCGCCTTTTTCATCGTCAATGAACTGCCGCCGGGCGTCAGGGGCATCCTGTTCGCGGGAATCTTTGCCACAGCCATGGGTTCTCTGAGCACCGCCTTAAACGCACTGGCCACAAGTTTCACGGAGGATTGGTATAAAACCCACATTCGGCCCCAGGCCACAGAAGTGGAAGTCCTCAGGGCGGCCCGCATCAGCACGGTCGTTTTTTCCCTGATTTTGGTGCTGATTGGAGCTGGAACCGCCTACGCCAAAATCGTCCTGCACGCGCGTATTATTCCGATCGTTTTGGGGATTTTTGGCTACACCTATGGCTCTCTTCTGGGCGTTTTCCTGGTCGGCCTCCTCACCCGCAGGCGCGGCAGCGAGCGGGGTAATCTCTGCGCGATGGGGGCGGGGTTCGTCGTGGTGGCGGTTTTGAGCGGCCTGCACAACGATTTGTGGGCGCTGCTGCATCCCGCCAACGCCCAGGGTACCGTCGCCGCGCCACTGTGGAAGCCGCACTGGTTGCCTGCCATCGAATTTCCATGGCGTATTGCATTTGGGACCATCGTCACCGCCGGCGTCGCCGTCCTCTTTAAAACACCGGACAGCCAACTCGCCGTTGCACAGGCTCATCTGGACTCGGTCCAAGAACGCAACGCCCGCGAAGAAGCAGGGGGCGCGGGAGCCACTGCGGCAAAGACGCCTTCATAAAAGCTTCGCAAGCGGAGTGTGCAGCCTTTGCGCGCGTGGGCCGCAGGCGCCTGCGAGAAAAAAGCCGTCGGCTTGTCATTTTCAACAAAAAATAATCGCACACAGTCAACACCAATTTGAACTCCGATTGTAACTATTCCCCTTTGAAACCACCCTTTTTGCTTGTTCAGGGTCTCTAAACTTTTAACCTCCGTGCACCGCATCGGCGACGACGCGGAGCCTGTGAATAACTTGTGAACAAAGCCGCACAACTTGGGAATTGGTCCTCCAGATTGCGTCACCCGACAGGGTTACGCTTTCGTGCCATTTTTGCGCCGTCCACACCCGCCACAGAGGGGGCCCGGCAAATTCAATCTACTCAATCTCAATTATTTACACTCAAACGTTTCGCCCCCCAACCCAGTCCCTTTCTCCGTCGAGGCAGCCGCACCTAAGGCCCAAAACGTCCACCCCCGCCTCTGCTCCACCCTCCTGTGCATTACTAGCCCCGCCCATTTATCCCGTGGTCAACAATCAAGACACCCCTTCTTCCGAAATCGTAGCCGCCACCCTCTGGGCCGAGGTCTCGGAAACCCTCCGCGCTGAGGTCAGTACGGACACCTTTCACCGTTGGTTTGAAGACATCCGCGCTGTCGCCGCTGACGAAACAAGTCTGACGCTATGCGTCCCTAATTCGATCCATCAACTGTGGATTGAGAGCAACTACCAGTCTCTGCTGCGCTCAGCGCTGATGCTTGCGACGGGAACAGGCCGGGAAGTTCGCTTCGTCTTCGACACCACCATCCCCGCCGAGCCTGAACACCTGCCCGAGGAGAGCGACGAACCCCTCGCCTCGGCCGCCGCCTCAAAGCTGCCCGTTCAAAACGGACTCAACCCCCGAAACACCTTTGCCTCCTTTGTCGTAGGGGCCAACAACCAGTTCGCACATGCGGCATGCTGCGCCGTGGCCGCTGGGCCGGGAAAAACCTACAACCCCTTGTTTATTTACAGCGGCGTTGGCCTTGGCAAAACACATCTGATGCATGCCATCGGACATCACATTCTGGCGACCAAGAAAAATGCCAAGGTGATGTACATCACCTCCGAACACTTCACCAACGAGTTCATCGAGGCGATCCAGACAGGAACTCTGGCAAAATTCCGGAAGCGCTACCGGCAGGCGGAAGTCCTTCTGATTGACGACATCCAGTTTTTGGCGGGAAAAGAGCGTTCGCAGGAAGAGTTCTTCCACACCTTCAACGCCCTTTTCGACGGACACAAACAAATCGTTCTTTCCAGCGATCGGCCCCCCTCTGAAATTGCCAACTTGGAAGGCCGACTCGTCTCCCGTTTCGAATGGGGCCTGACCGCGGAAATGCAACCGCCAGACGTCGAAACACGCACCGCGATCCTGCGCAAAAAGATGGAAGGCATGCAGGTGAAGCTTTCGCCGGAGATCATCGCCTTCCTCGCCGAAAAAGTTCGTACTAACGTGCGCCGACTCGAAGGCGCACTGATGCGCGTCGCCTCCTATGCGTCCTTAAACGACGGCAAAATGCCGGGAATCGACCGGATCGAGATGTTGCTCAAGGACATCCTGCAAGAAGAAGCCCGCCGCGCCGTCACCATCGAGCAAATCCAGCGCCGCGTTGCGGAGCACTTCGACGTGCGTTTGGCGGATATGACCAGCAAACGGCGTCCGGCGAACATCGCGTTTCCAAGGCAAATCGCAATGTACCTTTCCCGCGAGCTCACACGCTCCTCCTTGTCCGAAATCGGCGAAGCCTTCGGCGGGCGGGATCACGGAACGGTGTTGCACGCCCACCGCCAAATTCAGGATAAAATTTCCAAGGACGACCGCACCAAACAAGTGGTTTCCTTTTTGGACACACAGCTGCAGCGCTGAGCAAACATTTGCTGTGCATCCCGAAAATTCACCTTATTTAAGCCCCCCAGACGCTCAAAAACCCATAAAACTCACAGAAAACGGCTTCCAAGACGTTCCAGCGCGTGAGTTCGCTTGCCTCTTAAGGCTTCCTTCGACAAAACCAAGAGTATGAGATTCAGTGTCTCCAAAGACATCCTGCTGTCAGGCCTTCAAACCGTGCAGAACGTAGTGAGTTCCCGCACCACTCTTCCCATCCTCGCGAATGTGCGGATTCAGGCAGAAGAAGGTAAACTTCGCTTCACCACAACCGACCTCGATGTCGGGGTCACGTGCATCACCGACGCGGTCGTTGAGCGCCATGGTGGCACCACTCTGCCGGTCAAACGCCTCGCGGGAATCATCCGTGAGCTGCCCCAAGGCGAGGTCCACATTGAAGTCGATTCCAAAAACATCGCCTCGCTGAAATGCGGCCAAATCTTCTTCAAAATCCACGGCCTTCCCGCCGATGAATTCCCCCCCTTCCCTGAGTTTGAAGACTGCAAAGTTTTCACCCTCAAACAAAGCGAAGTCAAAGACGCGCTGCGCAAAACATCCTACGCCATCTCCACCGACGAGACGCGCTACGTTCTTAACGGCATTTTGTTCTCCTTCAAGGACTCCCGCCTTACGATGGTAGCCACCGATGGGCGCCGCCTCGGCCTGGTCGATCTCGAAGTCGAATTCCCTCAGAGCGACGAAACCGACGTCATCGTCCCCACCAAGTGCATCAACGAATTAACGCGCCTCACAAACGATGCCGGGGAAATGAAAATGTACATCTCCCAGAATCAGGTGGCCTTCGATGTCGGCACCACCCGCCTCGTGTCCAAACTGGTGGAGGGGAACTATCCCAACTACCGCCAAGTGATTCCCACCGAAGTGCGCGAGCGCGTGACTTTGGAGCGCGAGTTGTTCCTGTCCGCCGTGCACCGCGTCTCCCTGCTCTCGAGTGAAAAGAGCAACTCGGTAAAACTTGTTTTCACGAAGAACAATCTGGAAATCGCCTCCAACACCCCTGACGTGGGCGAGGCAAAAGAATCCATCCCAGTTGTTTACAAGGGAGTCGACATGACAATCGCCTTCAATCCCGAGTACCTCATGGCGCCCCTGCGTGCATTGCCCAATGACGAAGTCTATCTGGACCTGATTGATGAAATGAGCCCTGGCGTGGTAAAGATACAGAGCCCCTTCCTTTATGTAATCATGCCCATGCGAGTCAGTTAACTCAGCAGCTTCAACCGGACGTTTTTTTCAGATTAAGATTGCGGTACGGGGAGATCATTCTATGATTCTTCCCCGCTCCTTGGAGGTTTCACTTTCCAAAGAGCTTCAGTAAATGCTCACGTGGCGGAATTGGCAGACGCGTACGGCTCAGGACCGTATGGGGCGACCCGTGGAGGTTCGAGTCCTCTCGTGAGCACCACTCTCTTGATGAGGCAATCTCTCAACAAGGAGATTGGATTAAGGACGAAGGTGGAAACGAGACTGCATTTCACCTTCGACTTCGACGTCGATTCGAACTCGGAAACCACCGGGGCTTCCTTTCTTCTGGCTTCCTTCCTTCTTTCACTCGCTCTTGCGCGCCGGAGGCTGCGCCGCCACAACCTGCGCTGCAGCCAGATACTGCACAATCACATCCTGCTGCTTGTCATCAATTTTTGCCCTGCGCGCCATTCCCGCCACTTCGCTTTTCCAAGCCGTCACCGTACGCTTATCAAGCATTTCTAAATCATGACACTGCGTGCACCGCGTCGTGTACAACCTGCGCCCCTCCTCCAACGTCGCAGACGGAACACTGGTTTTCGCAATACTCAAAAAGGCGGGCGTGACCGGAGGCGCGGTTTTCTCCTCCAACGCCCCGCTCAAGTCTTCCCTCAACTTAATGAGCTGGGGAAGATCCGCACACGTTTTCAAACCGCGCTCCAGCGCAAGCAAAGCCTGCGGTAGGTTGCGTTTCTGGTTACTCAACGCCGCATTATAGCGGTCTTCCGCGTCCGCAATATCTGCGAGAACCTTTGTCTGCATCGCCTTCAACTCCGGCCGCGCAGGCTCCGCCCGCAGACCGTCCTCAATGTAGCCTTTCGCCTCCACCATACGCCGCACTGCTATCGCCTGCCGGCAACGCACCACTGAAAATGCCGCTTGCATGGCATGGGCCGCGACCTCCTCGCGCGCCAAACGCGTCGCGGGAATCTCCACACCCCCCGCCTCTTTTCTCGGACAAACCCGCGCACTCAGCCGCTCGATCCCATCATCCAACGAAATCGCAAGACTCATAAAGCCACGGCTCGCAAGATCCCCCGCCAATCCACGCCCGCCCGACACCGCTTCGGCAAAAAATTTCTGCCCCGCCACCAACCGCGCCCCGTAATTTTCCGGTGACGCCTTTAACGCGGCGTCGCCTTCCACCTGCAGGATCTGCCGCGCCGCGCCCATGATCGCTTCCACCCGCCCCAAAACCTCAGTCGCAACCGCCTTGTATGCCGCATCCTGAACGGCACGCGCCAAAAGTTTTCCCGCTTCCTCAAACCTCTGGTCCCGGAATGCTTGGCAGCCCCTCAACAAAATCATCCAGCCGTCGGGCGCCACCAACTCCAACGATTCTTCAGGAAGAGTGACCGCAATGACTCCTCCTTCTTTCTGCAAAAACGCGAGGTACACCGGGCCTTTTCCAGGCTCGTGCTTGAGCACCGTAAACTCCTGTCCCTTAGGCGCCCCAAGAAATGGCTCCTTATTGAACTGCAAGGTTTCCTTTCGCACCACCCGCACCAAATCACCGCTGGCATAGACCACCGCTGGCGGTTGCGATTTCGCAGGTGGAGCTCCCACAACGCCCCGTGGGAGCACACAAACACTCACACAAAGCGCCGAAATCAAAATTTGTCGGAGTACAGGGGAACTCATTCCTCTAGCCTTTGGTCTGAAATCCATCCAACAGCAAACAGGAATTTTGTGTTTCTTGAGAATTCTCCGTTTCTACGGCCAAAAACCGCCAAATAAACCCTCCCCCAACGCGGCTTAAAACCAGCTCCCTCTCGCGCAACAAGGCCGTCAGGGGTGGAAGACAAAAAACTTCAGGTCTTTTTCCAGTCTGGATAAGCATGAACGCGAGCTACATAATCCAAGTCCCGCGAGCGTTCCGGAGCGGGCGCTATCCTCCAATCCCATGCCCGAAAGGGTTCGGGCAGTCCAACTCCGCTCAAAACATCCCATTCCTCCCCACTCTCTGGGTTCGCCCCCTCCACGGGAACGGCTCTCCATAAAGTGTCTGTAATCAGGGCGGTGTGTCCTGGCAAACGCTTCAAATAATCCAAATGAGCGAAGATGAGCTGGCTCTTCATCGCTGCAATTTCCACGTCGGGGCGTGCCTTGCTCATAAAATGCCCGGGGACCCAAGGCAATTGAGAAAGCAGATTCACAGACACCGTAAAATCCAAAAACGGATCTTCCACGAAATCCACCGGACAACTCACGGGCAACGGTAAAGAGGCGCATCGGCGCATCTTGGGCAGGTCCTTCACCACACCGGTCACGTCCATCCGATGCAGTTTCACGTTTGAAAATTCAAGCGCTTTTAAACGACAGGGCCACGCATGCACAATGTCGGCAAGAATCACGCTTTCGAACATCTGCGACAACTCCGCCAGAGGAATGTCGTGCAGAAGACCCGCCCCAAAGACAACTGCCCTGCGCCGACGTGGCGCCATTTGTGCAGCCGTTAAAACCATCGCCCGAGTCAACTCAAGATGCTCCTTCCAATGAATTTGACACCGATTATAGCGCGCCCGCACCTGAATCGAGGACCTTAAAAAACCCATGGTCCGAGCCCGCCAGGAACACGGCGTCAGAATAGTTTCGAGCAATTCAAGAATCACGTTGTCTTATCTCCGAGCATGAAAACTCTACACATTGACCTGCGCACCCGCGATATTAGATAAAAGTACCCTTTATGAAAAACAACGTCTTTCAAATTTCATCCGCCCTCGTTTTGGGCGCCTCACTCAGTCTTACGAGTTGCGTCACCGAGGATCCCAGCATGCCGTCCTACCCGAGTGCCATGCGCGGTCAGGCGATGCAAGTTTTCCAAGTCCAAATTGTCTCCGTACGGCGCGTGGCACTGCGAGGGGAGTCGTCCATTGTGGGCGTCGGCACGGGGGCGATCGCAGGAGGCGTGCTAGGATCCATGGTTGGCCATGGCAAGGCCAATACGCTGGCCACGGTGGGAGGAGCCATAGCGGGCGGATTTGCAGGAGATGCCGTGGAGCGCAGCGCCACCTCGGGCACCGGTTTGGAAATCATGGTCAGAACACCCTCAGGCCAAACTTGGAACATCATCCAAAAAGACCACGGAGAAAACTTTTTCAATGGAGAATGGGTACGCATGCTCGTCAATGGCGACAAACGCACCATCACCCGTTAACCGCGTTGACTCGCTCTGAGTTGCTAAATTAGCTGAAAAGGCCGGCGAGGCCCCCCCTGCTACCGCCGGCCCCACCGCCGGCGAATAAAAAACCTCGTCCACCTCCGCCAAGACACCCCACTACATTTCGGCCAAACGCACCAAGGTGCGCACTCCAAATCCCGTCGCGCCGGAAGCCAAACCATGGCTGTCCTTGTCTTGACGGGCGGTGTAGGCAATGTCCACGTGAACCCACGGCGTCTTCCCCGCAAAGACCTTCAAAAACGCCGCCGCCGTACACGCTCCCCCCATCCGCCCTCCGCTGTTTTTGATTTGGGCCACCCGGCTTTTGATTTTTTCCGAATACTCGTCGTGCGAAGGCATCGGCCAAAGGCGTTCTCCCACTTGCTCTGCGGCACGCAGCACGTCCGCCTGAAATTCCGCGTTGTTAGACCATACCCCCGCGGTGGTTTCGCCCAACGCCACACCGCAGGCGCCTGTCAGGGTGGCGAGATTGATGATCTTCGCCGCTTTGTAATGGGTACGCCCCCAATGAATGGCGTCCCCAAGCACCATGCGCCCTTCCGCATCCGTATTTACAATCTCCACGGTTGTCCCCGAAAGCATTGTAATAATATCGCCCGGCCGGTAGGCACTTCCACTGGGCATGTTTTCCGCTGCGGCAAGAATCCCCACGATGTTTTTCCGTAGCCCGAGCGCAGCGATCGCCTTCATGGCCCCCAGCACGGCCATTCCGCCGCACTTGTCGAAAATCATTTCCTCCATGCTCGCCGCAGGCTTGATGGAAATCCCGCCCGTATCAAACGTGATCGCCTTGCCCACAAGCACAAGGGGAGCCTCTCCTTTTTTCCCACCCAGATGCTCAAGGGCGATCAAACGAGGCCCGCGAGCACTGCCCTGTCCCACGGCCAGAATGCCGCCGAACTTCCCTGCCTTCAGGCTTTTCTCATCCAAAATCCTGCACTGCAATCCCGACTTTTTTGCAAGCAATGCCGCTTCCTTTGCCAAGGCCTCGGGATAGACGTAATTTCCAGGCATGTTGCCCATCTGCCTCGCCGCATTGGCACAATCCCCCAGCACCACGCCCCTTTGTGCCGACTTCTCCACCGCTTTCAACACCGTCTTTTTCACCATCACAACCAAACCCGCCAGAGGGCGGCTCTTTTCGGGCAAAAACGTGTCGAACCGGTACGCCCCTAAAACAGTACCCTCCACGGCGCCTTCGGCCCACTCGGGAAATTCCCGCAGATCCAAAATCACGTTTTCTTTTCCCCGCTTGCGCAACTCCAGAGCAGCGCTCGCCGCGGCCCTGCGCATCCCCGTCGCATCCACCTCTAACGCCGTGCCGATTCCGACATAAAGCGTCGCCGCAGAACGCTCCATTAGGAGACTTCCCACGCCGCCCGAAAACTCCCCCTCGCTGGGAGGCGGTTGCAGTGAAGCCCTCTGCTCTTTTGTCAGAAACTGAACCGTCGTCCAAACGCCCGCAGGCGCCTCCGAGAGCACACGCAGTTTCATACCTCTAGAGGCCGAGATTCACCGTCTGGCAGGAAAATATGTCGGGATTCGAAAGTAGTTCCTTCACAAGCGCAGGCCCGGGAACAGAATCCAGGTTGAGAACGGTCAACGCCCGTCCCCCCACCTCGTTTCGGGAAAGAGACATGCTGGCGATGTTCACTCCGTGCTTGCCGAAAAGCGTTCCCACTTCGCCCACAATGCCGGGACGGTCTTTGTTTTCAAAAATGAAAAGCACCCCTTCCGGACGAGCCTCCACATGACGACCGTTGATCTTCACTATCCGGGGAGTCGATCCAAAAAAAGTTCCGGCAACCGACGCCCATCCGCCCTCGCCCGTGACAGTGAGCTCAATGAGTTCGGCGAAATCCGGCGAAACGGACTCGCTGGATTCACTCACCTTCAGACCGAGGTGCTGGGCAAAACCGGGCGCATTCACGATGTTCACTTCTTCCGCTCCCGCCTGCTTGAGGAATCCCAGGAGGATGGCGCGCGAAACGGGCTTCGTGTTAAGCTCGTTGATCTTACCCTGAAAATTAACATTCAACGCGCTGCTGCGTTTGGTCACCACCTGGGAAAGGAAAACGCCCAGCTTCTCGCCAAGCGCCGCGTACGGAGAAAGCTGCGCGAGGGTTTTTGCGTCCACGCTCGGCATGTTCACCGCATTGCGAATCTCCCCCTGCAACAGAGCCGCCCGAATCTGCTGCGCAACCTCGATCCCCACGCTCTCCTGGGCCTCCGCGGTAGAAGCACCAAGATGCGGAGTGAACACAATATTGGTCAATTCCCGCAGCGGGTAATCTGCGGGAGGAGGCTCCACCTCAAAAACATCCAACGCAGCCGCCGCCACATGGCGGGATTTGAGCGCCTCGTAGAGCGCCTTCTCGTCAATCAGCCCGCCCCGCGCGCAGTTGACAATGCGCACCCCTTTCCTCGCCTTGGCAAGGCGTTCCGCATTGAGCATATGCTTGGTCTCGGCAGTCAACGGCATGTGCATCGTGATGTAGTCCGCCTGCGGAATAATTTCATCGAGCCGTTCCACCAATTCTACATGCAGGGACTTCGCCCGCGCCGCCGAAAGATAGGGATCGTACGCAAGCACGCGCATCCCAAAAGCGTTCGCTCGAGAGGCGAACTCCGTTCCAATACGCCCCATTCCAAGAATCGCCAGCGTTTTCCCATTCAACTCCACCCCTTCAAAACTCTTGCGATCCCATTTGCCAGCCTTCACCGAAGCGTCGGCTTGGGGAATGTTGCGGGAAATCGACATCATCAGCGAGAAGGCGTGCTCCGCTGTGGAAATGGTGTTGCCCCCGGGCGTGTTCATCACAATCACCCCGCGCTTTGTCGCCGCGTCCACATCCACATTATCAACCCCCACTCCCGCACGCCCCACAACCTTGAGTTGCTTCGCCGCTTCCAGAAGTGCCGCCGTCACCTTGGTCTGGCTGCGCACCACAAGCCCCTGATATTGGGAGATGATTTTCAGCAATTCCTCCTGGGTCTTCCCAACTTCGACATCTACCTGCAGAAGTTTGCCTTCCGCTAGTTCTGCGATGCCGCGTTCGGAGATGGGGTCTGCTACAAGGACTTTAGGAGTGCTCATTTCAAAAAAGGAAAAGGGGCGCCAATTCTCCGCGTCCTCCCGATAAGAGCAACGTGAAAAGCTGTTTTTTTCAACCCCCAGCTCCTTCCTTCCCAAAAAACCAAGCCCAAAACCCCTGCGTTCCAAGTGTATTCAAGACTTGTCAACCGTGCGTAACACCTGCAGGATTACCCCCGTATGCAGGTGCGTTTCCCTCTCCCAGCTTGCTCCCCTTTTCTGTGGCTCGCGCTCCTTTGCGTCAGCAGTCATGGAGAAGGCTCGACTCGCTCCGACCCCCAGACCGAAGGGGAACGCCGTCTGCTCGAATGGGACACCACCAAAAGCTTTGTGCCCAGCAAGCCCTCGTTCTACGGAGGTTCGGCTAAAAAAGCGGCCTATGTGCCCGTTTCAAGTTTTGGGACACGTTCCTTTGTCCCCAAAAACAGCGTCTCGACGAGCTCCTTTTACACCCCTGAATTTCTCTCGCCCACAGCCGGCGCTGCCCAAAAGTCCTTCAAAACGGGAACCGCTTTCACCAAACAAGCAGCCACCCTCGATACGGCCTTTTATTCCGGCAAAGCGCCGTTTCAAACCGGCGCCTTCTCCGGAGGCGACAAGACATCCCAAACACAACGTGTTGTTTCAGATGCAAACCGCTCCTACCTTGGCACGGAGACGGAAAAAATGAAACAAAAGTACACCCCCCAAACCGGGCCAAAAGGTGGAATCCTCACAGGGCATCAGCTTTCCATCGAAGAAGTGCGCGCGATCCTGAACACTAACAAGTAGTCACTGCCGTGCCTTCGGCGCCGTCGACTAGTCCTTGGGAACTTCCACCTTCACTCCAAGGGTCCGAAAATCCTCCGGCACGGGACTTGTAAACAACATTGCATCTCCTGTCCTGGGGTGCGCAAACCCCAGCTGCCAGGCATGCAGCATATGCCTCTGGGCAAACAACTTCTTTCCGTATACGGCATCTCCCAGCAACCCGTGCCCCGCATGAGCTAGATGCACGCGAATCTGATGCGTGCGCCCTGTGAACAACCGGCATTGCACAAGCGTCAACCGCTGCTCCCTCTCATCCAGTTCACCCAACACCTGCCAGTCCGTGCGCGCCTCCCGCCCTTTTCCTTCCGCAACAACCGCCATTTTTTGCCGGTGCACAGGATGCCGCCCAATAGGCACTTGCACACTGCCCTTCGCGGCTTTGAACCGGCCCACAGCCACAGCCAGATAGATCTTTCTCACTTCACGCCCCGCAAATTGCGCCGACAGACCGCGGTGCGCCAAATCATTTTTAGCCACGACTAAACAACCCGAGGTTTCCTTGTCCAAGCGGTGCACAATGCCTGGGCGCTCCTCCCCTCCCTCCGCCGAAAGATCTTCGCAATGATGCAATAATGCATTAACCACGGTTCCAGTCCAATTGCCCGCCGCGGGATGCACCACCATGCCAGCCGCCTTGTTTAACACGAGGAGATCCGCGTCCTCATACAGAACCTCCAAGGGAAGGTCCTCGGCGACAGCGTCCTGCCTCGGCAGCGGGGGTTCCTCCACCCGCACCAGCTCCCCGCCCTTCACTTTCAACCCCGCCTTCGAAGGCACCCGCCCGTCCAACAAAACCGCCCCAACCCTCACCCAATCTTGCAATTGCGAGCGAGAACGGCCTGGAAAAGCACGGCACAGAAACTGATCGAGGCGGCCGCCGGCAAAATCAGGCGGAATTATAAATTCATGGAATGGGCTCGATGCAGACACGTTGGACGCCGGTTGGCGTGAAGATAACCTGCAAGTCAAGGCATGGGGATTGAGTTTGCGCCCGCAACGACCGATAACTGTATGCTCAGTCCAGTGAACCCTTATGAAATGGTATTACGAATCCAATGGCCAACCGCATGGCCCCGTCGATGAGTCCGAACTGCGCCAACTCATCGAAGACGGGAAGCTTTTGGGGGATTCGCTCGTCTGGCGCCAAGGCATGCTCGACTGGACGCCGCTCAAGGATGTGAACGATTTTGCAACCCGCCTGAAGCCTGCCGAACCAGCGCTGCCGCAGCACGGAAACCCAAGTGGATCAAAAACGTTCGACGCACCCGTCCCGGTGGCTTCCCTGGACGGCTCCGCTCCTAAAACCGCGCCCCTGCAGGGGCAGGTCAGCCCGGAATGGGAGCATCTGCAAGAAGTCGGGCCTCTCAGAGCGTTTTTTGTGAGCCTGCGCGAAATAGCCCTCGATCCCGAAGGCACGTTCCAAAATCTGGCCCGCAATCGCGGCTGGGGCGTGCCTCTTCTCTTTCTAGCTGTTGCCGAAGTGGTTGGAAACATTCTGATGGCCCTCACCCTCAAACAGATGCCCGCGTCCGCATCACCCACGATCAATCTCTTGAAGCAGGCGCTTCCGGCCGATAGCGGGGGCATGCTGGTCTCTTCCTCCGCAGCGTCCCTACTGATGCTGCCCTTGGCCATCGCGCTAAAAGCTGTGCTCTTACACGCCTCCTTCAGATTCATCGGCCAATCCGTACATCCCTTCTCCACAACGTTCCGCACCCTCTGCTACTCTCTGGGGACAGGCAGTATGCTTTGGGGAATCCCTTTGGCTGCAGTGTCCATTACGACTCTCGCTGCAGAGTCGACAGCCTCTGTCGCCGCCTTTTTTCTCGCAGCGCTTCTCATCGGCTTCTGGTCTTTGTGGATCAACCTAAAAGCACTGGCGAGCGCGCATGAAATTTCCCTCTCACGGGCAATCGCTTCCCTCTTTGTTCCGCCATTGATAGCATTCCTGGCGACTTTTTTGATTTTCGGAGGCTTGGCAGTAGTTGCACGCAACTGAACTCAAAAGAACGGGCTCCCCCCTGAGGCAACGCCATCGCCATTGTTGTTTTCGTTCCACCTTCCACAAAACCCGCCATGCTACGCGCCCTGTATCCCGGTTCCTTTGATCCTATTACCAACGGCCACCTAGACGTGCTAGCGCGCGCTGCACGCCTCTTTGAGGAAGTCATCGTCGCGGTGGCTCACAACCAGTCCAAACAGGCGCTTTTCACCACCGAAGAACGGGTCGAGCTCCTCTCACAATCCACTTCGCACCTCGCCAATGTCCGGGTCACCAGTTTTCAGGGACTGCTCGTTGATTTTGCCCGAAACCAACAGGCGAAAGCCGTCATTCGAGGACTCAGAGCCGTGTCCGACTTTGAATTTGAATTTCAAATGGCCCTCATGAACCGAAGCTTGGAGCCCAATTTAGAAGCCCTTTTCCTGATGCCCTGCGAGGAATACAGCTACATTTCCTCCCGTATGGTCAAAGAAGTCGCGCGCCTCCACGGAGACGTCGGCCGCTTTGTCCCACCGTGCGTTCAAAAGGCGTTGCAGGCTCGTTTTGGCGCCGCCCTCCCCAAGGGTGACGCCACAGGTGACGCCACAGGCGCAGCCACCCAAAATTGACCGCGTTTCAGGAGCCTCTTCGCATTTCAAAATCCATTCCGATGAAAATCCATACACTTCAAATCCCGCCCGAAGGCAAACATGTCGAAGGGGAAGACCCCATCGACGTGCTCGATCTCCAAGATCCGGGGGCGGTCCCGACGGCCCCGCTCTCCTACTCTCTGGACGTGGGCCTCAGCGAAGGCGGACTGTTTGCAACGGGCCGCATCCACACCGCCTTCCGGCTCCAGTGCGTCAATTGCCTCGAAAGTTTTGCCTTCTCAGTCGTGATTCCTGACTTCGCCTGCCAGATCGAAATTGGAAGTTCAGAAGAGGTAGACTTGACAGAGGCTCTCAGGGAAGACATTGTCCTCGCCCTTCCTGCCCACCCGCACTGCGATTGGACCGGTTTGAACCCCTGCTCTGGCCTGCACCCGCGGGCCGAGGAACCTGTTCAAACTGAGCCACCTAAACCAGTGTGGGAGGCGCTGGACCGACTCAAGCTTTAACCTTAGCCGCCTCGACCTCGTTTTATGGGAGTTCCAAAAAGAAAAATGTCCAAAATGCGCCTGCGCACACGCAAGGCCGCGAATCGCTGGCACGCCAGCACCCTGAGCCGTTGCTCTAACTGCGGAGCAGCCGCGCGGTCTCACCGCGTCTGTGCTTCCTGCGGATATTACCGCGGTCGTCAGGTGCTCACCGTCGCAGGCGTCTAGTCCTCGCCGGTTGGTCCTTTCCTCAGCCGCCCCCGTCTTCGTGCGCGGGCGGCTGAATTTTTTTGGCGCTAAATTGCCGCCAGCTGTCTTATCCTAGCAGGGTGAGCCCTTCTGCCTGCCGTTTTTACCGCTTCAACTCCCGACGCCCCACTTATTCATGAGAATCGCACTCGATGCCATGGGCGGCGATTACGCGCCCGCTCACCTCGTGGAGGGCGCCGTTCTTGCCTTGCGCGAGTACGACCAGCTTTCCAAGTTGTTCCTCGTCGGCGATGAATCTCGGATCGCACAGGAACTCAAACGCCTCAGCTTCTCGGATCCTCGCATTCAGATCGTCCATTCCACCCAAATTGTGGATATGAGCGATGGCGCCACCAACTCCGTCCGCAGCAAGCGGGATTCCTCCATTAGTCGCGCCGTTGATCTCGTCAAAGCCGGAGAGGCCGAGGCCATCGTAAGCGCAGGGCACACTGGGGCAGCAGTCGCTGCATCCCACATCAAACTGCGCACCCTTCCCGGCATCGACCGCCCCGCCATTGCCGCAGTCATGCCCACGGAAACCAATTATTTCGTGCTCATTGATGCGGGTGCAAACACAGCCCCGACTCCTCTGCAGATGGTCCAAAACGCCATCATGGGCGCGGCCTACTCCAAGCATGTCCTCGGATACGCGAATCCTTCCATCGGCCTCATGTCCATTGGTACCGAAGATAGCAAAGGCAACGACTTTACCAAAGAAGTCTTCGAGCTTCTCAAAGCCTCGAACCTCAATTTCCGCGGCAATGTCGAAGGGCACGATATCTTCGAGAATCCAGTCGAGGTCGTAGTTTGTGACGGGTTCGTGGGCAACGTCATGCTCAAAAGCATCGAGGCCACGGCCACAGCCGTGCTGCACTGGCTTAAAACCGAACTCATGCGCACCAAAATCCGCATGGCCGGCGCCTGGCTCGCTCGCAACGCTTTCCGTGCCATCAAAAAGAAAAGCAACCCGGACGAATACGGCGGCATGCCTCTTCTGGGAATCAACGGCATTTGCATCATCGCACACGGTGGCAGTTCGCCCATCGCGGTTAAAAACGCCATCCGCCAGGGCGCGGAATCCATCCGCACTCAAGTCAACCCACACATCATCCAGGCGGTGCACAACTACTCAACGTTGTGCACCCCTACAACCCCTCCCTCGAGTGTCATTGCTTAGCGCATCGATCATCGGCACCGGCGCCTACGTGCCAGAGAAAATCCTCTCCAACGCCGAGTTGGAGAAACTGGTGGAAACCAACGACGAATGGATCGTCACGCGCACAGGCATTCGTGAAAGACGCATCGCCGCGCAGGACCAGTCCACCAGTGATATGGCGGCCGAAGCTGCAAAAGCCGCCCTCCTCAATGCGGGAATCACCGCGGACGACCTCGGCATGATCATCGTCGCGACGGTCACCCCTGACATGTTCTTTCCCTCTACCGCCTGCTTTGTGCAGACAAAAATCGGAGCTAAAAACGCCGTGTGTTTCGATGTCAGCGCCGCCTGTTCAGGGTTCCTCTACGCCCTCGAAATTGCCCGCCAATTCATTTCCACAGGCGCCCAAAAAAACGTGCTGGTCATTGGCGCCGAAAAACTCTCCACCATCGTCAACTGGAGCGATCGCAACACCTGCGTCCTCTTTGGCGATGGCGCGGGCGCAGCCGTACTCAGCCACCGCCCGGGTTCGCGCGGCATTCGCCACACACACATGGGAAGCGACGGCGGTTATTCTGAAATCCTCCAAATCCCCGGCGGCGCCAGCCTCCACCCAGTCACGGGCGAAAACGCAGATCAAAAGCTGAACACGATCCGCATGAACGGCAAGGAAACCTACAAGCAGGCCGTGACCGCCATGCTCGAAGCTGGCAACCGCGTCATCGAGGCGTGCGGCCTCACCACAAACGACATCGCCTGCGTTATCCCCCATCAGGCCAATTTGCGGATCATTGAAGCCATCGCAGACCGAATGAAACTTCCCATGGAACGTTTCCTCGTCAACCTCGACCGCTTTGGAAATACCAGCGCCGCCGCCGTTGCCATCGCCCTCGATGAAGCCCACCGCACCGGACGCATGAAGCGCGGGGAACACATTCTTCTCGTCGTTTTTGGCGGAGGCCTCACTTGGGCCGGCTCTCTTATTGAATGGTAAGGCCAGGCGGAAGATGTTCACAGACACCCACGCTCATCTCGATTTTTCCGACTACTCCACAGACTTGCCCGCAGTTCTCGAGCGCGCAGAAGCCGCCGGCGTATCCCGTATCATTACCATCAGCACTTCGCTCGAAGGTAGTGCCCGCGCCGTGGCGCTCGCCGAAGCCCACCCCCAGATCCGCGCCGCCGTCGGAGTCCATCCTTGCTACGTGGATGAATCCCCCGAGAAATTCATCCCTTCACTGAAGGCCCTTGCATTAAATCCTGTCGTTGTTGCAATTGGCGAAACCGGGCTGGATTACCACCGCACCCCGACCCCTCCCCCAGAGGCCTCCGCCCTTCACTCCTGGCTCCTGAACCGCACACGGCAGGCCGTTTTTTTTGAACAGCAACTTCAACTCGCCCACGAATTAAAGCTCAACGTTGTGGTCCACCAGCGAGACTCCTGGGACGACACTCTCGCGATTTTGCGCCCTTATTCCGGGAAACTCAAAGCCGTTTTTCACTGCTTCGGCGGCTCTCTGGAACAGGCGAAAGCGCTCTTGGACATGGGCTTCTATGTATCCTTTACCGGCATCGTGACCTTCAAAAACGCCGCCACCGTTCAGGAAACCGCAGCCAAACTTCCTGCGGGCACTTTTTTCCTCGAAACAGACTGCCCTTTTCTAGCCCCCGTTCCGCACCGGGGCAAACGCTGCGAACCAGCACATACTCGACATACAGCGGACTTCATCGCCGCACTTCGTGGCGAGTCGCTTGAAGAACTCGCTTCTCATACAACCGCCTCGGTGGAAGCGTTTTTCAGGCGTGGTTAACCCCGCCGGCAACTGCGTTCCTCCTCCCCCGTTCAGGCCACGCCATTGAGGCCACGCCATTGAGACCTCTTCATTGAGGCCACGGCCTGACGCTGCAACCCTACCAGTTCCCTATCCACGCCTTTTCATTTTTCTCGTTGCCCGCAGTACTCCAGAGATCAAAAGTGACGTTGTGCCCGGCTCCAGCATCGTCCGCTCCCGCATCAATGGCGCTGGCGCGCTTCGTGCTGTATCCAAACGCCTTACCCCATGGATCTTGCAGAAATCGGACCTTCCCGTCAGACACCGACAACTGCGACGCTGCAATCGCCATGTAAGAGACAGGGCCCGAGGAAGACCCGCTAACGCTTGAATCCGGAATCCCGTCAAAATCCCAGTCCCCTGAGAGCATCGCATAAAAGGTTTGGTTCGCTTTCAAGCCTGCAGACGATGAGGTCTCTCCTCCCGACGAGCCCACTGAAGAAAACGCATCCGTGTCAGATGTCCTCGGATACGCGGCATTGTCGCTTTTATAGGCCTCTGCAGCTGCACTGAAAGCAGCCACCTGCACCTCCGCCCGGCTTCTCCTGCCCTTGTTCTGCGCATAGCGCTGCACGCCAGAGACGAGCGCCATCAGAATACCCAAGACAGCAATGACAACCATCAGCTCAATCAATGTAAATGCAGCCTGATTTTTGGAAAATTTCCCACGCATAGTATAAATCTTAAGTCACTCCCACTTTCCCAACCCGTTCCTCCAGCATTTTTAACACAAGTCTAACCCCCGGTCTGGTTGCCCATGTTTTTGAGCAAATCAACCATCGGAAGGAACAGCGCAATCACGATGGTACCCACAACCACGGCGAGGAACACAATCATCAAGGGCTCCAGCAAAGACGTGAGCGCATCCACTGTATTGTCCACCTCATCATCAAAAACATCCGCCACCTTCAGCAACATGTCCGGCAGCTGCCCGGTCTCCTCACCCACGTCCACCATGGAGATGACCATCGGAGGAAAAACCCCGCAGGCTTCAAGTGGCGTCACAATGGACTCCCCCTCCTTCACGGCGTCGTGCACCTTCGTCACCGCATCTGCAATCACCGAATTTCCAGCCGTTTCCCGCGTGATAATCAGCGCCTGAAGAATCGGCACGCCGCTTGTCACCAGCGTTCCCAACGTACGACTAAACCGGGAAATGGAACTCTTCCTCGTCAGATCTCCAAACAGAGGCAGCTTGAGCGCCAGTTGATCCAGCATCACCCTCCCCTTCGCCGAACTGGAAAACATCTTCCACCCAATGGTCAACGCGATGATCAACCCAAGCACAATGTACCAGTTGGAAACAATGTTGGCACTCAAGTTCATGATGAACTCCGTCAAAGCCGGCAGCGGCTTTCCGGGGCCCAAAAGATCACTGAAAATCTGCTTAAATTTCGGCACAATAAAGGCCAGCAGGAATACCAAAATCAGCATGGCAATCGACAGCACAATGACGGGATACGTCATCGCCGACTTCACCTTGTTCCGAAGTTTCTGCGCCTTCTCCTGAAATTCCGCCAACCGGTTCAGCACAATCTCCAAAACCCCGCCCAACTCCCCCGCCTTGACCATGTTGACATACAACCGGTTAAAAGCCTTCGGATGAGAGCCCAGCGTCTCCGAAAACGTACTCCCCCCCTGCACCCCTTCGGCAATCGTCGTGATGATGTTCTTGAGCACGGGATCCTTCTCCTGTTTGCCCAAAACATCCAGACTCTTGAGAAGCGGCAACCCCGCATCAATGAGCGTTGCCAACTGACGGGTGAAAACCATCAACAGTTTTCCGTCTACATTGGTCTTCTTAAAAAGCGTGCTTCCCTGCCCCTTCGCCTTCGCTTTTGCTTTCGGTGCTGCCGCCACCGCAGCCACCGCTGTCGCCCCGGACGCTTTTCCAGCAGCCTTCACGGCTACGGCCGCCACAGCCACTCCTCCGCCCTTGCCTGCCTCAGTCACGCTCGTTGGAAAATATCCCGACTTACGCAACGCTGCAACCGCCTCATTCGTGGAAGCGGCGTCAATGACACCCCGAGATTCCTGCCCGCGAGAATCGAGGGCGACATAGTCAAACTTGGCCATAAGTTCCGAGGGATTGGTTGTTTGAAGTAAAATTAACCTGCGTCGTCCTAAGTGTATTTCAAGACCTCCTCAATGGAAGTCTCGCCGTCGTAAATCAACCTCAACCCGTCGTCTCGCAACGTGGTCATTCCCAATTCAATCGCTTTCTGCTTGAGCACCACCCCAGGCGCCCTCTGGTTGATGAGCTCTCGAATCGGCTCATTCACATCCAGAAGCTCGTAAATCCCTTTCCGCCCTCGGTACCCCGTGCTGTTGCAGTTCGCACATCCGGCTCCGTAATAGAAATGTTTGTCTCCAATTTCATGCGGAGACAACCCCAACTGATTCAAAACAGCCTCCGTCGGTTCATACGGCGTGCGGCACTGCGAACAAATCTTTCGAATCAACCGCTGCCCGAGCACTCCCTCAAGGGATGCTGAAATCATGAAAGGCTCCACTCCCATGTCAATCAGACGCGTCACCGCGCCCGGAGCGTCATTGGTGTGCAACGTCGTCAACACAAGGTGCCCCGTAAGCGAGGCCTGAATCGCGATCTGCGCCGTCTCCACGTCGCGCGTTTCCCCCACCATAATCCGATCAGGATCCTGACGCAGAAACGCACGCAGCACGCGGGCAAAAGACAACCCGATCGCCTCGTTCACAGGCACCTGAATGATCCCGTCAATGTCAAACTCCACGGGATCCTCCGCCGTCAAAACCTTGGCGTCAATTGTGTTAATCTTCTCCAAACATGCGTAAAGCGTGGTGGTCTTCCCGGACCCAGTCGGCCCCGTCACAATGAAAATACCGTTGGGCAATTCAATCGTCCGCAAAAGATAATGGTAGAGGTTAGTAGGCAGTCCCAACGCCTCCAAACTCAGATTGACACTTGAGCGATCCAAAACGCGCAGCACCACGCTCTCTCCAAACTGCGTGGGCAAAGTGGAAACACGCATGTCCACCGCGCGCCCCCCCACCTCACGCTGGATACGCCCGTCCTGGGGGAGACGCCGCTCCGCGATGTTGAGATTCGACATGACCTTCACACGAGAAATAATGGAACTCGCCAGATGTCGGGGTGGCGGCGCCATTTCATAAAGCGCTCCATCCACCCGGTAACGAATCTTGAAATCGTGCTCGAACGGTTCGAAATGAATGTCCGAAGCGCGATCATTGATCGCCTGCTGCATCACCAAATCTACATACCGGATAATGGGCGCCTCGGAGGCGGCGTCGATCTCCTCCCCGTCCTCCACGGTCACCATCATCGCTAGAACTTCCTTAAGCTCGCCCGCACCACGGCTGTAATGCCGACGCAGCAACTCCGCCACTTCATCCACCGGCGCCACCACAAGATGCAACTCCACGCCAAGGGCAAACCGGAGATCTTCCAGCGACTGGTGATGAAATGGATCAGCCATCGCTATTTGCAGCCTCTGGCCGTCCCACCCCACTGGAAACACCTGGTGCAGCTGCGCCAGTCCCACTGGCACCATCTCAATCAATTCCTGAGGCGCCTCAAACCCGGCAAGGTTCACCGCTTCCGTTCCTAGCATCTGAGCCAGATGAACGTGAAACTCGTCCGACGTCATGAGCGCGTTTTTCTCAAGAATCTTGGCGAGGGAAAGCCCCGATTGATTCACCTCGAAAGCCACATCATCCATGGCCTCCTCGGGAATCAGTGCTTGTTCCACCAACATTTGAAGTACGAGAGAAATGTTCATCGCCGGTTGTCTGATTGCTCCAAGCTTCTGTTACTCTTTATCCCCCATGGTGACACTGATAACCTCTTCCGCCGTGGTCATGCCCGAAAGCACCTTGCGAATACCATCCTCCCGCAACGTGCGCATCCCCATCTCGCGCGCACGCTTGCGCAGCTGCAATGTCGTGCTGCGCTCATTGATCATCCGGCGGACTTCATCGTCCACCAGAAAAAACTCGAATATCCCCGCGCGCCCCTTGTACCCGCCGTTGCGGCAAAACTCACACCCTTTCCCATGGGAAACAGACGCCCTCGACAACTGCATCGCGTCCACCCCCAAAGCTCGCATGTCTGAGGGCAACAACTCCGCAGGTTCCTTGCATTTCACACAAATCTTGCGCACCAAGCGCTGCGCCACCACCGCACGCACGGCCGAGGACACCAGAAACGGTTGTACCCCAATGTCCACCAAACGCGCCACGGCACCGGGCGCATCGTTCGTGTGCAAGGTCGAAAACACCAAATGTCCTGTGAGAGAAGCATTTATGGCAATGTTCGCCGTGTCCTGATCACGAATTTCCCCAACCATGATGATGTTCGGCGCCTGACGCAACATGGAGCGCAACGCCGCCGGAAACGTCATCCCAATGTCGGTATTCACCTGCACCTGGTTGATCCCCGCCATTTGGTACTCCACAGGATCCTCGACCGTGATGAGCTTCTTGTCTGGCCTGTTGATGTAATTCAAACAGGCATAAAGTGTTGTTGTCTTTCCGGAACCCGTCGGCCCTGTCACCAAAAGAATGCCGTCGGGAAGCGTGATCAATTTTTCGAAAATCGCCTGATCATCCGAAAGAAACCCCAGCTGGGGAAGCCCCAGTTGCAGCGCAGACTTGTCCAAAATACGCATGACGATGCTCTCCCCATGCGTGGTCGGCACCGTCGAAACACGAAGATCCACCTGCCGATTGCCCACGGTCACCTGAATACGACCGTCCTGTGGCATCCGCTTTTCAGCAATCGACATCGTGCCAGACATGATCTTGAGGCGCGAGATGATCGCTGACTGCAGTCGCTTTGGCGGACTCTGCATCTCCTGCAAAACCCCGTCCACTCGGAACCGGACGCGAAACACCTTGTCCATGGGTTCAAGATGAATGTCACTGGCCCTCATTGTGTAGGCCTCCATCAGCAAGGATGTGACCATCTTGATAATTGGGGCGTCGCCCGTCTCGCCATCCCCTGCTTCAATCTCGTACGGATTATGTTCAGCAGCTCGGGCCGGATCGTGGCCAATCCCGTACCACTTGAATAACGCCTCCTGAATGGCCACAGCCGTTCCACACACAAACTCGGGAGACGCTCCGAGCATGTGGGACAAACTGTCAAAAGTGTCGAAATCCAGTGGGTTGGAAACGGCAATGACCAGCCCTCCCTCGTTGCGTGCCACCGGCACTACCTTGAAGCGTTCCGCCAGTTCCTTCGGCAACTCCCTCAAAATTGAGTCCGCCACCTTGAGACTCGCGACGTCCACAAACTCCATCGAGGAGTGCGCAGCCAGAGCGCGCATGTAATCCTCCTCCGACAAGGTCCCGGCGGCGATCAGCGCATCCACCACATTTCCAAAAGGTTGTTCTGCACGGACCTTCGCCACTTCGGCGTGGGACACGAGGCCGCTATCGAGCAAAATTTCGAGAATAAACTCCTGATTGACGCTCACTTTTCCAGTTCTAGGGTTCGGGGGAAAATCAAAGGCAACCGGGAATTCACCCCGCAGCGCCTCGCGCCGCGGCATCTCCCAGACTCTGAGGAAGCTGCAAATAAGATTCCTCCCGCGTCGGGACCCCGCAGGAAAGAAAGTTCACGAACAGTTCCGAATTCATCTAAGCAATCTAACCCAGAGAAGTCAAAGAATGTCGGGACTCCTTCGCACAAAGGGCGGATGACACTCTTTTTTTCTCGCCGTTGAGCCCAGCTCCTTCCCTGCCCCAAAAAAGGCTAGGACATCTCCAATACCAAACCATCGTAGGCAATCCGCACCCCCGAGGGAAGTCGCGACTCCAGTTCGGCATGCAAATGCTCATGGCACAGGTGCGTGAGCCACGCACTCCCAGGCTTGATACGACCAATCACCTCCAACGCTTCCCCAGTGCTCAGGTGCGTCGGATGCGGGCGCTCCCGAAGCGCATCAATCACCAGATGCCGCACCCCCGCCACCTCCTGCTCCACTTCCTCGGGAACAGTCTTGCAGTCCGTTAAATACGCAAAAAGAGGTTCGCCTCCAACGCGCATCAAATAGCCAAAAGAAACCATGCGTCCGTGCGGAAGTTTCAGAGGAGTGAGCTGTACCTCCCCCAACGAAAATGCCCCGTCAACCACCTTGGGTTCAGGGTGCAAATACCCCGGCGTGCGCAGTCCGGGATCAAACGCGTACTTAAAAGTATGCGCAAGTTGCGCCATGGTTTCCGATGAACCGTAAATGGGCAGCACCCCACCAATCCTGCAAAACGGGCGCAAATCATCGAACCCCATGATGTGATCTGCGTGCGCGTGGGTAAACAACGCGGCATCGACGCGCTTGACCCCTGCCCGCAAACACTGGGTCCGAAAATCCGCCCCCGTATCCACAATCCATGAAGCCGCGGAAGTCTCCACGTACAGAGAGCATCGCGTCCGCACATCCCGGGGATCTGATGATGTGCAAACTAAACACTCACAACCAATTCTTGGCACCCCCTGCGAGGTGCCGGTTCCCAAAAAAGTCACGCGCAGCTTGGACATGTCGGTTCACACTAGCCGTGGACCGACCCGAAAATAAAATGCTAATTCGAATTCTTACGTTCTCAAAAGCGGCTCCGGTCAAAAAAACGCCCCCCTTTCGCCCTGTCTCTCTCGCCAAAGATTGACATCAAAGGCCGTTTGAAATCTAATCTGTCACTCGGTGCACGGCGGGGTCGCCAAGTGGTAAGGCCGAGCTCTGCAAAAGCTCTACCGCGGGTTCGATTCCCGCCCCCGCCTCTCTGTAAAATAGTTTTCCGAAAATCAAAAGGTAACAAAAGGTAACAAAGCTGAAAAAGATAGGGCGATCGCTTACAAGTGATGCGATCTTGGAGGGTGAAGAAAAAAAACCTATCTCCTCGGTTCTTCGTTCAGTGTTTCCTACCGTTTCTTGGTACGAGCCAAAAAAACATTACATCATTGATGCGCGAGCCAAAGGCGGCAAACAACAGTACCGCATCCATCACAACGACGCCCTCGCACTCGCAGCCGCGGGTTAAAATGGGGAAGGTAGACTACACGCTACGAGATTTATATTGCACCATCAATTCCCTCGCAAGGTCTTCATTGAGTCGCCTAACCAACCCCGGCACGCGGAAAAAATCAACGATCCACCAAACGAAGAAGCCCCCTCCTGTTAACCAAACCGCAATCTGAAGACCTGTTCGTTTTAAGTATAGATAATGCCATCCCAGAAGAACCCAAGCGAGGTACGCAAACAGCGTAGATTTAGCCCTTGCCTCGTAATCACGCCGAACAGAAATTTGTACCGCAGGCAAAAGACCCTTGAAGACAGGGCGTTATGAGGAAGCAATGCTCAATATGATCAACTAAACAACATTCGGTTCGCTTGCCCAATATCTAAAAGGTTGATGGCCCGTCCCCAGACGGGCGTGGTATGGCTCAAAACACCTCGGGAAGTCGCCCGTAAAGTTCAACAGGCATCTGGATCTGAATGTCAAGCGGTGGCCGATTCTTACACTGGCAGGCGCGGAGCTAGGTGCTGAGGAAGTGTCAATCCACCTTGATGGGCGGACTGCGGCATGGGGCCAAAATCAAAACGATTTTGCCAATACGTTGTGACACCGTTGATTCAGGCTAGGATCTCCCGCACCACATTGCCTTTCACATCGGTGAGTCGGAAATCCCGGCCACCGTGGCGGTACGTGAGTTTTTCGTGATCAAGCCCGAGCAGGTGAAGCATCGTCGCGTGCAGGTCGTGGATATGGACTTTCCCATCAACCGCCTCGTACCCGAGCTCGTCGGTCGCGCCGTGGATGTGGCCCCCTTTCACTCCGCCCCCGGCCATCCACATGCAGTAGCCTTTGTTGTTGTGGCCGCGCCCGTCGGTGGTTGGATCCTCGGGCGTGCGGCCAAATTCACCGCCCCAAAGCACCAACGTATCCGCTAGCAGGCCGCGCTGGTCGAGGTCTTGCAGCAGGCCGGCAATCGGTTTGTCGATCTGGCGGCAGTTTCTGGTCATCCCGCCGGTGAGGAAGCCGTGGAGATCCCAGTCCGTGTGCGTGATCTCGACGAAGCGCACGCCTGCCTCGGCAAAGCGCCGCGCGAGCAGGCACTGTCGGCCGAAGGACTGCGTCTCCCCCTTGTCGGCGCCGTAAAGCTCCAGCGTTCTTGGACTCTCGCTCTCGAGGTCCATCACGCCCGGCAATTCGCCCTGCATGCGGAACGCGAGTTCGTACGATTCGATGAGCCCCTCGACACGCGGATCGCCGGTCTGCGCAAACAGGTCGCGATTCATTCCCTGCAAAAGATCGAGCTGCGCGCGCTGGCTCGCAGCGCTCACGCGCGAGTTCGTGAGGTCCCCAAGCTTCAGTTCCTTCGGTGGCACGCTTGCATTTCCGAGCAATGTCGCCGAGCACGCCGCGGGCAGAAAGGAACTGGAGTAATAACGCAGACCGCCGAGCGCGGTGAGCGGATTAATGGAAATAAAACCCGGCAGGCTTTGGTTCTCGGTGCCAAGGCCATACACAGACCACGCGCCCATCGAGGGACGGATGAATTGGAAGCTGCCGGTGTGCAGTTGTTCGAGGGCCTGCGGATGATTCTCATTGTCCGTGTGCATACCGCGGAGCACGCAAAGCTTGTCGGCATGCCTCCCGATTTCCGGCAGCAGCTCGACAATCTCCGTCCCGCTTTGCCCCCGCTTTTGAAATCCCCATCGCGAGCCGAGCAGCTTGCTCTTTCCTTGCCTGCCCTGATTTCCGTGCGCCGCCGTGAGCGCGGGCTTCGGGTCAAAGGTCTCCATGTGCGAGGGCCCGCCGCGCATGCACAGGAAAATGATGCGCTTCGCCCGCGGCGGAAAATGCGGACTCTTCACGGAGAGCGGCCCCGCCGCAGCGCCCGCCGCATTTTGCGCCGCAAGTCCGGCGAAGGCCATGTAGCCAAACCCCGCGGAGGCGGTGCGCAGCCAGTCGCGGCGGGAAAAAGAGGAGGGCGGGATAATCATGGCGGTGCGGATTTATCTTAAAATTCGGAACTCGGCGGAGGCGACAACCGCCTGGCAAAGACTGGCCCAGCGAGCTTCGCGCAACTGCTCGGGAGTTGGAACGGACTTGGATTTCGGGTCGGAAAGCAATTCCTCCGAACCCGAAAGGAATTGCTCCGCGCGCGCGGCTTCGGCGTCGGTAGGCTCCCGCGCGAAGGCGAGTTGATAGAGCCTCGCGACGCGCTGAAGGTCAGTATGAGTGGTGTCGCCGAGCAGGCGCCGCGCGGCGTGTCGCGACTGCTCGAGAACCCACGTATTGTTCATGAAAAAGAGCGACTGCGCGGGGACCACGCTTTCCTCGCGCTGCGCGATCGGGCGTTCCGGCGGCGCAAAATCGAACAGCGAAAAAACCTCCGGCAACGTCCCGCGCAACACGGGCAGATAAACGCTGCGATGACTGCCGGTGAAATCTGCAGTGGTGACAAACGGCTTGAAGGTCATCAGCTCCGCATCGCGCCGCGGATGGAATCGGCTCAGAAAAGGCTTCTCCGGCGGCACCGGGTCGAGCTGGCCGCTCACCGCCAGGATCGCATCGCGCAGACACTCCGCCTCGAGTCGCCGCGGCGCCATGCGCCAGAGGAAGATGTTGTCCGGGTCGCGCGCGATATTTGCCTCCACCGCTCCGGTGCTCAAGCGGTAGGCACGCGTAAGGACGAGGTCGCGCACCAAGCGCTTCACCGACCAACCGCGATCCATGAACCGGCACGCGAGATGGTCCAGCAACTCCGGATGCGAGGGTCTCGCGCCATTCACGCCGAAGTCGTCCGGCGTGGTGACCAGGGCGCGGCCGAACAGCCTCTGCCACGCGCGGTTCACAAAGACGCGCGCGGTGAGTGGATTTTCGCGATGCGTCAACCACTGCGCGAGTTGCAAGCGCCCGCTCTGCGCCGCAGCGGGCGCGGCCACGTCCTTGAGCGAAATCACCTGCAGCATTCCACGCGGCACCACGTCGCCGAGGTGATTCGTGTCGCCGCGGACGTGGATGCGGCAGTCCTCGCTTTTCTCCCGCTCTCGGGCCGCCAAGGCCCAGCCAGGTTCGGGGGGCGCGGCGTCTTGCAATGCGTTGAGCGCTTTGTCCATCTCGGCGATCCTTCCATCCCAATCCTTCACCTCCGCCTCCATTCGCGTGATGTCCGCGGTGAGCTTCGCCTTGTCGGCATCCGGCTTTTCGATCTCGATCTTTGCCGCGGAAATGTTGCGCACGACGCGATAGCGCGAGGAACGCGAGGTGGAAAGTGTCAGCGTGTCGGCGTCGAGCTTGCGGTAGTATTCCAGCGCGGCGGGGGCGAGCGCGTCCGCCTCGGGTCCGACGGCCTGCCACTCCGAGTGATGATGCGCGGTCGCTTTGATGCCGCGCGTGCCCCAACCATACAGCGGCTGTGTGCTGCGCAGGATGCCGGCCAGCGCGTAATAATCCGCAGTGGGAATGGGGTCGAACTTGTGATCGTGGCACCGCGCGCAGGCAACCGAAAGGCCAAGCACGCTGCGGCTGATCACCTCGATCTGCTCGTCAATCACATCCATCCGGAAAATCTCCGGGTTCTGCTCTTCAAACGCCTTCGCTCCCAGCGCGAGAAAGCCCGTCGCGATGCGTTGCAAATCACGCTGCCTCGGATCGCTCGCGGGCAGCAGGTCCCCCGCGATCTGTTCGCGGATAAACTGATCATACGGCTTGTCGGCACGAAACGATTCTAGGACGTAATCGCGATACCGCCAGGCGTGGTGGTTCACGATGTTCCTGTCGCGCCCGTTGCTGTCCGCATACCGCGCCGCATCGAGCCAGTGACGTCCCCACCGCTCGCCGAAATGCGGCGATGCAAGCAGGTGCTCCACAAGGGACTCGATAGCCGATTGCCGGTCGAGCTCCGCCGCGCGTACAAAAGCTGCGGCGTCCTCCGGCGAAGGCGGCAGGCCGATCAGATCGAAGTACAAACGCCGCACGAGGCTGTACGCATCCGCTTCGCCCGCCGGCGCGAGGCGCTGCTGCTCCAACTTCGCGAGCACAAAGCGGTCGATATCATCCAAAGGCCAGGCGCGATCCTCGACCGCGGGCGCCGGCACACTTTTTGGAGGAATCAGCGACCAAAACTTCCGTCCGTCCTCGAGGCTCATCCCACGCTTCTTGGCCACCGGCGCCGCACCCTCGCGCGGATCGGGCGCCCCCATCTTCACCCAGGCTTCGAGCTCCGCGATCTGCTCCTTGCCGAGCTGTTTCTTCGGAGGCATCTGCAAATCCTTGTCCCTCCAATGCACTGCCGTGATGAGCAGCGACTTCGAGGGATCACCCGCAACCAACGTCGGCCCCGTCTCACCGCCCTTGAGAACGCCTGCTTTTGTATCGAGGACGAGACCGCCCTTCTGTTTGGTCTCCACGCTGTGGCATTCGTAGCAGTGCTCAACGAGAATCGGGCGAATCTTATTTTCAAAAAACGCCAGTTCATGAGTTGTCGGCTCAGCCGCATCCAAGCCAACAAGCGGCAGCGCCGTGAGGACGGTTAATGCGGTGCCGAGAAATTTCAGGCATCTGCCTTTCCACCAGCCCCGAGAATTCGCGCGCGCCGCCTCCTTGCGGGGCGTGCAGAAAGGGGATTCAAGTTCTGGGGCGCGGAACATGAGATGAAGTTTGTATTTTCGCACCCTTTCGGGCCGTAAAAAATATCCGGAGGCTACTCCCCCAGAGACTTCGAAAGGATATTTTGGGCAGTTGCACGGTCAAGACGCTTTTTGGTCTCCACCCGCCAGTTCCACATGCCAAAGAATCAAACCCTGCTCCACTAGGTGCCAAACACTACCCATTGCGGTGCCACAACATTGCCGGAAAAACACACTCGCACGCCAAGCTCAGCACGTCCCACCTCACAGCCCCCAGCGCGTCGCACCCTCGCCTTTCCGGCGAAAAGACATTCAGCTCCAGAAAAACCAACGCCTGCTTAAACGACGTCCGAAGAGCGAATTCGGTCCCGGTATCCGCGCCCGTTTGCCCGCGCGAAATAAAATTCGTTAAATAATGTTTGATCACGGAGATCACAAGAAGAGGAAATATGTCTCAGGCTGAACCCGAACGTCACCATCGCTTCCTGCGTACCTACACCGCTCATGAACCGGCCATTCGCGCCTACGTGAGGCGCTTGGTACCGACGCGCTCGGACGCGGATGATGTCATACAGGATGTCAGCGTGGTGTTGTGGGAGAAGTTTGACGCGTTCCGACAGGAAGAAGACTTTCGCGCCTGGGCGTTTGGGGTGGCTCGGTTCGAGGTACTCTCATGGCTGCGAGATAAAGGCCGCGACCGCCTAGTCCTGGACGAGGAAGTCGTTTTGATGATTGCGGATGAAACTGCCGCACGTGAGCCGCATCTGGCGAGCCAGCGCGCCGCCCTGGAGCATTGCTTGGAAAAGGTGGATCCTGACCAGCGCGAACTGCTGATGAGAGCCTACAGCGAGGAGTCCCGCATCCACGATGTGGCGCAAAATAGCGGTCGCACCGTGGCAGGATTTTACCAATGGCTGCATCGCATGAGGCACATGCTCCTCGACTGCGTTCAACGCAGTCTCGCTAAGGAGGCTCAGTCATGAATCAGGAACTTGAGTCACTCATGAACCGCTACATGGACGGAGCAATCTCCCTGAAGGAAGCGGCAGAGCTCAATACACGACTCCGCGCAGATGCTCAGGCACGCCGCAGTTTTGCAGAGATGCTTAATCTCGACTCGACGATCGCGGCGGCGGCAGCGGGCTGGAGGCCGGAGGCAATGAGCTGTCTCCCCGAAAGCAGACGCCCGACCAAAACCGTTGTTCTTCCATTCGTCCTTCATTGGTTGGCCGCCGCGGCAGCCATCCTTCTGGGAATGGGCGTGTTTTGGTGGTCACACCGCGGTGTTGAAATCGAGGTCGTTCAGAACTTCGACGCGGCGCCTGCCGACTGGGCGGCGGGCCGGAAAATGCGCGTAGAACACGTCACAATTGTGCGCGGCAGCCTGCAATTGCGCCTCTCCTCGGGTGTAAAAATGGACGTCACCGCTCCCGCGGAAATGAGGCTGCTGGATCCCATGCACGTGCGCGTTCTCTACGGGCGTGTGACGGCGGATGTTGGCGAGCACGGGAAGGGATTTGTCATCGAAACGCCGCAGACGAAAGTCGTCGATTTGGGGACGCGCTTCGGTGTCGATGCTTCCAATGCGGCGCACACGGACGTGGTGGTCTTTGAAGGGCAAGTCGAGCTTTATGAAAAAGGTGTTTCCGAACGTGTGGCGCTTCTTAACAAAGGCGAGGGCCTCCGCGTGGGCAGCCATCGCCGCGCCTCGCGCATCGTGAGTGTGACGGGCCCGGACGAGTTAAACGCTTGGA
Source organism: Chthoniobacteraceae bacterium (assembly GCA_947476255.1). Classification (GTDB taxonomy): domain Bacteria; phylum Verrucomicrobiota; class Verrucomicrobiia; order Chthoniobacterales; family Chthoniobacteraceae; genus Chth-196. The sequence goes on along the minus strand of CANJPY010000015.1, from coordinate 19,047 downwards.
GCGCCCAGTCACATCCGGCAAAGAGCGCGGTCATCACGGCCGTGACAGACAGCATGGTCACCAACGACGAGGGCGCGAAGAAGTGGCCGTCCCTGCGAAACTTCTACCGCATCGTGCCCGCAGGTCTGCGCGATGGAGCACTGGCTTTCGCCGACGAAATTGACCAATGGCAGGCCGTGCCGCCCTCCCTCGCGGGCGCGGACTTGGTGCGCACCTTTGCGGTGGATGGCTTCAACTGGTGGATGCAGATGAGCGTCATCATACAGCAACCTGCCGAAGTCTTTGTCTTCGTGGATATGCGCAATGAAGTGCCCGCGTGGCTGTCACAGAATTTCACGAACACCGGCGAGAAAATCACACTCAACCGCATTTCACACCAAGCACCGCAACGCGTCGCGGATCGTTTTGAGTTCGCGGTCTGGAAAAAAACAGTGACCCAGCCCGGCGAAGTGAAGCTCGGTGCGCCTTACCCAAATCCGCCTGCGGACAAGAAAAGCTTCCAGCCCAACCGCATGTTCGGCGTCGCCGCGAAGACGCTGCCTTGATGCCAAGCCTCTCTCTCCTAAACAATCCATGAACACGCCACTTAATCGCCGCCACTTCCTCCGAAGCAGCACTGCCTGCATTGCGCTTCCTTTTCTTGAGTCGCTGGGGTTTCGTCGCTTCGCCTCGGCGGCACCCTTGCCCACGATGCCAAAGCGGATGATCTTCCTCGCGATGGGCTGGGGCGTGACCAATGAATCGTGGTATCCCGATCCAAAACAAACAGGTGCGGATTGGATACTGCCGGAGGGTTTGAAGCCGCTGGAGAAGTTTCAGAAGGATATCACCCTCGTCCAGAACACCTACCACAAATTCTCCACGGACGGCCATTCGGGCAGCACCTTTTGGCTGACTGGGGCGAACCAGTATGGCGTGCCGGGACGCAGTTTTCACAACACCATCTCGGTGGACCAAATGGCAGCAGAGCAGTTCGGCAGGGAGACACGATTTGCCTCGTTGACCTTCGGAAATCCGGGCGGTGAGGGTGGTCACGGAGGTGCGCTGTCGTGGAGTCGGCTCGGCAAACCCGTTTCGGAGTTGTCCGATCCTGTCGCGGTATTTCACAAGCTTTTCTCAGATGAAAAGACCCCGCTTGCCAAGCGGCAGGCCGATTTGAAGCGTCAACAGAGCGTGCTCGATACCGTGCTCGATGAAGTGCGCGATACCGCGCGAGGCTTGAACAAGGACGACACCGACAAGCTCAACGAGTATCTCGAGTCGATCCGCGAAATCGAAACACGACTCGCGAAGGAAAACGCATGGCTTATAGTGCCGAAGCTAAAACCCGCCAAAACCATCGCCGAACCGGGTAAAGGCCTGGGCGGCGAGCAGGAGGTAAAGCTTATGTATGACATGATGGTGACGGCTTTCCAGACCGACGCAACTCGTGTCATCTCTTATCGGCAGCCCGTGAACTCGCTGTTGCGCAGTCGCGGAGTGAACCTCGACGGCCACAGCATGAGCCACTACGACATGGGCCCGCGGCGCCAAGCCAGCGAGACGCGCGACAAGTGCCAGAGCGAGTTGCTTGCGCACCTCATCGCACGGCTCAAGCAAACGCCCGGCACTGACGGGTCGAGCATGTTCGATCACGTGAGCGTAGTCCTCGGCACGAACATACGAACCACACACATGCTTGACAATTGCCCGACCCTGCTGACCGGCGGGGGCGCTGGCATCAAACTTGGGCAGCACCTTGTGATGCCGGATGCGAAGACTCCTCTGTGCAATGTGTGGCTCACCTTGCTCAACGGCGTTGGCGTCAAAACGACGTCCTTCGGCGATAGCACGGGTTTGATCGAACAGCTCCGCGCATAAACGGATTCCACGAAACCATTCATATCTGTGTCCTGCGTGAAATCGCTTTGCCTCTTTTTCTTCTTCGCATCCTTCGCCCACGCAGCCACCGAAGCTGTGATGCCGGAGCCCCAGCGCGTGTTTTTCAAGACCTACTGCGTCTCCTGCCACAACGCCGACAAACAAAAGGGCGCGACTCGGCTCGACGACATCCCGTTCGTCATCGCCAACGTACCGACAGCGGACCGGTGGCAAAAGGTTCTCGGTGCCCTGAACTCTGGCGAGATGCCCCCGGAGGACGAGAAACAACCGAAGCCGGAGGAGAAGCTGGCGTTTCTCGAAGCGCTCTCCAAACAAATGGTCGTCGCACGCAAGGCACTCGCAGACTCGGGCGGCAGCATCACGATGAGGCGCTTGAACCGGCGCGAGTATGTGAACACGATGCGCGAACTCTTGGACGTGGAAGTGAATCCCTTCGACCTGCCCTCGGATGAAACCGTCGGTGCCTTCGATACCATGGGCTCGTCGCTCTTTATGTCGAGCGATCAGTTGGAGCAGTACCTCAAACTCGCTCGTACGGCGCTCGATGATGCCATCGTCACCGGCCCTCAGCCAGAGCGCAAAGTCGAACGCATCGAATGCGAGGAAGCCGCAAACAAACAGGTGCGCGCCGACTATGAGCGAACCCAGGCAAGCTTGCGCAAGATCACGGAGTGGCGGAAATCAGGCCGTCCTGCAAAGGAGTTCGGCTTTGGCGACGACACCGATGCTCAGCTCTCCGAGACAGTCCTGCGCGGCAACGAGGAACGCGGTTTGCGTTACCTCCGTGATCCACTCACCAAAACTGGCGTGCTTACACCGCACTCGGCCTTTCCGCAATCCATCACCATCCCGCACAACCTCGCCCCGGGGCGCTATGTCATTCGCGCCCGCGTTGCGTTTCCCACCATCCAGGAGGGCGAGCGGCGCTTTATCGAATTCGGCACACAAGGGGATCAAGGCTACCCTGCTGAGCTGAACCTGCTAGGGTGTTTCGCCGTGAACGGTACGCCAGAGCGGCCGGACGTTGTGGAGGTCACCGTCAACGTCGCACGCACGGGCAGCCGCTTGTTTGCAATCCGCGAGCGTCGCCACAACACTGCCGATGGTGCTGACAAACAACAGTTCTTCGCGAAGCTCGGTGTGCCCATGGAAACGCGGCAGCGCGCGCCCTTCACGCCGGCACCAAGACTGTGGGTGGACTGGATGGAATGGGACGGACCGTTCCCCGACCAGTGGCCGCCCCGCTCTCATCGCGCCGTGATTGGCGACATCGCTCTCGGCGACAAGCCGGGTCCCGTAGAAGCACGCCAGCTGCTTGAGTCCTTCGCCGCGCGCGCTTTTCGTGGAGGCTCGGTGCGTGCCCCTTTCGTAGACAAACTAGTCGAACACTTCGAGGAGCGCGTGCAGGCTGGCGAGCCCTTCCTGCAAGCGATCAAGGCGCCGCTGTCGATCATCCTCGCTTCACCGAAGTTCCTTTATCTGCTTGAGCCAACCACACGCGGACCTGGCGCGAATCCCGAGCGATCTTCAGACGCCTTGGTCAGCCTTGCTGAGCCAGCGAAGCCAAAAGGCAATCAGCAACCAGCGCTCAACAGAGCACGCTTGCCGCTCACCAATGCCGAACTGGCCAATCGCCTCGCTTATTTCCTCTGGGCCAGTCCGCCCGATGAGCGACTCATGAGTTACGTCGAAGCAGGGCGTCTCAGCGACAAGGGCATACTGTCAGGCGGATACGTGAACGAAGTGGACCGCATGCTTGCCGACCCCCGCATACACCGCTTCATCGCAGGTTTCACCCACCAGTGGCTGCACATGACGCGGCTGGATTTCTTCCAGTTCAATCCCCGCCTTTATCCCAAGTTCGACAAGAGCCTGCGCGGCTCCGCCCGCCGGGAAGTGTATGAAACCATTGGCACCGTGCTTCATGAGAACCTGCCCCTCAGCACGCTCTTAAAGTCGGACTTCGTCGTCGTGGACGACCTGCTCGCCGATTACTACGGCATGGGCGAAATGCGCGGCAGCTCGTTTCGCAAAGTTACCGTACCCGCAGGCATGCCACGCGGCGGCTTGCTCGGCATGGCAGCCATTCTCGCGATGGGCAGCGATGGCGAACGCAGTTCTCCCATTGAGCGCGGGGCGTGGGTGTTGCGCAAACTCCTGAACGACCCGCCTCCACCCGCACCCGCGAACGTGCCGCAACTCTCACGCTTTGGCAGCAAGCTCCTGTCCGCGCGTGAGCTGCTCACCGCGCACCAGGAGCAGCCGCAGTGCGCTCAGTGCCATCGCCGCATCGATCCACTCGGCCACGCTTTACAGAACTTCGATGCTGGCGGACTCTGGCGCGAGGTGGAATACACGGAGTTCTTCCAGAATTGGAAAGCCATCCAGTCAAAGCAAGTATTCCCGATTGATGCGAGCGGTCAGCTTCCCAACGGCCCCCAGTTCACCGGATTCTTCGGCCTGCGCGACGCCATCGCCACCCGCGAGCAAGAATTCGCGCGCGGCCTCATTGAGCACCTCATCTCGTATGCCCTCGGGCGTCCCTGCGGGTTCTCGGATCAAGAGATGGTTGAGAGTATTCTCAACAAAGCCAGGTCCAAGGGCATGACTCTGCGCGCCATCATCCATGCGCTGGTCGAGAGCCCCGAGTTTCAATCGAAGTAACCCGCACTCAATCCCCCATCAAGCGCGGCCACTTTCTTCGCAGCAGCCATCGCGCAATGCTCCGAACCGGGCTCAGCTTCGCCGTTGCACCCCAAGCCTCTCTCCAACGGAAAGCCAAAACCAAACCAACACTCGCAATCGCAACCATCGCCATGACGGCATTCCGCCGGATCGTTCCGCACTCAACAGCTTCTACGTACTCCGCGGTGCACTGGATAAACACGAGGAATTTTTTGCGCAGGTACTGATGCAGCACCTGATCAAATTTGGAACGGCCGACCTTGTGGTTTTTCACACGAGCAACGCGTGGCCTCTATTTTGTAGAAAGCGAAGACGCCGCAGTACCCCCCCAGCTCATTAATTTACTCACTCGTGAACAGCCGCGAGTTCCACTCGAAATCGATCTCCACCTCCATGAACACGCAAAGCACCCATGGCATTTTTCTCACTGCAATAATCTTCATACAAATGGCTTATGCAGAAACTAAGCCGTTGGAATCCAGCTCAACCACCTCGGCGGCTCTCCAGCCAGCACAGAGCCTGCCCGCGATCAGCTCGAGCCCAAATGTGTGGGTGGGAAAGGCTCTCCGTGTGGAGATCTCCGACAAGGATGGCTCCATCCACATGACCGACAGGCGCAACCAGAGGGTTTGGCAGCAGGTGCGCGTCGAAACGGAGGAGGCTCTCAGGCAGAGGATCGTCGGCTTTGATGCAGCGCGAGGCGAATGGACCTTGGAATGCGGGATGGCGGGTGTTCGTCCCGATGGCAAACGCGGCGTGGCATCGGCTCGGATCACGCTGCGTGTATCTGGGGAGCAGCCGGACATTGAACTGACGGTGCAGCTTGACCCGAAGGAGGGCTGGAGGCAGGTGGCCTATCCCTATGTTTTTGTGCGGGATGGAGCGCGAGTGAGTAATCTGTTCCCGCACTGTGAGGGGATGCTGGTTCCCGTGCGCAAGAGCGATCCAGATTGGCTGGAGTTACCGGACGGCGGTTTTTTTCGGGGGAGTCCACTCCTACCTGATGTGCCTTGGGCTGGTGGATGAAGACACTGGAGAGGGGTTACTCACGTCGCTTCCCGACATCGAGACCACGATGCTTCGGTGGAGGGATGTACCCATGGACAAACAAACGGTCGTCGCCCCCCAGTTAGTATGCAGGTCCAACAAGGGGAGCTTTGATCGTCCTTGGCACCTTGGCTTTTCAGTGAGCGATCAGGACGGCTATGTCGCTCTGGCTAAAATATACCGCGCATTTTTCGCAGCAAAAGGCATGCACAAGACGCTTCGTGAAAAGGCAGCAGAGAACCCGGCTGTGCATGAAATTTTGGGAGCACCGGTCTTCTGGGCGAATACGCGCCCCCCTGCGAAGGCAGCTGAAATGGCCGAGGCCTTTCGGGAGGCGGGAGTGGATCGGTGCCTGTTTGCGATGTGTAACGTGCCTCTGACCAGTCCTGAACCCGGTTACCAAGACCAAATGGCCGCTGCCATCAAACGTGTCCGTTCGCTTGGATATCACGTCTATCGGTACGACCAGTACCGCGACGCCTTCGAACCGGACCCCGCCAAGGGGCAGAGCCATCAAATCAACACAAACGCATGGCCTGACAAGATGGTGGTTCGCCCCGATGGGTCGCGTGTCGCGGCTTTCGGGCCCCGGAGCGGGATTGTGTGTGCGAAGTATTTCATACCGCTTGCGATGGAAACCTTCGACCGGGAGTTTCAGGCATTTGATTACTCTGCGCGTTTTCTGGATTGCCTGGGTTCGGTGGGTTTCAACTCCGAATCGGAGTGCTTCGATCCCGCCCATCCTTGCGACCGGTACTACACTCGGGAGCAGCGCACGGCTCTCCTCGCAGAGCTAAACCGGCGGGGCAAGCTGGCCGCCACGGAGTGCGGCATCGATTACCTCATTCCGTATGTCCATTGGCTTGAAGGAGCGAGCACTCTGGTGCGGTGGAAGGAGTTTTTTCCGCGAAAGGCGACGACGGAAAATGTGGGCATCAACGACAATACGGTACGAAAGGGCCAGGATCCCATGCGGTTGCTCTCGAAACTTGATCCGTCCGCCACGGCCGAACAGAGCGTCAGCGTCAGTCCGCGTCACCGGATTCCGTTTTATTCTCTCTGCCACCACGACGAAGTCATCGTGACGTGGCGCTGGGAGGACGGCATGGACGACCCGCATGTCTACTGGCAACTCAAAAACCTCTGGTCTGTGCTCAGCGGTACACCACCCATGTACCGCACGACAGCCGACCGCATCGCAAAATATCGCGAACAGATTACTCGCACGCAGCACTACGTCAGCGACTGGGTGAAAGAGGTCGCCTTGGACCAGATGACCAATCACCGATTCCTTACCGATGACCACAGCGTACAGGAGACAGAGTTTTCATCAGGGAAAGGCGTGATTGTGAATTTCGGGGCCATGGAGTACGCGCTTCCAGAAAAGCAAGTGATCAAAGCGCACGACTACCTCACTTTTCGCAAGACTGACGCGGGGCGCTCTTACCAACGGCCTCCATGTCCAAATGGGTTCGCCAAGTGACGCACGCGAGTCACCAAAACCCAACCTTCCGCCGCTTTTACGGCACTGCCAGTTGGCTCACAACCCACCACCTGCCCCTCCACAAAAAGCATCCTCCCATTTACTTAGACACCTCGACCAGCCTCTCCCACCGGCTGCTCTGGCGCACATCGACAGTGCCATCCGGCGCACGCACCACCCGACACGCCGCCCCGGGCGTCTCATCGATCAGCGGAAAACCCGCTTCGGTTCCAAGCACTGCGACGACCTTCGAAAGAGCGTCCGCCTCCATACCCCGCGCCGCAATCACCGTAACCAGACTGTGATCGGTCAACCCGATTCCTGTTCGAGGATCCACGATGTGTGAATACCGTTTTCCTGCGATCTCGAGCCTTTGATAAAGATCACCGCTTGTGGAGACAAAACAATTGCTCAGGCGCAGGCGCACGGGCGCGGGCGCGCCCTCCGCATCGAGCGCTATAATTTCCACACTCCAACCCACCTGCCCCGTAGGTGCATCCCCCAAAGCTATGTCACCGCCTCCTTCCACCATTGCTCTGGGAAACCCGTTTTTTTTGAGCACCAAGAGAGCTTCTTCCATCGCATACCCCTTTGCAATGCCTCCCGCATCCAGCCGCATCCTAGGCTTTGTAAGTTCGACCGTTTGATGCTCCCCGTCCAACCGCATACCGTCGTAGCCCGAACGCGCAAGGGCTTCTTTAAGCCGCTCGGGCGAAGGCAGTGCCTTCTTACGGCGGGCAGTGCGCCAAAGATTCACCACCGGCCCGATGCTCATGTCGAAAGCCCCGTTCGAACGCTGCGAGAGACGCCGGGCATACTCAAGCACATGCCAAAGCTCGGGACTCACACGCACCGCTCTGCCCCCTCCACTCGTATCCGAGAGGCGGCACAATTCTGAATCGCTGTCGTAATCGGTAAAAATCGCGTTAAGGACCTCGATACGGGCGAAGGCAGCATCGACAGCGGCCGAGGCAACCTTCTCGTCGGACGCATACAATGTCACTCGAACAGGCAGCCCCATTTCAGCTTTTTCAAAAGAAAACCGCTCCTCGGCGAACGCCACATTTGCAAAAGCCCCAAATAAACCCACTAAAAGCGGAGCCCAGCCCATTCCCATCAGAGTCTTAAAGAAGCTTCGTTTCATGAAATACCCCCGATTTTGGCGCAACAAAGCGCCGACTCCCACTTTTAAAGACGGAGTCCTCAAGAATCCTGCCGAAATAGGAGCAGACAGCCTGTGTCGGAGAAACCCTTTGAAACAGAGCCTCCCCTTTGGCACATTCACCTTCCCCCACTTGCTGTCCTTCACCATGACCTCCTACGCCTCCCTGAGTGCGCTCGCCCGCGAAATTGCCCTGCTCCAGTCGACCGCCTCGGTGCTGGGCTGGGATCAAGAGACGTACATGCCCGAAAAAAGCCTCGACCACCGGGCAAACCAAATCTCTTACCTCAGTGCTAAAGCCCACGAACTCTCTACCGGCGAACACTTCCGCTCCCTTTTAGAAAAAGCCGAAGCAGAGGCCGTTTCAGCCACTCCCCTCGAGGCCGCCAACCTCAGGGAATGGCGCTACGAAACGGACCGAGCCGTCCGGATTCCCACATCCCTCGTGGCGGAGGAAAGCGAAGTCACCACCCACGCCAAGCATGCCTGGGTGGAGGCCCGTAAAAAATCCGACTTCCTGCTTTTTGCGCCACACCTCACGCGCGTGCTCGAGATTGCACGCCGAAAAGCCGCTCTGTGGGGCTACCAAAACGAACCCTACGATGCCCTGCTGATGGGCTACGAGCGCGGAGCAACCACCCAGGGTGTGGCGGACCTCTTTGGGGAACTCAAGCCACAGCTCGCCCAAATCGCAAAACAAGCCGTGGCACGCAGTGCCTCGACCTCCGTGGACCTGCTCCACGGTGAATACCCCGTCGACAAACAACAACAACTCAACCAAGAGATTGCGGAAAGCCTTGGTTTTGACTTCACCTCCGGACGCATCGACACCACCGCCCACCCCTTCTGTACAACTCTGGGCCCCAAAGACATTCGACTCACCACCCGGTACGATCTCCGTGACTTTACGTCCTCTCTTTTTGGCGTTCTTCACGAGGCGGGACATGGCCTCTACGAACAAGGCTTGAGGGGATCCGACTATGGGTTTCCATCCGGCACCGCCGTTTCGCTCGGAATTCACGAGTCCCAGTCCCGCCTGTGGGAAAATCATGTGGGCCGCTCTGAGGCGTTTTGGCAAAAATGGCTCCCCCGCGCCGCAGAGCTTTTCCCAAGCCTTAAAACGATTTCAGCCGCTGATTTCTTGAGCACCATTCACCGCTCGGAGTTTTCACTCATCCGCGTCGAAGCGGATGAAGCAACCTACGATTTACACATCCTCCTGCGTTTCGAACTGGAACGCCGACTCCTCAATGGATCGCTCGAGGTCGGCGCAGTGCCAAACGCTTGGAATGAAAGTTTTGAAGACTTGTTCGGCCTCACTCCTCCTGACGATGCCCATGGCTGTTTACAGGACATCCACTGGAGCATGGGCGGCCTCGGCTACTTCGCCACTTACACCCTTGGGAACCTTAACGCAGCGCAACTCTTCCAGCAGGCGCAGACTCACGGCAACATTTCAACAGGCATCCAAAACGCCGACTATGGACCGCTGCTGCAATGGTTGCGCCAAGAGGTACATTCGCAGGGAAGTATCATGCACCCAAACGACTTAATGCGCAAGGCCACGGGACGCCCCACGGAACCAGCCCCTTACCTCGCACACCTTCACCGTCGCTTTGTTGCCTAGCACAAACAACTCCAGCTGTTGCGTGCCTTCCGTAATGAGGTACCGTGCGTCTCCCTCCCCTTTTTCATGATTCTTAGAGGCCCTTCCCGACCCGACCTCCTCCTGCAGGAAACACTTCACGATATCCTGAAGGAAACGGCGGGCCGTTTTCCAGACAAGGCCGCGCTTCACTTTGAAAACAGTCTGATTTCTTACAAAAATCTCCACGCACGCGCCGTCGCCGTGGGAGACGCCCTTGCCTTTTTAGGAGCGGGACCAGGCAAGGTCGTGGGATTGCTGCTTCCACGAGGCACTGATCTGTTGGTGGCACAGGCGGGCATCACCGCAAGTGGAGCGGGATGGCTGCCCTTCGACGCGGATGTGCCTCTGGAAAGAGCGGCTGTTTGCCTGCGTTCAGCGCAAGCGTGCGGGCTTGTCACGCTTCGTTCTTGGGGCGAGAAACTTTCGAACATGCCAGTCCCTGTCTGGTATTTGGAAGACCTGCTCTCTCCCACAGCTTCGAGATCGCCAGCAAGCCGCCCCTCTCCCGAAGATCCTGCCTACGTGATCTACACCTCGGGTTCGACAGGAACCCCCAAAGGCATCGCCATCAGCCACTCAAACATCTGCCACTTTTTGAGGAGCGAAAACGAGGTGCTAGGCATCCACTCCAAAGACCTTGTTTATCACGGCTTTTCGGCAGCCTTTGACATGTCCTTTGAGGAGATCTGGATTTCTTATCTGGTTGGAGCGTCCCTTTGGGTGGCTCCCCAGGAGGTCATTGCCGATCCAGATGCCATCGCCGCTGCGCTTGAAAAGCATCGCATTACGGTTCTCCACGCCGTCCCAACTCTGGTTGCGCTCATGGAGAATTTTCCGGTGCATCTCCGGCTGCTAAATCTAGGCGGTGAAGCCTGCCCTGACTCGCTTGCACAGCGGCTCACGGGCCAGGGCCGGCGGGTGTTTAATACCTATGGCCCCACGGAGACGACGGTTACCGCCAGCGTCGCAGAATTGTCACCCGGCAATGCCGTCACCATTGGCGCTCCCCTGCCAAATTACGGAATGCTGGTGCTCGATCCAGAACACCAGCCCCTGCCCGCAGGCGAAGTGGGTGAAATCGCCGTGTTTGGACCTGGCGTGAGCCTCGGATACCTGCACCTGCCGGAACTCACACAAGCGCGTTTCATTGTGAATCCCTGCGCCAGTCACCCCGGGGAATCTCGCCTCTATTTGACAGGCGACCTTGGTAAAATCACCGCCGATGCGCAGGTCCAATGTTTGGGACGCGTCGACCACCAAGTTAAAATCCGGGGCTTCCGAATCGAACTCGACGAAGTTGCCGCTGCACTTGCCCGCCAACCGGGGATTGGTACGGCAGCCGCCGTTGTGCGCCAACTCTACGGCGTGGATGAAATCGTGGCCTTTGCAGTCACCGCCGGTTCCTCCGAAAACACACCAAAAGAGGACTCCCTGCGGAGCGTCCTCGCTGGCGAGTTGCCCGCCTACATGGTGCCCGCACGCATCCAGATACTCTCGGAAATGCCCCGCCTCAGCTCCGGGAAAATTGACCTCTCAACCCTCCGCGCCATTCCCCTCAGCGAGGCACAAGAAGCCCCCGGGATGGGGGCATTCGCGCCACACACACCCGCGGAAAAAACTCTTTGGAAAGCGCTCAAAACCCTCTTTCCGGGGCGTGCGTTCCACCCGGAACAGGATTTTTTCTGCGATCTCGGTGGGCATTCCTTGCTTGCGGCGCGCCTTGTCTCGCTGCTGCGCAAAGACGCTGCTTTCGGAGGCGCCGGGGTGCAACACATTTACAAAAACCGGTCCTTGGGGAGCATCGCAGCGGCGCTTGCAAAGCTCCTATCCAATGAGGGAAACGCCGTTCCCCCGCACAAACCTGCGCCCGAGTGGCGAAGGTACCTTTGCGGCGCGGCGCAGCTTGTTTGCCTGCCCTTCATCATCCTTCTGGACTTGCTGTTATGGCTGGCCCCGTTTTTCACCTACCACTCCCTCACCGGCACCAAAACCGACAGCATCCCCGCAGCCATGGGGTTCGCGATTTTAGTGTTCCTGCTTACAGCCCTGGCGTCCTTCCCTATCACCATCGGTTTACGCAAGGTGCTCGCTGGGAAACTCGCCCCCGGAAACTACCCTCTCTGGGGCGTCACGTATTTCCGCTGGTGGCTCGGCTCTCACCTCTCCAAGGCTTGTGCCGTGCATCTCATTTCTGGAACGCCTTGGAAAGCGCTCCACCTTCGACTCCTGGGGGCAAAAATTGGGGAGCAAACCATGCTCAACTCCCTCACGGTGGCAGTCCCAGAGTTGCTGGAAATCGGCCCCGGAGCCTGCATAGGAACGTTCGTTAATATCGAGAATGCCCGCGTCGAAGCCGGACGTTTTATTATCGGAAAAGTACGCATTGGAGCAAATGCCTCCATCGACTCCTATGCCGTTCTTGAAAACGATACCGAAATCGGCGACGACGCGCGCCTTTGCGGACAATCCACTCTTTCCCAAGGCCGTCGCATTCCCGCAGGAGAAGTCTGGTCGGGAGCGCCGGCACTCAAAATTCAAACCTCCGAAGAAGCTTGGCCGGAGTCGCCCAAGCTGCATCTCACCCAACGACTTGGGCACCTGCTCTACTACGCCGTGGGAGGTGCCATGGTCTCCCTGCTGTTTTTTGTACCGACGTTTCCCTCCTTCGTACTGATGGACTGGATTGATGCCCACACCCTCGATCTTTTCGAAACCTCGAATGCATGGTGGCTGACCTTTCCTTTCTTTTTTTGCATGGCTCTGCCTGCAGCCATGGTGTTTGTCACAATGACAGCGCTCCTAGCAGGCAGCTTGCGCCGTATTTTTCCCAAAACGCAGCCCGGCACCTTTCCTCTCCACGGTTCTGTCTACCGGCGCAAGTGGCTTCTCTCCACAATCTTGGACACCAGCCTCCAAGTTCTGCACGGGCTTTATGCGTCCAGTTTCGCGGCCTCTTGGATGCGCCTCCTCGGTGCCAAAGTTGGAAAAGAGGCGGAAATCTCAACGGCCGAGGGCGTCATTCCAAGCTTGCTCCAACTCGGGGACGGTTCATTCATCGCAGACGGCGCTCTGCTTGGTGATGAAGAGCAACGCCGCGGCTGGATGCAATTAAAAGGAACCATCATCGGAAACCGGAGTTTCGTGGGAAACGGCTCCTATGTGCCCGATGGAGCGGTTTTTCCTGACGACATGCTGCTTGGCGTTCAATCTTCCGCGCCGCCCAATGCAGACATGCAATCCGGGCAAACATGGATGGGTTCCCCCCCCATGCTTCTGCCCGCGCGTGAAACCATCGAGACTCCCGACGCATCCCTCACCTTTTACCCGGCTCTCTGGCGTCGCGTTGTGCGCGGCACCATCGAAGCCATCCGGATCGTGCTTCCCTTAGCCTTCATGATCGCAGCTGGTTATGTCATCGTCTACCGGATCATGGACTTCGCGGATGCGGGCGATTGGACCGGCAGTTTCTTCGCCGCATTGCTCTGCAGCGTCCTTTATTCCGCAGGATCCTTCAGCCTCGTTTGGGCTCTGAAATGGATCTGTATCGGCCGTTACGAACCCCGTAAAGCTCCCATGTGGACTCCTTTTGTCTGGCTCAGCGAAGCCGTCACTGTCGCCTACGAATCCCTCGCAGTCCCTCCCTTTCTCGACCACTTACGCGGCACTCCCTTTTTGCCCTGGGCATTGCGGTTGCTGGGCGCAAAAATAGGCCGCGGAGTCTGGCTGAATTCCACAGACCTCACGGAATTCGACTGCGTTCATATCGGAGACTACGCCGAGTTAAATGCGCACTGTGGTCCCCAAACGCACCTCTTTGAAGATCGAGTCATGCGAGTCGGAGTCGTTACCATTGGAAAAGGCGCCACACTGGGCGTGCGCGCCATTGTGTTGTACGACGCCACCGTCGGAGACTTCTGCCGCCTCGGTCCTTTGACACTGGTCGCCAAAGGGGAGCAGCTCCCTTCCGCCAGTGCATGGGAAGGCAGTCCCGCATCTTCCGTTGAACCACGCCTCTAACGCTTCTTTTCCCCCAGCCGTGAGCGAGTCCATCCCCCCTCAATGCGGGCCTTTTTACCAATCTGTTCCGTTCCCAAATTTCTCTCCGTCGTTCGTGCTCTATGCGCTGCCTCTCGTATCGCGCTGTCCTGCCGGACGCGCCCGTGTGCGAAAGGCTCTCCTCAGTATCCTTCAAACCTGGGCTGGAGGCCCCGTCCTAATCCATGAGACCCCCAGAGGCCCCGAGGTCGCAGATCACATTCAAGGACAGAAAATATTCCTCTCCCTCAGTTACGCCGGAAATACGGCCTGGATCGCACTTGCGGCGAACGCTCCGATCGGAGTGGATGCTGTATCTCTAGGCGAATGCGAGGATTGGGAGGATGTCGCGTCTTTATACTTCGAAGAAAAAACGATGCACTCCCTCAAGAATGCGCCCTCCCCGACGCGAGCCTTTGCTTTGGCTTGGGCGAAATTAGAGGCACGTTGCAAGCATGCAGGTCTGCCGCTGCGCGAGAAAGTTCCACCCCCGGAAGTGAGAACATTCACTCAGTGGATCGGCAACTCGGCACTGGCTGTGGCTTTGATTTGAAGTCGAAAACCAAAATGGAAACGCCGCCTTCGAGCGCGCCGGCGTTTAAACGACGCTTGAGCGCGAGGAGCGCGGAGGGATCGTTGCGATGGGCCTCTTTCTGCAAGACCGCTCAAAACTCATCATCCAGAGTGCAACCCATCCGAGTAAACGAGGGATGAATCAGGAGCACTAGCCATTGATTTTCAGCTTTTTTCACGTGAAAAAAGCCTGTCAAAATCAAGATGTCTGCCTGATTTTTTGTGAAATAAATGAAGGAAACCGCTTGCCTGTTTCCCTCCCTTTAGCCAAGCTTTCTACCCCTCTTTAAAAAGCTCGGGTGGTGAAATGGCAGACACGTGCGTTTGAGGGGCGCATGCCGCAAGGCGTGGGGGTTCAAGTCCCCCCCCGAGCACTCTCTTTTTTATATTCCCGGCCTGACCCTAGAATATCCGTCAAATCCCACAGCATCCCTGTTGGGAAACTCCGTGGGAGCCCCCGACTATTCTCCATTCGAGGTAGGATGCACACACATGCACCCCATCTCAACTAACGAGACACTGCCGCCGCAATCGCATCCGCGGCGAGATCCCGTGGATGAGGCGAAACGGCCCGGGCAGGAAGAGCTGTCAAAACCACACACACTGTTTCGGTGGCCGGATCGGCCCACGCAATTGTACCCGTAGATCCCGTATGGCCAAAGGTTTCCACCGAACACCCTGCACTGCCCGCAGCGCTTCCCACATTCCATCCCAGCCCCCGCGGGGTAAATCCCTCCGGATTGTGGTTTCGCACCATTAATTGCGCCGTTTCCGGCCTCAATACCTTCCCCCGTTTAAAGAGAAGCTCCTCGAGCACCCTCCCCACATTTTCAGCGCTGGCGTGTGTTCCTCCCCACGGAGCACCCAACTTTCTCCAATACGGACTGTTCCAATTCCAATCCTTGGAGCTGGGGTCCCCTCCACCGGCCTCCGGCGCCGCAAACTCGATTTGCATCGGTTCAAAATCTTCCACCTTGAATTTCCCCAAACCCTGCGCCGAACGCGTCATCTGCAACGGCTCAAATACGGTTTTCTCGGTAAAGGTTAAAATATCGGTCCCGCTGATAATCTCAGCCACTCGAGCCGCCAGCATGATTCCCATGCTCGAATATTCATACCGGGCCCCAGGCGCAAAGAGCAAAGGCGTCTTCGCCGTCTGCCTCACAAATTCGGAAAGGGGCGCATGGGAGCGGCGCAATTCTGAGTTGTTGGCGAGTTGATCAGGCAACCCAGACACATGGGTGAGCACATGCGCCAGGGTCACCAATTCCCGCCCCTCCCCCGAAAACTCGGGAATGAAACGACTCACAGGATCCTTGAGCGCAAAACTCCCCTTCTCAAAGAGGGTCATTAAACCAGTCATTACGATCGGCTTGGAAATCGACCCCAGAAGATACATGGCGTCTGCGGAGGCCGCCTTCCCGAAAGCGCGGCTCCCCCGATTCCCTCCCTGTGCGACATGCACGACTGCGGACGCAACCAAACCGTCAGCCACAGCGCGGCGCATCACCTCAAAGGCCGCTTCGAGTCCCTCCTTGCGGATCGCCGCATACAACGGAGCCGCCAGCAGCGCCGCGCCACCCATCTTCAAAAGGGACCTTCGAGACATATTCAGGGGAGACATCCTTCCAGCATATGCAGATCCACACCCCCAAAACAAACCACTTCGGCGCTTGTTTCAACAACCAAAGCATTGGGTTGCATCCCCCAACCCTTTGGTTTGTTGTGACTGCTTCTCATCCTTGATGCCGGCATCCAGTGGCTTGCCTTCGCCGATAAGGCGGTTCCCCCCCAAAAAAGTTTTTAAACAAATCGAGTGTCACCGCGCGTCTCCCCCCCGGATGCCCCTTTCTCTTGAACAGATTTACGACGCCCACGCCGATGCGTTGTATGCCTTCCTGCTGAACTGCTCCCGCGACCACTCGCTTGTTCAGGATGCTCTCCAAGAGGTGTTTCTCAAACTGGCGCGTTCCCCTTCGCTTCTTGAAAAAGCGAGCGATCCGCGCAGCTTTCTCCTCCGCACCGCACACAACGCACTCCGCGATCTCGCGCGCCGTTCGAGAGTACGAACGGCTTACGAAGAGAAGCTTTCCATGGAGGCGCCCACTCTTCTCCTCCCTCTTTTTCCCAGCGATGACGACTCCTTCCATACCGCTGTTGAGACTGCGCTGAAAGATATTCCTCAAGACCAGCGCGCAGTGCTCCACCTCAAGCTCTGGGAAAACCTGACTTTCGCTCAAATCGCGGAGGCCCTGGAGATCTCTCCTCACACCGCAGCCAGCCGTTATCGCTACGCCTTAGACAAACTTCGGGACGTGCTGCGTCCAGTCTATACGGAACGCCTTTAGCCATACGCCCATGCAAGAACCCATCGAACACCGCCTTTCCCAAATGCCATTGCGTCGCGCGCCCGCGCATTGGAGGGACGCCATTCTCCAAAAGGCCCATGCCGTGCCGGAGGTGAGCCCCCAGTCATCTCGCAGTCGAATCTCCACAAACTGCCTGGCACTCGCCGCGGCTTGGACCCTGATCGCTCTCCTGCAGTGGGACGCAAACCAGGGGAACACTCCCAAGACTGACTCGCCACCAGAAGGCCTCTACGTTCCCACCCTGAGCGCTTTCCGCAACCCGGAAGCCTATTTGGAAGAACTTCTTGCCGAACCTCCTTCGCTCCCACCCACCCCCAAACAAAGCCGCTGCACCAAGCAGAAAGCCTCCCTCATCGCCTGACCCATGGATGCCCCGCACGCAGACAGTCTCCCACAAACCGCCCCCCCCTCACCTTCACCCCGCAAATGGCTGCGTCGGATCGGCTGGATCCTTGTCTGGAGCGCGACGACCCTGTTTCTCGCCATCTCGCTTTTTGACGCCTACTGCATACACCGGTACGAGGCTTCCGTCGCGAAAGCCAAGGCCGCCGGCATGCCCGATTCGTGGGGTGAAATTCTCCCCAAACCCGTCGCAGACGCAGACAACTTCGGAGCGCTCGAGGAGTTCAAACCGTTCCTCGCCGTTGAAGAAGTTCCATGTCCGCCAAGCAATCACAACCCTTTAGGCAGAAAGCTTAAATACTTGGACGAAAGTGGAATGGAAGCGCTCAAAAACATCAGGCCTTTGAGAATCACGGGAGGAAGCCTAAAATCCCTGGGGCCTTTTGAGGCGCGAAGCCTCAAAGATCTTCGCAAAAAAGCTGTGGAAGATGAACGACTCAACTCGGACTCCTCTAATCTTTCAGATTCGGATGCCATTCTTAAGGTTTTCGCGGGGTTGGAGCCCTTTTGGAGCCGACTCCTCGCAGCAAAGCAGCGCACCCACGCCATTCTGTATCTCCCGTTAAAACCCAGCCTGGTAACGCCAAGCTCAATGGCCAGTCCGTCACTCAATCTGGCTCATATAGCGCAGCTCAAGGCACGGGCATTTATCAGCGCCAACCGCGGGACGGATGCACTCGAAGAATCCCTGCTGCTGCTTAAGATCGCCGATCTCCGAGCCTTTCCAAGTCTTATTGAAAATCTCGTCCGCACTACAAAAATTGGGATTTTAATGCCTGTCCTTTTCGAAGGCATTTCGCAGCACGTTTGGTCAGACTCGCAGCTTGCCACACTTGAAAAAAGCATCGCCTCGTACGACCTGCTATCAGACTTGAAGCAAGACCTCGGAGGCGAGGCGCTTTACGCAAGAGGTCTGAAAGAGATGCTGCATTCCAGTTCAATGAACGTGCCGATATTTGCGCTGATGTCCCCCGTCGGGGAGCAAGGTTCCTCTTTTTCGGGAGCAGAAAAATTACTTCCATCTGTCATCCCGAGGACACTTCTAAATATACGATGTACCGGCTCTTTAGAGACAATTTTTCACTGGGTGGAATTACTCTCAAGAAAGGACGCCCGTCACTTGCGCGAGCTGATGAAGCAGCCCGAGCTTCACTGGGGGCCTCTCAACTCCTTTGCTGGATCATTAGCGCCCGCAATCGGTGGGGTCATAAAAACGATCGCCCGCGGACAAACACTCCTCAATATCGCACGCGTCGCGGTCGCCCTGGAGCGCCACCGGCTTCGTCACGGGAGCTTCCCGCCCACGCTGAACGCACTTGCGCCGGACTACCTGCCCTCGATTCCCACCGAAGTCTTCGACGGCGCGCCCCTGCACTACGCGCTCAAAGACAAAGCACAAGGGTTCATGCTTTATTCCACCGGCTGGAAAGGCACCGACGATGGCCGCGCGATGGATTACAGCAAACCCAACGAAACCAACTGGACTTGGTCCAGTCCATAAGCCTAAAAACGGCGAAGGGGGATCAGATGCCGGATGCATCACCGCCATTTGCCGGTGGTTGAGCGAAGCGACACCACCGGTTGTCAGACCACAAAACAAGGCATCCCGGAGGGATGCAAGACTGCGCCAAGCGTAGGTTCTTCATCGGTACCACGCAGCTTCAGACAGCCCCAGCACACTCTGGCATCTCTTTGGGATGCGTGTTTGTGGGGCTGAAAGGTCCCGGTGGTGGCGTTTCGCTCAACCGCCGGCTAATGGCTG
>CANJPY010000014.1 GCA_947476255.1 Chthoniobacteraceae bacterium | reverse complement strand
ATCAAACCACTGACTGAAAAAGGGCCGCAAGGGGGTAGGTCGGCACTACAAGTGCTTTTAAAACTTCACAAACTGAAGATGAGGCACTTACATCAACAAGCCGCCCGAAAATAGACGTTTTTCGCCACGAGTCCGCGAAGTAGGGCTAGGCAACAACAGCCGACTTTACTCAGACCCCTAAAATACACACAAGCCGCCAAGGCTCCTTGGCGGCTTATCTTCCCCTTATCACTCAAAGATCGGGGTAAGCTTCGCTAATACTTCGTCGATAATTGTCGTTGGCACCCGTTCCAACTTGCGGGCATTGCGGGAACCCAAATCAAGGGCGCGAGGCTGGTCACATCGCACAACCCCATTGGTCTTTGTTCCTGCACCCGCCAGCGACACTGCAAAACCAGCAGTGCGCGCGAAGTTACCGCCACTCGTAATCGGTAGTACGATAGGTGTCTTCGTCAGTTTATTAAAGCTCAACGGGGACACCACCAAGACGGGACGCGTCCCCTGTTGTTCATGGCCCGAAGTTGGATCCAACGACACCAGATAAATATCGCCGCGCTCCATTACAGCAATTCGTTACCAACAGGCTTACTTTCCAACCATTCACGATCTTCCACGCTCATCTCGCTTGAGGCGTCGCATTGAGCCAGCAGTTCCTCCAGACTATAGCTCGGTCGCTGCGTCGGCATCACTAGCAAGCGGCCATGATCTACGGTCATCCCAACCGTTGCTCCGGCGTGCAAGTGCAACAGATTGAGGATGGCAGGGGGAACGGCCATCATGATCGAGCCGCCAACTTTACGCAGGTTAGTGGTGTGCATAGGGTACTCTTGAAAAAGTTATACCAGAGTATAACCCTGGCCGCGGCCATTCGCAACCCAATAGCAGCCAGAAGCGCTAATCTCACTCCAGCTTCCACGCGGGATGACACCTCCAATGCACTTCCTGTAATTGCCGGATATTTACTTCCGTATAAATCGGTGGATTTCGCCAGTTTTCCAGCGCCAAAGCCTGTCGTGTTGTAGGTGTAACTCCACGTCCGCGTGGTCGTGGCGCCCTGGACGAGCTTCTCCGTGAGCTTGCGCGAGGCGGAGTCGTAGGTCGCAATCCAGGTGAGACCTGCCGCATCTGGCGTTGCAAAAGATTGCCACCCGCATCGTAGACAAACTTCGTCGCCGCCCCATCGGGCAACGCCTGTTGGATCAGCCGGTTCAGAGCGTCGTACGTGTAGCGCGTGGTGCGGTTGAGTTCATCCGTGCTGCTTGTCAGGTTGCCGGCAACGTCGTAGCGGGACACCGCAGCCCAGCCCGCGGCATTCCATGTGATGACAGGTTTGCCCTGCAGATCCGTGAAGGTTGTGCTCTGCATTCCGGTGGTTCCCTGCACGGTCGTCACGGAGTGATGGTCCGCGGAATACTGGTACGCCGTGGAGCGCACGGAAGCGCCATTGGAGTTCTTGAGTTCGACCGTCAGCGGACGCCCTTCGGCATCAAAGGTCGTGAGGGTCTGTTCCCCGAGCGCGTTGATATCGAGCTGCCAGAGCCCTGCCGCATCATAAACGCGGGTCACTTTTTGCGCTCCGGAATTGCTTACAGCGAGCGGGCCGGTGACGACTTTGGAACGGTTGAGGGCGTCGTAGGTCGTGGTGGAAACGTATCCTTCAGCGTCCGTTTTCTGGAGCGCATTTCCACGGCGATCGAAGTTCTGGAGCTCTGTGGAGAGCACGTTGTTCGCGCTGTCGCGCAGGGTGCTGGTGACGGAGCGGTTGGCGTCGTCGTACGTCACCGTCCGGCTGGATCCGTTCGCGTAGGTTTCCTTGGAGAGACGTCCGTCGACAAGATAGAGCCAGGATTGCGTCGTGCCATCCGGATTGGATTGGGTCAAAGGCAGGCCTGTGGAGGTGTATGTCGTGCGTGTGACGCCCCCCAGCGCATTGGTTTGGGAGGCTGGTTTTCCACCGGGCTCATAGGTGTAGGATTTGACAGACAACGTCCCGCCGGCGTGTATCTGTCGATCGTATCGAAGAAGGGCAGTTTGCCCTCAGAGAACCTTCCCTTTTTTGATCTAGCGGAGATGCGCAGAAAATCATAAATCATCAACAGCGCCACCGACCCGGCTTCATTGACGTGTTTTCACTCATGGCTGCTTAAAGCCATCCTCGCTGATTGTGGCACCTTCACCTCGCACCTTAACGGCGAAGTACGGCCAAGCGCCAAATTCAAGGCGAACTGGATCACGCACCCAACTTCCATGTCCAATTTGCACTTTACTATTAGCATTACTTCTAGGAGTCGCACTAGCACTCGGAACCATGAATGGTTCAAAGTCGACGCGATCAACTTGAACGAGCTTATTTTCAATTGTTATTTCTTTCTCAAAGCGCCACTTTCCGCTTATTGCATAAACTGCATCGCCTGCAATTTGGAGCGTTTGAGAGAACGTTCCATCTGATCGAATTTCAAAAGTTTCGACGCCCCCACGATAACGTCCCATATATGTACCAACTATCGCAGAGGGAGAAGATGGTAAATTTTCGACAGAGCACCCTGCCAGCGCAGGCATCATAAAAAACAACATTCGCCGGAAGGGGTTTTTCATATTTATTCAGTTTAGTGCCAACACTCCCCAACTTACTCCATTAACCTTTACCTAAATTCTATTAAGGGTTCGAAACGGGGCGCTGAAAATCGTAATGCTGTGTCACATTTCGAAACGCACCACTCATACCAAACGGATTGTCAGTACCGAGACTACGGAACGGTACAATAGGTGACTGTAGAGTAACTGTTGGCAATTGAGTCCACCCATTCCACTGGAAGCTCTTAAACGGATTTTGAAAGACGTTTCCACTTTGCACATTCTGCATCAGTGTTGGATTATTCGGATTGTATCCCCATCTTTGGCCAATTGGAGGAACACGGAAATTTGATTCAAAACCTGTTTTATTTTCACCCGAAAAATTCACCGTCGTGCTATTGACATTTTGCCCCGAAACATTCCATACACCATCCCAAGATCCTGTATATCCAACAATTGGATTACTGCCAACTATCCCACCTGTAGCCAAACCAAATATATCTTTGCCCGGACGTGTCCACGGCGTGTATTTCATACTCACAGTGAAAGTCCCATCTGCCTTTCCTGAATTTAAATCGGTGATTACTTGAGGCAACGCATCGCGACCCTTTGTAAAATCATCTGAACCTATGAGCAGTTGCGTTGGCATATCGGATCCAGAGTAATAAACATCTTGCGGTGCAGGATCGAGCCCTATCAACGAGGGCGTGCCTCCAATTACATACCGAGCAAGGTTATTGTAAGCTCCCGGAGTACCATTTCGATCAACCAATGCATCATAGCCTAATTGCAACGATTGTTTCCCGAACCGTCCATCTGGATCCAGCCCGTTAACCGGGTCCCCGTTGCAGTACGAGTACAAGTCCATACACGCCGCGTGCCCCAGCGGGTCCGCGCTCAGGAACGTCCCGCTCTCGGGCGCGTAGTAGCGCATCCCCATGTAGTAGTACCCCGTGCCGTCCACGTAGTGACCGCGCCATGCAATCACGCTCCCCAAATCCCGCCCGCCGTCCATCGGCACGGCAGCCAACCCGCCGGGCGCCGTTCCGTAGCCGCTCCCCGTCACCGGGTTGAACGCGTATGAAGCCGTTCCTTTCGCGGTGGTCACGGTGAGCGCGACAGTCCCGTACGTGTCGTTGAGGATGCTCGTCGTTACTCCGCTGGCTGCGTTGTACACGGCCTCCAGCCCCCCCGTTCCCTGCAACCCGCCGTACTTCCCGTTCAGATCAGGGCCGTGCACCTTCCAGTAACGCGCCGTCGGCGACGTGACCGCAAGCTCCAGGAACTCTACCTCCGGATCATAACTAGACTTCAGGGTCATGGCTGTTCCCACAAGGGCCCCATTTGTGACAGCCTGCTGGCTCGTTTGCAAACGGCGATTCAACCCGTCGTACACCGCGCTCCAGTTAAGGCCACCGTTGGCGCTGTTGCGGCGGCTGACTCCGACCAAGCGTCCCAGCGCGTCCCACGTCAGCGTGTCCGTCGCCGTCGATCCCTTGCGCACAGTCACCTGGCCCGTGGCGTCAAAGCTCTGCGCCACAGGTGTTCCCAGTCCGCCTACCAAACTGCCCGTCGTGCTAAACTGGCTCAGCTGTCCAACGCCGGAATACGTCTGCGTGTTGCTTCCGCTCGCAGCGTTGCCCAGGGTCACGTTCGTGCGCAACCCGAGCCCGCCCGTCGTGGCGTTATCAAACTTGTACACCGCCGTACCAGTGTAGCCCGCTTGCGGCGTGAAGCTCTCCTGCAACACATGCCCGCGCACGTCGTACGCGTAACTCCGGTTTTCATACAGCCCTCCGACCCGTGAAATCGCATTGGTGCTCTGCGTCGAATCTCCACGCCACGTGATGGCCTCCGAGAGAAGCGTTGTGCCGGACACAGACTGCGAGGCGTTCGCAATACGGCCCATCACATCGCGAACAATGTTTTGTGTGTGCAGCGGGGTGCCTCTCCAGTTGAGCTGTCCGTCGTTGGTGTAGCTGTAGTCGTAGAACGCGTTGTTAAAGACCGTCTCCACAAGCCTCCCGTCGGCCTGATACTTGTAGGTGAACGGTGTTGCAGGATTGTTCACCTCCGTGAGTTGGATCCGGCGTCCGGCGCTGTCGTGGGACTCCAGCCAGCTGTCCTTGAGTGTTCCACCCACATAGACCTGTTCGGTGACAAGAGCGCCGTAACCGTCATAGGTGCGCCGCACGGATGTAGCCGGGCTCAGGGCTGCGTTCTGGTAGGTCTGGTCGAGCTGTTTGAGCAGGCTGCGCTTGTCGTACGCGAACACACGCGTGAGTCCCGACGCGGCCGCGGTTGCATCCACGGAGGCGACCTGCGTCTGCCGTCCAAAGGCGTCGTAAGTGATCGTGCTCACGATCCCCTTCGGGTCTGTGGATTTCGCCAGTTTGCCGGCGCCAAAGCCTGTCGTGTTGTACGTGTAACTCCACGTCCGCGTGGTCGTCGCGTCCGAGACGAGTTTCTCCGTGAGCTTGCGCGAAGCGGAGTCGTAGGTCGCGATCCAGCTCAGAGCGCCCGGCATCTGGCGTTGCAAAAGATTGCCAGCCGCATCGTAGACGAACTTCGTCGCCGCGCCATCGGGCAGCGCCTGCTGGACCATGCGGTTCAGAGCGTCGTACGTGTAGCGCGTGGTGCGGTTGAGTTCATCCGTGCTGCTTGTGAGGTTGCCGGCAACGTCGTAGCGGGACACTGCAGCCCAGCCCGCGGCATTCCATGTGATGACAGGTTTGCCCTGCAGATCCGTAAAGGTTGTGCTCTGCATTCCGGTGGTTCCCTGCACGGTCGTCACGGAGTGATGGTCCGCGGAATACTGATACGCCGTGGAGCGCACGGAAGCGCCATTGGAGTTCTTGAGTTCGACCGTCAGCGGACGCCCTTCGGCATCAAAGGTCGTGAGGGTCTGTTCCCCGAGCGCGTTGATATCCAGCTGCCAGAGCCCCGCAGCATCATAAACGCGGGTGACTTTCTGACGGGAAGAATTGCTCACGGCCGGCGGACCGGTCAGCACTTTGGAACGGTTCAGCGCGTCATAGGTCGTGGTGGACACGTATCCTTCAGCGTCCGTCTTCTGGATCAAGTTTCCACGGCGATCAAAGTTCTGGATCTCTGTGGAGAGCACGCTGTTCGCGCTGTCGCGCAGGGTGCTGGTGACGGTGCGGTTGGCGTCGTCGTACGTCACAGTCCGGCTGGATCCGTTCGCGTAGGTTTCCTTGGAGAGACGTCCGTCGACAAGATAGAGCCAGGATTGCGTCGTGCCATCCGGATTGGCTTGGGTGAGCGGCAGTCCTGTGGACGTGTATGTCAGGCGCGTGACTCCGCCTAGCGCATTGGTCTGGGAGGCTGGTTTTCCACCGCGCTCATAGGTGTAGGATTTGACAGACAACGTCCCGCCGGAGGTGTCCTTCTGCGACGCTGAGAGCAACTGTCCGATGGCGTCGTAGGTCATCGTTGTCACGGCACCGTTTGGGGCAATGACCTGCGTCAAATTGCCGAAGAGATCGTACTGATTGGACGTGGTGGCGATCGCGGCGTCTCCTGCGGCAGCCTGAACGCCGGAGGCGTAGGGGTCCGCTTCACTGCGCCAGACGAGGGTTTCCTTCACGCGGCCCGCTCCATCGTAGCGGGTCATCGTGTAATCGCACGGGTTGTAGCGTGAGCCCTGGGTCCATTCGATCTCGCCGTTTGCGTTGTAATACTTGTAATTCCAGGCCACGAGGTTTCCGCTGGCATCGTGGCGTTCCTGCCAGATGGGGTTGCCGAGGTCGTCGTAGGCGAAGCCGGTCCACTGGCCTGCGGCGTCGGTTTTTTTCACGAGCTGACCGCGCAGATTGTAGGTCATGGTGTACCAAACCGAGGGATCGGTGGTGCCGGTGGGATGATTTTCGGAAACAGGGAAGCCGTTGTTATTATAGGTGTAGCTGACGGTGGACTGGTCGGGAGAGCCGGCCGCCTGGGTGACAGAAAGCAGCACCCCGTTTGCGAAGGGCACGGTGCCCGTGGTGCCAGCGGCGCCATAGGTGTAGGCTGTCTCGCTCACCAACCCGGTGGGCGTGAACTTTTGGACAGCGGTGGCCAGATAGGGATAGGAAGGGTTTCCGTAGGTGAATACCTTGTAATTCCCATTGGCCTCGTTCACGCGTGTGGGGAGGTTTAAGGCGTTGTAAACCGTCGTTTGAACCGCCGTGGACGAACCACTGCCCGTGATGTTTCCGGTTGTATCGGTTTGGAACAGGTTGCCTTTGGGGTCGTACTTGTAGAGGACACTCAAGCCGCGCTTATCAATGCGTTGTTTCAGACTGCGCTGATAAGCGCCTGCAGAAACGTCACCCGGCTGATACCAAACGGTCTGAATGGTTTGACTGAGAGGATCGGTAACCTTGGTCAGCTGGCTACTGGCATAGTCGTAGCGTGAAGTTTTTCCGAACGCGTCGGAGACATTCGTATAACCGGTCAGCGTTCCATCGGCATTCTTCATATTGCTGTATACAAAGGTTGCGTTCGTTTTCAGTGCGGAATTGACTCCCACACTCGCCTGCTGCAGGGTGACACGACGCTGACTATCATAGGTGTTTACGAGCAGTCGCCCGCCGGGTTTGATTTCCTTTATAATCAGGTGCTCGGAATAGAACCCTACCTTGGGTGCCGCATTTGCCTTACGGCTGTAGACATAATTAACCACTGAAGCATCCCGGCGTGTGACAGCACACAAATCTCCATAGGAGTCATAACTGTAGGAGACACGGCGGCCGTCCCCAGCATTTGCTGAAATGATATGGCCATTGATATCGTAATTGAGCTGTAGGAAATTGCCGTTCGATGCGGAGATCCGAGTCAGGAACCCGTAATCAGGCTGAGTATTGTCGCCTCCAAAGGTGAAGTTGAGATAGTTCCCGTTGGCATCGACCCACTTTTGAAGGTAGGGCCGTTGGCGGGTAATACCGTTGGCGCCTGGAGTTGGATACTTCGCCACGGGGAAAGTGCGCACACTTCCATCCGCACCCGTAAGGGTGTAAACCGCCGAGAGCCCGCTGCCGGCAACATCGATCCGGTTGTTAAAGAGGTTGAATACGGATCCCGCGGAATCTCCATGCTGGTTGCTGAGATTAGGGTTGTCGGCTGCAGTCGGCACCCAGCGCGTGGTGGATCCAGACTGGAGACGGTAGGCAATCACGCTGCCATCCATCTCCGCAGCGTAAATGACGGCTGAATTCACAGCCACGGACAAATACGAGAAGTAGCCCATCTTCCAACCCATGCCGAACTCGTTATTGGCCTGATTGAGACTGTCGTAATTCCGCTTGAACCGGATTGGCATCGGCCCGGGAATGGTCAGATCAGTATCGTTGATGTAAAAAGCGCCCGTGATCGAGTTGACAGGATCAGAAACCCATTGCAACGCGTTCCCGCCCTGATAGCTGGTGAGACCCGCAGACCCATTGGAATCAACGTCCCTTACCTGGGTGACAACGTTTGTGGAGGTGGAGCCGATGAGGGCGGCGTTGATCTGGTAGGCGCCACTTGCAGAGAGATCCAAGCTCAAAGTGGAGTTGCCGATTCCTGTGAGTCGATTGGACTCGTTGACAGGGTTGTAGGACCCATTGTCTATGGCTGGAGCACTCACCGTGGGTGGCGTCACATTCAGCGAAGTATAGCCCGAGGTGGTATCCACATAGAGGGTATCAAGCTGTATTTTGATGGGCTGGGAGAACGTAAGATCCGGCGTTGGCGGCATTCCATAGCCTCCGTTTAGCGGAACATTGAGCATGTTGCTGGAAATCAACGCTGCTGCGGAATTTCCCGGATTGAGGACGAATGCTCCCATGCCCTGATAAGTCTTGTTCGCACACACCACGGGACCCGGGGTGATGTAGACGAGGGCGAAGTCCGCAGCCGTGTTTGACGCAGGCGAAAGAACGTTTGTGACACTTGCCCACATGGAGGGGCCGGCCCAAGTTTGCAGAGTTTGGGTGACCCCGTTGACCGCATACTTGACAGTGCCGGCGGTGATGTAGCTTTTGCTTGTGAGTGCGATGATGGGCCGCGTCGGACTTGCCATCTGGGCCGCATGCAACAAGTGGACCGTGGAAGCCGTGTCTGTGACGTTATAGAACTTGTTGATCACGGTATGCTCCTGGGCAGAAGCCTCGAGCGTGAAAAGGTAAAGCAGGTCATTGATCGTTGTCGCTCCAGGCAATCCAGAATCCGGATGCAAGGTCCCGTTGTACGCGGTCGCAAGCCACTGAAACATCATATCCACATTGGGATAGATGGAATTGATATCGCCGCTGTTGGGAAGCGTCCCATCGGCATTACGCTGCGGACTCATCTTCGAAAAACCGTAGGCGAAGAAGGAAAGCGAGTTCTGCTTCTGCAGAGGCTCAAGCCAGGTCCGGAAGTCAGAGACCTGCTTATAATAAGTCATGCCCATCAGCATGAGTGGCGTTCCCGCCGCAACATCGGCATCCATGGTAATACCGGTGGCAGTGGCCGCCTGTTGAGCCGTCCAGAAGTTCTGGGCCTGGGCATTGAGCATGTCCTGCGTGACGCGCCCGTAGTTTAAACAAAGGACAGCAGTGTCTCCCTTACGCAAGGGCCGCTCAGCCTTGATCTGTGTGGTCTCCCCAAACTCGAGGAAGGGATACGCCCCACTCGGAACTGTGTACCCAGAACCAAGCGCACGGTGCCGATTGTAAACAACGCGGAAGTTGAGTCTATCGTCCATCGTATTCAGAGGGACGCTACTCGCCTGTTTATTGATAAGCGCTCCATTAGGAGGGAATGCCTCGGTCACAGTGGTGCCGGGACGCATAGGCTCCACGCTTAACGTCAGCTTGTGCGCATTCACACCAGTCCTCTCCGTGCGCACCATCATGCGGCGATTATGCAGATCCACGGAACGCAACGTACCGCTATCAATGAGGGGCTCAGTCGAATCCCACTGCCCATTCCCGTTGCGGTCGCTGTAAACAACGCACTGGATCGTGTCGAAGATATTGGGAATGGCGCTTAGCGAATCCTTTAAATGAGAGGGCGCCAGGCTGCCGGGAGTCACCTGCCAGGGCTGCGGGAAATCGCTCCAGGAATTGTAGTTGTTCTGACGATCCACAATGGTGACGCCGACATCGCTTGTACTGAGTCCTTTGAGCGCGAGCTGTTGATTCAACCAAAGCGGATAAAGCTTGCCGGGATTATCAAACTCCGTGCTCAGACTGAGGATGCTGCTGTCGCGGTTGAGATATTTCTGAAGCCACTGCAGCCCAGTCTGATAGCCCGAAGGGAGGCAATCCGTCACATTGTAGCCCTCGTTAATCGAGGTGTCTTTCATCCAGGGGAACAGATGCACCCACTGGTTATTGATGTAGGCTGCCACCCACGGATAATTCACATTCAAGAGCTGGGGCACCGTAGTCATCGAATAGGGATTTGAGGCGCCCTTGAGCTGCATCCGCAGCAGCTTGCTCATCCGAGAATCAAGCATCTGCATGGTGTTATGAGTCGGGAAGACGTATCCGCACGGGACGTTTGCCTTTCGCAAGAGATACACGAGAAGCGCGCACTGTTCGGCTGGGGATCCCTGTTTTTCGAGGAACGTCGCAAGCGCGCCCCGGTTGACTCCACCCGGATTAATCGAGGCTTCGTCTACTGCGCCTGAATCATTGTAACCCAGCGCATCGGTGAGCTGAATCTGATTGAGGACATAGTTTGCAAGCATGATGGGATTGGCTCCCAGATCGTTCACAAACTTGTCCAAAATCGGGTTCATGCGCAGCTCGGGGCTTCCATCCAGGATCGTGTAAGCTGCACTGGGAACTGGGAACTGGTAGGTCACAGGATTGCTGACTTTGAGCAATTCGTTGATCGATTTGCCTGCGTATTCGGAAGGCACCGCGACGCCATCGAAATGGGGAGCATCGATGAAGGTGGAGTTCCACGGAGCACGTTCATTGAAATCCAACGTGTATCCATAGCCATAGGTGGGCGATGTCGAGGGGACACTGATGTTCATAGGGACCGAAGCCCCGTTGACCTGCGTATTTCCGGCGTAATCAATCCGGTAGCAGAAGTTTGAATTTCCTGCCGTGTGAGTCAGAAGAAAGGGGGCGCTCAACGGTTTACCAAGAGCATCCGCAAAGGTTGCGCCCGCGATAAACTCGACTTTGGTCACCAGAGGATAGCCGTCTGCGGTAAAATCGAATGTCTTTACGAACCCATTTTTAGCAAAGGTGTTCCAGCCTGCGGTGTCACTGGGGCGGGGTAACGAAAGGGTGTAAACCTTGACAGGCACTACATTGGTTACACCGGGCGTGAACTGGGTCTTTTTGTAAACCGACACTCTGAAATCCAGGTAATTGACCGTGTCTACCTCCGTGCCCGAACCGAACGCGAAGCGATAAGCCTGGTTCACATAGAGAGGCGAGCCACCACCCGCAGCTCCGTAGGCAGCCACGGGATTCTGATACACTGTGGGGTAGGTCACCGGCTTTGTATTGGCGACCTGATAAAGCGAGCCGGCGCTAATGCATTCAAACCAGGGGAGCCCCAGTGGGAACTTCGCAGCATTATTCCCCATGGGGTCCAGCCCAACGCCCTTCACCTTATCCACGGATAGCACGTACGTCTGATAGCCGAGGTCGCTAACGACACGCGCGGGTCCACGCGCAAAACGGAAGTTGGCCAGCGGATCCGGAGGCATGGTGACGGTCACAACGGCTGAGCCTTGAGCGATCACTACACCGGCGGTATTCCACACGGTGACTGTATAAGTGTGCGGCCCTGCTGTCACAAAGGGGATGTCTGCCACAAAAGGCGAAGAGAAAGAATTTCCAAGCCAGTTGGCACCCTCGAAAAATTGAACGCCGCCAATAGACCCTGCCGCACCCGAAACCGTCGCCGTCAGCCTCAGAAATGCAGGCGCCACAGGAGTTCCCGTCACCTGCAAGGAGACGAGAGCCACGGCCGCGGCCGTCGGCGCGGAACTGGTGTAAGTTCCATTGGCGATCACGCGGAACATGTGGTTGGAACCCGCTGGCAAACCATTTACCAGATAGGAATTCAGATTTCCTGCCACCGTTCCCAGGGTCGTCCAAGTGAGACCTCCGTCTGCACTTTGCTGAATGGTGAAGCTCTGCGTCACGCTTCCTGTCTGAGCCCAGGTCAACGTCGCTTGAGTTGCTCCGTTGTAGTTAACTATCAATTTGGTTGGTGATGGAGGCGTCTGGTTCAGCGCAACGGCTACAAAATTTGAGAGGACAGGCGAAGGAGTCGCTCCGTTGTAGCCTAGTCCCAGCTGGCCGGTGAAATTACTGCCCCACGAATAAAGCGCGCCGGAGGAACTGAGTGCAAGACTATGGTCTTCGCCAGCCGTAAGTTTCGTGAGCGGAATGGCACTGGAGTTAACCACAGGCGACGGAACGGATCTGTTTTCCAGATTGAATCCATTGCCCACCGCTCCAAGGAAGTTCGCTCCCCAGCCGTAAGAAGTCCCGCCAGCCACCGCCAGACTGTGATAGGCTCCCGCGGCCACCCCAGTCACCCGAGTGAGGCCAGACACCTGCACTGGAACGGCGGAGGCCACGTTGGTTCCATTCCCCAATTCTCCATTGGGATTACTCCCCCACGCCCACGCAGTCCCATCCGTGCCACGCACCGCGAGGTTATGATAATACCCTGCGGAAATAGAGGAAACTCCAGTCAAGTTTGCCACCTGGACCGGCACAAGGCTCGTGGTTGTATTTCCAATCCCAAGCTGGGCGCTCGAATTCAAACCAAAGGCCCACACAGTTCCATCATTCTTAAGCGCCAAACTGTGGAAGTCCCCCGCCGATATCGCCACGATTCCAGTCAGGCCGGGCACCTGCGTTGGAGTCATATAAAACACATTAGCGATTCCAGTTCCGAGTTCTCCATCGATACTGTATCCCCAGCCCCAAACCGTTCCATCGCTGCGGAGCGCCAATGTGTGCGCGGCACCCGCAGCCACCGCCGTCACGCTGTCAACCCAAACCTGAATCGGCGTCGTACTGCTCGTCTGCGTGCCGTTGCCCAATTCGCCAAATCTATTGTATCCCCAGGCCCAGACCGTGCCGTCGGTCTTTACAGCCACTCCATGGAATCCACCGGCGGCGACTTGTGCCACTCCGGTCAAGGCGCTCACCTGAGCTGGTGCACTGGTGCTCACTTGAGTTCCATTCCCCAGTTCTCCATTGGTATTATTTCCCCAGGTCCAAAGCGTGCCGTCGGTCTTTAGGGCGTAAGAGAAGCCACGGCCACCCACTACGGAATTCACCGCGGTCATTCCGGGAACTGCAGTAGGCGCCACCTTTGTGGCGGAGCCCCCTGTTCCAAAGTCCCCGCTAAAGTTGGACCCCCACGCGTAAACGCCTCCGTTTGTCAGGGCAGCAAGGCTGTGGTAGCCCTGACTAGAAACTCCAACCGCAGTGCTGACGCTCGCAACCTGCACAGGCACGGCGCTGTTCTCCGATGATCCATTCCCCAACTCCTGGCGGGTATTTTCTCCCCACGTCCAAACCGTCCCAGAACTTTTCAGGGCGGAACTAAAATAAAATCCTGCGCTGACGGCCGACACGCCGGTGAGTCCTGAGACCTGCACGGGGACACCGCTATTTGCATTCGAATTATTGCCAAGCTGCCCTCGTGCATTGGCGCCACTTGTCCAGACCGTTCCGTCGGCCTTCCCAAACCGCCGAACCACTCTTTTGGACGCGACACCCGCTCGCAAGGTGGGAATTAAGCGCCCCTTCTACAGGTTTGTCCTTCTCGGAAGACGACTGCTCTGAAAACATGCAACCACGCAAACCTAGGTTGCACTGTGTCTTTTTTTACCACTAATTGAACCCGTACCATGAGTAAGACTACGCTGATTATTTTGAGCATTCTGGGCGCGATACTCCTCGCCGTTATCGCTGTTGCCGCCACGGGAGTAGGCATCTACAACGGATTTGTGGGCCGCGAACAAGCGGTGGATGCGCAGTGGGCTCAAGTTCAAAATGTTTACCAACGGCGCGCCGATTTGATTCCAAACCTCGTCAACACCGTTTCAGGTGCCGCAAGCTTCGAAAAATCAACACTGGTTGAAGTCACTGAGGCCCGCGCTTCTGTGGGCAAGGTCCAGATCAACGCCCAAAATGCCCCCACCGACGCCGCAAAATTTGCGGAATTCGAAAAGGCACAAGGGCAATTGTCCTCGGCGCTTTCACGACTCTTGGTGGTTTCCGAGAAGTATCCGGACTTGAAAGCCAACAGCAACTTCCGAGATCTGCAGGCACAAATCGAGGGAAGTGAAAATAGGATTACGGTCGAACGCTCGCGCTTCAACCAGAGCGTGCAGGCGTACAACACATCGGTGCAAACCTTCCCAGGGGTTGTTCTTGCGGGGTTCACGGGACGTCATCCAAGGCCTTATTTCCAAGCGGCGGCAGGTTCCGAGGCCGCGCCCAAGGTCCAGTTTGACTTCAATAAAGCTGCGCCCGCAAAACCTTAAGTAGCGGCTTTTTATGCGCCGCTTCGTATGGTTGCTTGCGCTCCTGCTTTTCGTCCGTTGTCTTTACGCAGAGGACGCGCTGCCGCCAGCGCCCAAAAAGCATTTTAACGATTACGCGGGCTTGGTGGCCCCATCGCTCGCAGCGCGCCTCGACCTCGAACTGGATACCTTTGAAAAAGAGACGTCGACGCAGATCGTTGTAGCCATCCTCAAAAGCCTCCCCGATGGGGCCGCGCTCGAGGACTTTACAATCCGCACTTTTCAGGCTTGGAAAGTCGGCCAGAAAGGAAAGAACAATGGAGCCGTCTTGTTTGTCTTCAAAGACAACCGCAAGATCTATATCCAGACAGGATACGGCTTGGAGGCATCTCTTCCAGACGCCCTTTGCAAACGGATCATTGCCGAACAAATCGCGCCGTCCTTCAAGCAGGGCGACTACAACCGTGGCCTCGAAAACGGGGTGCACGCCATCCTGAGCGCAACCAAAGGCGAATACAAAGGGACAGGGCGAACCAACGCGCGCAATCAAAAAGACAGGGATCCCCCCCCCATCGCCATTGTCGCAATCATCATCATCATCGTATTTGTCGTCATTTCAAACCGCCTGCGCGGATCCGGTTTACACGGAGGCCACGGGAGTGGCCCCACGTATTGGGGCGGAAGTGGCCGATCAGGGGGCGGCGGTGGTGGAGGCGGAGGGTTCTCGGGCGGAGGCGGCGATTCAGGAGGCGGCGGCGCAGGAGGAGACTGGTGATGAAATTTCTATTCAATCGTTTCTTTCCCCCAAAAATCAACAGGGAGCGGGTGCTCGCAGCCATTGCCGAGGCCGAGACTGGGACCTCGGGAGAAATCCGGGTAGTCCTCGTGCATCACACCGTCGAGGACTCCATTTCGGAGGCGGTCAAAGAGTTTCAAAAACTCGGGATGCAGAACACCAAGCACCGCAACGGCGTGTTAATTCTTCTCGCACCAAAGTCCCGAAAGTTTGCGGTCATTGGAGACAAAGGAGTGAACGAGCTTTGTGGGGGTACTTTTTGGCAGGAAATCGTCAAAGCCATGCAAACCGCCTTCCGTGCGCGAGAATTCACCACCGGTCTGGTAGAGGGTATCCAGCAGATCGGCACACTGCTTTCACAACATTTTCCACCGGAAGCCGATAGGGGCAACGAGCTACCGGACGATATTGTCGAACGGCCCTAGTGCAACGGCCGCTTCCATCCCAAAAGATAACAGCGCCGCTGCAACTAAGCGCTGCCCCTCTCAGTCTTCGCCACAGCATTGCTTGTCTCGACAGGCCGCCTTCCTGCTTTTATTCTGCCGCGCGCTCCGCAAAACTCCTCAGAAATATGCTCAACAAAAACAACATCCTCTGGTGCTCCATCGTATCAAGTCTTTGCGTGCTCACCTCCGGGCTCAACGCCCAAGACAAACCTAAAGACCCGATTCCTCCCGCTGGCCCCGGCGACTGGATTACGCTCTTTAACGGTAAAGATTTAACGGGATGGCAAGGACTGGAGGGCTACTGGTCCGTGCAAGATGGCGCCATCGAATGCTTTGAAACCAAAGAAACCTCCAAACAGTCCGACTTGATCCTCCTCGCCTCCAAGGATCAGCCCGAAATGTTTGCCAACTTTGAACTCCGTTATAGCTGGCGGATGCTTACTCCAGGGGGCAATTCCGGAGTGCAGTTCCGAGGAAAAATCGACAAACCCGAAATGCTTCACGTGGGCGGATATCAGGCGGACATCGATGCAGGCAACGGGTACACGGGCATCATCTATGACGAAGCCGGTGTCGCCGGCGGACGGGGCATCATGAGCAAGCGCGGAGAAAAAACAGTTTGGGATTCCGAAAATAAACGGTCCTCCACTCCCTTGGAAAAATCGGATGCTGAAATTAAAGCGAACATCAAACCCATCGGAGAATGGAATGAGTGCGTTGTTATCGCCGATAAAAACCACATTACTTACTCAATCAATGGAATGCTGGCGACCGAGCTTTTTGATAACAGCCCCAAGGCATGTAAGGACGGAGTGATTGCGCTCCAGATGCACGGCGGCCACACGATGACCATCCAATTCAAAGACCTTAAAATCAAAACGCTTCCCTAACAGGAATCGAAACACCTATCGGGGTCCCTCCCAACTTCGGGGAGGGACACTCTTTTTTTCCCCTGCCAGAACGCCATCCTCGGCGAACTGGTTACGAGTGTGCCAGATTTCAGAGGCACCCTCACCAGCGCAGGCATACGCCTTCCTTGCGCAACCTTTGTCCTTGGGCCTCGCCCCACCCAAGCCTTCCGTGAGGAATAGGGATGCGTATTCTCACTCTGGAAGAACTCACCGGTGCCAACAGCGCAAACAAACAGGAGCATTCCGTGTACGCGCCCTTCTCATTCTGACTCGCGCCCAAATCTAGAGAATTTGGGTACGAAAGGTGCTTTGACGATGAGCGATTTTTATGAATGCATCCCAAAATAACGATCCCTTTCAGGAGAACAACCCTGTAGGGCCTGCTTGGCTTTACAAAACGATCCACGACCCGACGTGCAAAGCGTACCATCGATTGCACACCTTTTTGAACCTCATCATTTTCGTCGCCGCCATTTTGGGAGCGCTCGAAACGGTAGAGTCAATTCACGCTCCATACGCGAAATTCTTTGAGGTCTCGGAATATATCATCGTCGGCATTTTCTCGCTCGAGTACCTCGCAAATATCATTACCGCCAGAAATAAGATGGGCTACATCTTCAGTTTCTGGGGGATCATCGATTTCCTCGCCATTGCGCCGACCTTCCTGCAGATGGCGAATATCACGGCCCTCAAATCGGCCCGTATTCTCCGCGTCTTGCGAGTGCTGCGAGTGCTGCGAGTCTTGAAACTGGCACGCGAAGCGCTGCAAAAAATGCAGCAAACCAGCGCTGCAGAGAAACGAAAAAACCCGCTGGCGATGAATCTCACGATTTACTTCCTGGCGCTCTTCTCGGTCATCATTATTTCCAGCACACTCGTCTACTTCGCAGAATTCGCCACTGGTCACATCCAGTCCGTAGAACGGCAAGGAGAAGCACATCTTGTCTTCCACTCGAACGATTTTCACGGCGAACCCGCTCCTTCAGGGAAGGTTACGATCGTTGGCACCGACAAATGGGACGGCACGCACGAGATTAAAAAATGGAGCCCGGAGGAACACATTATCGAGGTACTGGTGTCGGATCCCGACGTTCTCGCCGCAATGCCCACGGAACTCACCAAGCTTGAAAACGCTCACTGGCAGAAGGACAGTCCTTTCACCTCAGTGCCCGCTGCGAGCTGGTGGTGCGTGGTCACTCTCACCACTGTGGGCTACGGCGATATGTACCCAGTTACAGTCCCGGGACGACTCATTGCCGCCGTCACGATGTTCATGGGGTTGGCTTTGTTCGGTATGTTGATGAACATCATTGGCAAGGCGATGATGGCTGCACTGTTCGGCGCCGAAGAGCTGGAGGGAGAGCAAAAGGCGGCAGCTTCCTCATCCGCCGCTCTTCCTGCGAAATGGAATCCAACCTGGATTCACTGCCCCACCTGTGGCCAGGAACATTCCGCTCCTGGCTCCCATGGAGGCGGGCATTGAGCTGAGAGCGACTCGCTAGATCTTTAGCGAGTCACCAAGTCACAAAAAAGGCGTCGACCTCCACAAGGTACGACGCCTTTTTCTTTTGGCTCTAAAAAGTCTCCGTCAGCTGGGGCGCTGTCATCCCCCCATTCCAAACCAAGATAAAGAAATGCGATCCGATGACTCCCCCACCCAGCCAGCATCTCCCCACGCTCGTTTAAGAGGGTAGCGGCCTCTAGTGAGCGGGCATTGCAGCCTTCACGATTTCAGCAAATCCACGGGGATCCATGCTTGCACCTCCCACCAGAGCTCCATCGATATCAGGCTCGCTCATTAACTCCGCAGCATTCTGCGGTTTCACACTTCCGCCATACTGAATCCGCACCTTGTCCGCAGTAGCGCTGTCCCAGAGTTCCGAGAGTGTTTTACGAATAAAGGCATGCGCGGCCTGCGCCTGCTCAGGAGTTGCAGTGCGCCCCGTGCCAATCGCCCACACTGGTTCGTAGGCAATCACCGTGTCGGAGAGCTCCCTGACGCTGAGTCCTTGCAACCCCACCTTTATCTGGCGGTGAAGCACTGACTCAACTTCTCCTGCATCCCGCTGTTCGAGCGTTTCGCCGATACAAACAACCGGCTTGAGCGCCGCTTCCAAAGATGCCCGCACCTTGCGGTTTACAATATCGTCCGTTTCTCCAAACAACGTCCTCCGCTCACTATGGCCGATCACCACATAACGTACATAGAGTTCACGCAACATCTGGGCACTGATCTCGCCCGTGAATGCGCCCGACTTCTCCCAATGCATATTCTGTGCACCAAGCTTCGCCGCCTGACCGCGTCCCAAAATTTCTGACACTTTGGCTAACGCGGTAAATGGGGGGACGATGACGATCTCCACGCCGTTCTCCCCGCCAATCTCATGCAGAAACGTGTGAAGGAAGGCCTCAGCCTCACTCACCGTCATGTTCATCTTCCAGTTCGCTGCTATAATTTTTTTCCTCATGGGATGGAAAGTTGAGTCTCAGAAACGCTTAGTAGACAGAGTCTGTTTTTGCCAGCAATTAGGCTTTCTGCGACAACGCGGCCACGCCTGGCAGTGCCTTGCCTTCAATGAGTTCCAGCGACGCTCCCCCGCCGGTTGAGCAAAACGAAACCTTGTCTCCCAACCCGAATTGTTTCACCGCCGTCACAGAGTCTCCCCCGCCAATAATCGTCACTGCACTTGATGCCGCAAGCGCTTCCGCAATGGAGCGCGTGCCAGAGGCGAAGGGTGCCAGTTCAAATATCCCCACGGGGCCGTTCCACAAAACGGTCTTAGCTCCCGCGATCTCCTGCCGGTACAACGCCACCGTTTCAGGCCCGATATCCACAGCCTCCCAGTCCTCGGAAATACCCTTTGCGCTCGAAAGCAAACCCGTCGAACGAGGCTGCGCAGTCGCACTGATCTCCTGAGTCTCAAGATTGTCCACCGGAAGCAAAAACTTGACCCCCTTTGCCTTGGCCAGCGCCAAAATCTCTAGCGCAAGATCCACCTTGTCTGCCTCCACCCGACTCTTCCCCGTAGAAATCCCTAGCGCTCGGAAGAACGTATACGCCATCGCTCCGCCAATAAGAAAGGTGTTGGCTTTCTCCATCAGCGCTTTAATGACGCCGATTTTGTCCGACACCTTCGACCCGCCGAGAATCACCACAAAAGGACGCGCTGGATCCTTCAATTCGCCCTGCAAATACTTCAATTCCTTTTCCATCAGCAGTCCCATAGCGGCCTGCGAAACATGGTGGGCAATGCCCGCGGTAGACGCGTGCGCACGGTGGGCCGCCCCGAAAGCATCATTCACATAAATATCCCCAAGCGCTGCAAGTTCCTTGGCAAACGACACTTCATTCGCCTCTTCTTCCGCATGAAACCGGACGTTCTCCAGGAGCAACACGTCTCCATTGTGCATCTGCTCAATCATTTCCGCAGGCACCTTGCCCGCGCACTCCGGAGAAAACCCAACCGGAGCCTCGATCAAATGAGAGAGGTGAAGCGCCACAGGACGCAGCGTATACTTCAGATTCACCGCCCCCTTCGGACGCCCGAAATGGGCCATGATGATCACCTTGGCGCCGGCAGCGCGAAGATGGTTGATGGTGGGAAGGCTCTCCTTCATCCGCGTGTCGTCCGTGATCCGAGTATGGCCATCCTTTTCTTCGGTGGGCACATTAAAATCAACGCGCAGAAGCACGCGCTTACCAGAGAGAGATAGATCACGAACGGATAATTTGGACATAAACAGAAAGAGAGAAAATCGGACTTAACTTAAAATGCCAACCAGAGCCAGACAGAGGAAAGGAACTGGAGGGAAAGCAAAACGGGCGCTGAGGACAACCCCCAGCACCCGTAAATCAACGCGCAGAACTACTTGCCTGCAATAAAGCGAACCAAGTCGACACAACGATTGGAATAGCCCCATTCATTGTCGTACCAGCTCACGAGTTTGAAGAAATTACTATTGAGCTCGATGCCTGAGCCAGCGTCAAAGATGGACGAACGGCGGTCGTGAATGAAATCAGAGGAAACAACTTCGTCCGAAGTGTAACCCAAAATCCCCTTCATATAAGTCTCAGAAGCGCGTTTCATGGCTTCGCAGATTTCCTTATAACTCGTCGCTTTCTCCGTTTTTACTGTCAAATCGACCACGGAAACAGTCGGCGTCGGCACACGGAAGGACATTCCAGTGAGCTTTCCTTTCACCTCGGGAATCGCCAGTCCAACAGCCTTCGCGGCTCCAGTGGCGCTGGGAATGATGTTGATGGCTGCGGAACGACCGCCCTTCCAATCCTTTTTGGAAGGACCATCCACCGTTTTTTGCGTCGCCGTATAGGAGTGCACCGTGGTCATCAGTCCTTCCGCCACTCCAAAGCCTTCCTTCAGCAACACATGGACAACAGGAGCCAGACAGTTGGTCGTGCAGCTCGCGTTCGAAATGATGTGATGCTTGGCGGCATCATACTTCTCGTGGTTCACCCCCATGACGACCGTAATGTCCTCGCCCTTGGCGGGAGCGGAAATGATCACCTTCTTGGCGCCCGCGTCGATATGCCCGTGGGCCTTGTCTGCTTCCGTGAACAGCCCCGTGGATTCCACGACGATGTCAACGCCCAACTCCTTCCAGGGAAGTGCTTTCGGGCCTTCTTTCACCGCTAGGCACTTGATGTGATGTCCGTCGACCACAAGAACATCGTCCTCGGCGACTTCAGGAGAGCTCTTGGTGCTGTAAACTTCGCCATGAAACTGCCCCTGGGTGGAGTCGTATTTCACCAGATAGGCGAGGTTGTCAGCAGGAACGAGATCGTTGACTGCCACCACGTTGATTTCTTTTCCAAGGAGTCCCTGGTCGCAAATCGCCCGAAATACAAGGCGTCCAATCCGCCCGAAGCCGTTAATACCAATGTTGATCATGATGCTGAATGTTGGGTTAGATGATGGACAGGCGAGTCAAAACGACCCAGATGCCGCAATCCAAACCCTAGACTAAACAGAGTAAAACTCCCCCTCGTCAATGCCGCAGACACATTCTCTGCAAGAAGATCCCTAGCAAAGTGACACTTTGACGGGTTTTTACCGGCAAATCGCGCGTTTTACGGCGCTCGCCCCCCGACCGCAGCCTCTCCTTCCTCCATTTTAGCTGTCAGACTTTCCAAACTTCATGGATGCGCGCGCCTTCACCTCGATCCTTCTCAAGCTAAAAAACTGTTGCCATAAATCAAAGCTGCCAATCTTCGGAAGGGACCGTATAAACCACCCTCTCCTTTTATCTCGTCTTATAGCTCCAATTTGCCCTTGCACTGTCATAAACGCTCGTTGCCTCCCAATTATTTCTGAACACTCTATGAAACCCCTTAAGAAGAACATCATTAAAAGTTTAGCCCTTTTCCAACTCGCAGTATTCGCGGCCTCCGCGGCGGAAACATCTCTGGTATTCGAACCCAAACCCGGCCCGGGCCAAGGCAAACACATCGTACTTTTGGCCGGCGACGAGGAATACCGCTCCGAGGAGTCCCTCCCCATGCTCGCGAAAATACTGAGTCAGAAGCATGGATTTAAATGCACTGTCCTGTTTTCCGCCGCGGAAGACGGCACCATCACGCCGAACGATGTAACCGCCCTCTCCAATCCGCAAGCCCTTGATACGGCGGACCTATTCATCACCTCCCTGCGGTTCAGAAATTGGCCGGAGGAAAGTCTTGCCCGGTTTGAAAAAGCCATGAATTCCGGAAAGCCCATTGTGGGCCTTCGAACGAGCACCCACGCGTTTAATAAAAACCGGCTCGCCGACTTCGGCAAAAACGTTCTCGGTGAAAAATGGGTCAGCCATTGGGGCAAGCACAAATCAGAAGCCACACGCGGTGTTGTGGAACCCGGAGCTGAAGGTTCCTCCCTCCTTCACGGTGTGACTGACGTTTTTGGAACAACAGACGTCTACGAAGCCTACCCGCCAGCAGATGCCACAATTCTCCTCCGCGGTCAGGTACTCTCCGGCATGACCCCAGATTCGCAACCCGCCGACTACAAGAAGACGCGCGCGACCGACAAACAAGAGCAAGGCGTCAATTCTCCCATGATGCCCATCGCGTGGACCCGTCTAAACACAACCTCCACAGGCAATACCAACCGCGTGTTTTGCACCACGATGGGTGCGGCCAACGAGTTTGAAAATGAAAGCCTCCGCCGCCTTGTTGTTAACGGCGTCTTTTGGGGACTGAAATTAGAGGTGCCAGCGAGAGCCGATGTCGCCTTCGTGGATGAATATAAACCCAGCTTTTACGGGTTTAATGCATACCGCAAGGACATGAAAGTGTCTGACTTGGGACTCGGCAAAACCATGCCCGGGGAACCACATCCAGCGCCCGCCCCCAAGCAAAAGTAAAAGTCACTGCGCCGCAGTGCGGACAGGACTCCATCTGTCCGCACTGCGTTTGGCAGACCGAGCAGTGCTCCGCGTAGCATCCTGTTCGCAACTGGCTCTTATAAGAGTCGCTTAAAAACCTCAGCGGCGACCTCTGCGGCGCCATGCACAGAAAGGCCATTCGCCCCCTCCTGCTCGAGGCTAGTCACTTTCACCCCCGTCAAACCGCAAGGGGTGATGTGGTTGAATCCTTCCAGCGCCCCGCACACGTTGAGGGCAAAGCCGTGCATCGTCACCCAACGGCGAACCCCCACCCCAATCGATGCAAGCTTCCGCTCCGCGCACCACACCCCCGTGAGACCCTCACGCGAGTGCGCCTCAACGCCGAAATATCGGGCCACATCAACCAGTCCCTCTTCCAGCAAGCGCAAATGCCGGTGAAGATCCTGCCCGCGCGTGCGCAGGTCTAAAACCGCGTATCCCACCAACTGCCCGGGACCGTGGTAGGTCACTTTTCCTCCCCGGTTTATCTGAAGAGCAGGATAGGGCAAATCGTTGAACTCGGCATCCTCGAGGGAAACAGAGCGCCCCACCGTATAGACTGGATCGTGCTCCAGCAGAAATAGTTGGTCAGGGATCACAGAATCCTGCCCCTTGCGCTCTGCAAGTTCTGTTTGAATTTGCAGGCCCGCCTCGTAGGAAACCCTCCCCAACCAATCCACTTTTAAAGCCTCAGCCATGATTAAATACGTTCCAAAGGTGCAACCCTCAATCTCGCGTGGTCAAGCGCCTGAAAATGCGTCAACCCCACGGCCAACGCATCCGCCGCATCAGCCTGGGGTGTTTCACTCAGGCCCAAAAGCGCTCTCACCATAAACGCAACCTGCTCCTTTTGAGCGCCACCACGCCCCACCACGGCTTGTTTGATACGCCGCGGCGCATATTCAAAAATCGGGACTCCACTGGCCGCAACCGCAAGAATAGCCGCCCCTCGAGCGCACCCCAAAACAATCGCAGTTTTATAACTCTGCACGTAAATGACGGACTCAAATGCGGCCGACCCCGGCGAAAACTCCGTCAGGATCTCCTGAATTTTTCCATGAATCGCCACGAGACACCCCGACTGCAACAACCCCGGCGGGTTCCGCACCACCCCCCAAGTCAGAGCGCGAAGCACCGTCTCCCCCCGGGCGCCAGCGCCCTTAATCCGCTCCAAGACAGCGTACCCTGTTCCCCTCAAGGAAGGATCGACAGCCAAAACGCGTTCTCTCTCAGCTTGAATTTGGGGTGTGACCATCACTGACAACTCAAGCCGCAGACGCACCATCCTGCAACTCACAAGAAACAAGGTGCACCGAGTCCTTTTCAAATCGGTATTCTCCCCTACAATATAAAACTGAAATGAAAGTTATTGCGGTGGCTAACCAGAAAGGCGGCGTGGGCAAGACCACGACATCTGTAAACCTCGCTGCGGCACTCGCAGAACTTGGATCCAAGATACTGCTTGTGGATTTAGACCCGCAGGCGAACGCCACCAGCGCGCTCGGCCATGAACCCATTGAAGATCACAGCGTTTACGCGGCGCTCCTTCAGGAAGGCTCCCTCTCAGAAGCCATCATTCCCACCCGGCGGGATAACCTTTGGCTCATTCCCGGTGACATCAATATCGCAGGAGCGGAAATCGAAGTGGCCCGTCAAGACGACCATCTGACTCGCCTCAGGGATGCCTTGGTGCACTTAAGGGAAGAGGAACCCTTTGATTTCATCTTCCTGGACTGCCCCCCATCGCTAGGAATTCTAATGACAAACGCGCTCGCAGCCGCGGACGAACTTCTCGTTCCCCTCCAATGCGAGT
Source organism: Chthoniobacteraceae bacterium (assembly GCA_947476255.1). Taxonomy (GTDB): domain Bacteria; phylum Verrucomicrobiota; class Verrucomicrobiia; order Chthoniobacterales; family Chthoniobacteraceae; genus Chth-196. The sequence goes on along the minus strand of CANJPY010000014.1, from coordinate 38,438 downwards.
ACTTTGCCCTTGAGGGGCTTTCAAAAATTGACACCGTTGTCTCCCAAATCAGGGACTGCGGAGCCAATCCAAGTCTCCATATTGGCGGCATCCTGATGACCATGTACATGCGCAACAACCTTGCACAGCAGGTGATCTCTGAGGTGCACAAACACTTCGGGGATATCGTTTACAGGACCATTGTTCCCCGGACCGTACGTCTTGGCGAGGCGCCGAGCCATGGCAAGACCATCATGGAATACGAATCCAACGGGTTAGGGGCGACAGCCTACCGCGCGCTCGCGAAAGAGTTCCTCAAAAAACACGGAAAATAAGCCGCCTGGCCCCCCTCTCCCGGCTGGACCGGGCGCAAAGACGCCACAAATGAAGAGGAGCGCCGCTTTTCCAGCACGCAGGCAAACTCCCCCTCCTACCATTTTTTAAGGCCTACCGCCTCGGCCGCAGCAACAGGGGTGACACTCTTTTCCTCCAGCGACGCCAAAAACGCGTCCTTTCTTGGGAGCTTCGCCACATCGGCAAGTTTGGACGGGTCCTCCAAGCGCGAGAAGACCATCCTTTTAATTTTGCTCATTGGAACTTCCTTGCCTCCGTACCCACCGGGCTGGTTGCTGCTCCAAAAGGAAACGGTTTCCTGCCCGTTAGATACGTTTGTTCCGAGATAAATAACGGAATGCCCTTTCTCCGCCGCACCAATGGACTCGTTCCAAAAAATCTTCATAAAGTCCCCGGGCTTCGCAGTTTTGATATCCGTAAAGTTTGTGCCTATCCCCGTCTCAAAGAACAACCGCGCCGTTCCGGGGCCGTTGGCGTTCCACCGCCCCCAAACACCCTGCCCGTCCGCCTGTCCCTCGACGATGAGCGTCCTCCACACATCAGGCGTCAAGATTAACTGCCCAGCACGCTGCTGTTGCGCAAGCGTCACCAAAAAAACAAAATAGGTTGCACCAGAACAAAAACTCGGCTGCGCAGATTTCGGCCGCAGCGCGGGTTTGTCTTCCTCCCACGCAATCCCAGCAAGCAGCGCATCCCGTGCATCCACTCCGATGGAATACCCGCCGCCAATCGGCATCTTCTCGATAGCCGCGAGAATCGAGTCATTCCAAGGCGCCGCCGGATTGGGAGCTAGAGCATTCGAGGAGGCCGGTTGCTTGCGTTTAGCGGAAGTCTCGGGCTTGGTTTCCGAACTCTTACCGGCCACCGCAGAACACGCGGCCAAAATGGGCAAAGAAGCACCGAGCACGAAAGCGCGAAAAGTAGGAGGGTGGAAACGAAAGTGCATCCACTACACCTGCAACAGTTCAGGACCACGTGCAAGCGCATGAAACACAGAACCGCAACAATCAGGAGGACTCGACCGAAGCGCCGGCTAAAATCACGAAACTTTGCATGGCCTCCTTTGGCAATCTGAGGCAGTTTTGAAACTCTTCTAAAAGAGGCCCGTAATTCTTTCGAACGAATTTGTCGAATGCGGGTCTACTTACGAACAAAGCCCCCATGAAATCCGCTGTTTTCCTTTCTGCGGCCCTGACCGTTACCCTCGGAAGTTCCACGCACGCCGCTTCTCCGCAGAGAAGATCTGATAAAGATCCGCTCCCAGCGGCCGAGATCCGCAGCGTCAGAAAGCCCGTCACCTTCAAGGAGTACACGCTTCCCAACGGGCTTCGTATCATCCTGCACCAAAATCACTCCGCGCCCGTCATCTCCACTTATGTGCTCTATAAGGTGGGAAGCAAAAACGAGCGGCCTGACCGGACAGGATTTGCCCACTTTTTTGAACACTTGATGTTCGAGGGGTCGGAGTTTATCCCCCGCGGAACGATCGACAAGTACATCTCCGGGGCGGGTGGAAATCTCAACGCATCCACGTCCTTCGATCGAACGGATTATTACTTCAACCTCCCCGCCCACCAACTTCCGCTCGCCCTTTGGATCGAAAGCGAACGAATGCTACATCCTCGCATCGACGAGGCCGGCGTGGAAACTCAACGCGCTGTTGTCAAAGAAGAGCGCAGGCGCTCTTACGACAACCAGCCCTACGGGAGCCTTTTTGAAGAACTCTCTTCCCTTGTTTTTGAAGACACTCCCTATCAATGGGTTCCCATCGGCTCCTTCCAGTACATCGACAAGGCGACCATCGATGAATTTCGCGAGTTTCACCGCACCTTTTACAGACCCGAGAACGCCACTCTTGTTGTCGCAGGAGACTTCCAAGAGGAACAGACGCGGAAGCTGATCGAAGATTACTTCAGCGCGATCCCCAATGGTAAGCCCATCCCAAGGCCAGCATTCGAGTGGAAGCTCGATGTGCAGGGCAAAACCAAGGATGTCGTCAAAAAAAACACGCCCCTTCCCGCGCTTGTTCAGGCGTGGCGGGCGCCCTCGGAGACCGATCCAGACGCGTATCCGCTCGAAATGCTCTCTCACATTCTCGGCGAAGGCCGTTCTTCGAGGCTTTATCAAAGCCTGGTAGAAAAAAAAGGAGTGGCAATGAGCGTGAGCCCCTACTGTTACCTGCTTGAAAAAACGGGCATGCTCGCCATTCAAGTAACGGGACAGGCTGGAGCATCTCTTGAGGAACTTAATCAAGTCCTCAGCGAGGAAATCGACCTTGTAGTCAAACAGGGCGTCACTGAAGAGGAATTCCAAAAAGCCCGCAACGCCATGGAAAGCCAGTTTGCACAATCCGGCGGCACCATGGCAGACCGCGCGCGAACGCTCGCTCATTACTCGATGTTCTACGGAGACACCTCCCTCATTAACACCGAACTTGAACGTTATCTGGCAGTGAAACGGGAAGACCTGCACCGTGTTGCAAAGAAATACTTCACTCCCTCCGGCAAGTTCCTCCTTCGCTACCCTCTCCCACCCTCCAAGTAACCGGCGGCCATGACATTCTCTCTCCTCCAATCACCGCGTTTCTTTTGCCTCCTCGGCTGTCTGGGAATTCTCACTCCAAGCTCCATGAAGGCTGCTGAAATCGATCGCTCCATCAAACCGAACCCCGGTTTAGCTCCCGCTGCATCATTCCCTGAATTCAAGGATCTTACCCTCCCCAATGGCCTCCGTATTTTCATCATCCAGGACGACCGCCGCCCCATGGTGACCTTCCGGCTCATTGTCAAAGCAGGCGCTGCCCTCGATAACGGCAAATCTGGGACAGCTTCCTTGGTCGCCAATCTTTTGAATCGCGGTACAAGCAAACGCACGGCTGAGGCCTTCGCCAAAGAGGCCGACTTTCTGAATTCTCGCGTCGAAGCCGTGGCCGGCCCAGATTCCATTTCCCTGATTGCAAGCGCTCTCAACAAATACACGAGTCCGCTGCTGGACCTCATGTCCGACGCAGCCTGTTATCCCAGTTTCACGGGAGACCAATTGGAAAAGGCTCGAAAAATCAGCCTCTCAGGCCTCGAAGCCCAAAAACAGCAACCCCAGGCCTTGGTGTCAAAACTCGTCGCCAAAGTCGTTTACGGCAATCACCCCTACGGGCAAATCGCGACTCCGGAAAGTGTCTCAGCGATCACCCAGGACGATCTGGTGAAGTATCACGGAGCCTATTTTCAGCCCAAAAACGCCACCCTAGCGATCGTGGGGGACATCACGCCAGACCAAGTCATGCCGCTTGTGGAGAAAGCGTTTGGTTCTTGGAAGAATACAGATCTTGCTGACCGTGTGAAAATTCCATTGCCGGAAATCAAGGGACGTTCCGTCCACTTAGTCGACCGCCCAGGCTCGGTCCAAAGCAACATCGTCGTCTGCCGGCCCGGACCTCCTCGCAACACTCCGGACCTTCCAGAGGTTCTTGTTCTCAATTCGACTTTGGGCGGTGGATTCTCAGGCCGGTTATTCCAAAATCTCAGGGAGACCCACGGCTGGACTTACGGAGCCTACTCCGCTTTTGACCCGCGGAAGGAAGCGGGAAGTTTCGAAGCCAGCGCCGAAACGCGCAATGAAGTCACAGCTCCAGCGGTGACAGAAATTCTTAAAGAAATCGACCGACTCTGCAAGGAACCAGCCCCGGAGGCCGAACTGGCTCTCCAGAGAGAGTACAACATCGGGAATTACTTGTTGAGTCTCGAAAAAAGCGAGCGGACGGCCCAACGCGTACAGGACATCGATTTGTACGGACTCCCCAAAGACTTCTACAAAACCTACGCACGGCGGATGGGTTCCGTCACCCCTGAACTGATGCAGGCCACGGCACAATCCCACCTAGACACGGCGAACATTTGCATTGTCGTCGTGGGCGAGGCTAAAGAAATCAAAACGGCACTCGAAACCTTTGGCCCCGTGACTGTTTACGACACAGACTTGAAGGTAAAAAAATAGGCTCCCGAAGACCTGTTACCACCAGCCTCGCATCCCTAGGTTCTCACGCCTGCGCTGCCACTTTCCGCTGCAACCGCACCGCGACGAACGCAGTGTCAGGCAGGATATATTTGCGCAACTCCAATCGCACCTCTGTCACGGCAAACCCGGACAGAATGCAGTCTGCGATATCCGAGACCAGCGTTTCTATCAACTTCCGGGGTCTTTCCGCGGCAAGCCGTCGCACGCGCCGTGTGAGTTCAAAATAATCCACCGTGCGCCCCAAATCATCGCCCAGGACGGAAAAATCACATTTGGGAAACAACGTCAGTTCCAGAGTCAAGCGCTGCGGTTCAGAGCGTTCGCTATCGGGCACCCCCACGTGAGCGCTTAATTCCAATCCAGAGACAATAATGGCGTCTGCAGTATTCATTATTTGAGAGACATCAGCCAAAAATACGCTTCCAGAAGGGTGTTGGTGTTTGCTTGGGTGCGGTTGGCGTTGGTTCCAGAGGAGGCCCTTCTTGATCCGACGCATCCCCCGGAACCGGCTCCGCCTTCTTTTTGGTCAGAGGAATCACAGGCAGCGCGATCTCATTGCCATGCTCGTCCTTGGGCAAGATTGGCTTTATATTCGCAGGATTCTTAAAGTAGTCCCGCAGTACCTTGCCCACCATCGGCGCCGCGTGCGAACCGCCGTGAACATCGTTCCGATTAGGATCCCCCTCGTACACTACCGCGAAAGCCAGTCTAGGCCCCTCTGCAGGCGCAAACCCAGCGAACCATGCCACCGTACGATTGTTATGCCATTGTGCCGTTCCCGTTTTTCCCGCGACATTCACTTTCTCCACCTTCGCCTGATGCGCAGTGCCACGGGAACCACTCACCACCTGCATCATACCCTGTCTTAACACCGCCTGCGTCTCCGCAGAGATTTCCACACGCCTCCGGATCCGCACATTGTAAGCACTCACGACTTCGCCAGTGATATCCTGAATCTGCTGCACCAGGCGGGACTGGTATAAAACGCCCCCATTTCCCAGAACCGACATCGCCTGCGCCATTTGCAAAGGAGTGATCTCGGTAGCCCCCTGGCCGATCGCAAGCATTGCCAACTGGCCTCCAGTGAGGCGCACTCCGTGCTTTTCCCGCATGTACGCGTCCGTCGGCACCAATCCGGCGCTCTCCTCCGGAACTGGAATCCCCGTCTTCTCACCGAATCCAACACTCGCCGCATAATCGGAGATCACTTCGGCGCCCATTTTGAGGCCTGCCTGATAAAACCACGTGTTGCAGGACTGTTCGAGCGCCTCTGCAAAATTCAGACTCCCTGTGTTTGTCTTTTTCCAATTGTGGAAGATACGGTCCCCAATCTGAAACCCGGGAGCGCACTCATACTCGTCCGCAGAAGTTATTTTCCCCGAGGCAAGTCCAGCGAGCCCCACAAAGCATTTAAAGGTCGAACCGGGCGGATAGGAAGCCAATGAAAAACGAGGATACAAGGGCTCGTTTTTATCAGTTCTGAGGGCCTCGTAATCGGCTTCACTGATCGAGGGCACAAACTGATTCGGATCAATCGGAGGCCAGGATGCCATCGCAAGAATATCCCCGTTTTGAGGGTTCATGATCACCATGGCGCCTCTTTTTGTGCCTGCCGCCAGTGCCGCCTCACAACTGCGTTGCAGCGGCAAATCCAAAGTCGTGAACACGTTTTTTCCAGCAATCGGAGTAATGCTCACCTGCTCCGAGGCCCTTTTTCCGGCTCCGTTGTAGGTCACACTCAACTGCCCTGACTCTCCCCGAAGCATCTGGTCGAACGTTTTTTCCAGCCCCTCGCGCCCCTCCAGATCGGGCCACAAGGACTCGTTGTTTTCCACCGGACCATCCTGAAACCGTCCCGTTCGCCCCACATACCCGAGCGTGTGTCCTGCAAGCTTCCCATTCGGATATTGACGCGCATAAAAAGGCACCAACTCCCAATTCGGACTTTGCGCAGCCTTCACTTTGGTCATTTCCTGCGCGCTCAAATTCTGCACGAGAACGTACGGAAGGACCGGCCGGTTCCTGTAATGTTTCAAGGCCGCACCCGGCTGCGGATTGATTGGGCGCCCCAAAACCTGTCCAAGCTTTAAAGCTTCATCAGCAACAAATTGAGTAATCTCAGGTTGGCCAAAATTAAACGGCCGAGGGAAAAGGAGCGCCAGATTGTATCCCACCCGCTGGGAGGCAAGCGGTTCCCCATTGCGATCACAAATTTGTCCACGCGGTGCGGGAATGTTGAACACCCAAAACCGGGCCTGTTTCTGCGTATCCCAAACGGGACTCGACGACTCCGGAAGCCCCGGAGCTCCCGGCTCAGGCGCCGCCGCAGGTCCTTTGATATCCTGACACAAGCCGCTTCCTGCCAACAAAAACAGCACACCTGCGCAAAGAAGCCTGGGGCTCAAAATCCCCGCCTCTCCTCCGGACCACGCCCCAAATGGCAGTAAAGACATCAAGGGATTTGAAACCGCGGATTCTGAGAAAGAAACCGCAGCGGGTTCCCATAAACAAGATGATCGATCGCCTCGCGCGAGTGTCCGCGGCGACTCATCTCTATCGCTGTGCGAGGAACCGCAAGGGGCTCTGAACGCCCCCAATCGCACGCACAATTGAGCCATATATTCTTCATCCCCGCACGCTCCACCATGTCAATCGCACGGGCAGGCGTCGCCTTGGACTCCGGATACAATGTGATGCCAGCCCAAAAACCCGCATCCAGCACCCGTTCCACTGTATGTTCCTCAACGTGGTCAATGATCACACGTCCGGGCTTGATGCGCGAGTCGGCCCTGAGCACATCCAAAATCAAATTCGTGCCCTTCAATTTATCCTCGAGGTGCGGAGTATGCACCAGTATCAACTGGTCGTAGCGGGCAGCAAGATCCACATGCTCCTCCAAAATCCGAAGCTCGTTGCGGGTGTTTTTGTTCAACCCTATCTCACCAATACCCAAGACATTGCTCCTCTGGAGAAACTCCGGGATAAGCCCCAGAACATCTCTGGCAAGCCCCATGTCCTCTGACTCTTTCGGATTAATGCACAGCCAGCTGTAATGCGGCAGGGAGAACTTCGCCGCCCGCTTCGGCTCATAATCCGTCAGTTGGCAAAAATAGTCGTAAAAACCTGCGGCGCTGCTCCTATCAAACCCGGCCCAGAATGCGGGCTCGCATATCGCGACACACCCAGCAAGACGCATCGCTTCATAGTCATCCGTGATGCGGCTGACCATGTGGGCGTGAGGTTCGATATAACGCATGGAGAGGAAAGAAGACAAATTCAGGCGCCAAGAACCGGGAACGCAAGCTCCCTAGTGAGAAACAATCCCGGGCCACGCACCGCAAGCACCCTTCCCATTGGCAGAGGGTATGGGTTCGAGCGTCGGATCGCTCAGTGCCTCCAACACTGCTTTTGCCCGCCCTGCCTCAGACGAAGAAAGCAAAGGAAGCGCCATTCGCAGCGACTGCAGGCGAAAATCCCCTTCCCCATCCGAGCGATCGACGCGATCCAAGAAGGCAGCCAGCTCAATGAGCTTGCAGCGTGCATCCATAAAATACAGGTCGAGAACCTGTTCGCGCGTCATGACTCGGATGGGGCTGGGATAAGGCTGGGAACTAGTCCTTCTTGAAGTCTTCGTGTCCTTTTTTCTTCAGCTCGTTGAGCTTGTCAAAGGACGCCTTGGCCGCGGCTGTATTTCCGGCGGTCACAGCGGCTTCTAAAGCAGCGACTTCCTTGGAGAAATCGGCCATCTGCGCCTTGTACTTGTCCAAATACGCGGCTTTTCCAGCGGCGGGCTGGGTCGCGGCGGTCTTGGGCTCCATTTTGGAACTGGCTTCCGCAGTCTTTTTGATGTCGGCGATAAGTTTCAGATTCTCAGCTTTTTGCGCTGGATCTTCAACGGACTTCTTCAGGGCTTTGTAAGCCTTGTTCATGGCGCTCATTTCCTTCTCCATCGGCGTGTCTTCCGCGTGAACGGCGAGTCCGAGACTAAGAATGAGAGCGAGGGGAGTGATGGTTTTCAGCATTTTCATACAGATTCAGTATTTGAGTTAACGTCGAAAGGGCCTTTTGCCAAGGCCTGTTTCTGCGTTCCTGACTTAGATCGCACTTTAGCCTAAACGTTTGAAACAAAATTTCCCGCTTCCAAATTTGTTCCAAGCCGGCACGTCTCGCCCTCCCCCCAAGTTCTGGGTTGCACCTGCGTCCCCAGACACCCACCGTAATACCACTTTTTGAACAGCGTCTGCTCCATGACTACCCAATCCGATCCTTCCCGCAAACTTTTCGGCACCGATGGCATCCGCGGCATTGCGAACCTGGAGCCGGTCACCGCAGAAACAGCCTTGCGCTTGGGAAGAGCGGCCGCCCACGTTTTCAGCCAGCAAGGTGCGCCAAGAGCGTCCAACAGCTCGAGGCCGACAATCGTGATTGGCAAGGACACGCGGGTTTCGGGTTATATGCTGGAAAACGCACTGGCCGCAGGCGTTATGTCGCTGGGAGCCAACGTTATTTTCATCGGGCCCCTGCCCACACCCGGCGTCGCGTACATTACGCGCTCGCTGCGGGCCGACGCAGGAATCGTCCTGAGTGCTTCACACAACCCTTACGAAGACAACGGTATCAAGTTCTTCCGGCACGATGGTTACAAACTCGACGATGCCGTGGAAAGGCGCATAGAGCACTTGGTGTTTAGCGGCGAAATCGAGGCCATTCGTCCCACGGCAGGCGAAATCGGACGCGCCAAGCGCATCGACGACGCTCTTGGGCGGTACGTCGAATTCGCCAAGGCCAGTTTCCCTAAAGGCATGACGCTCGAGGGCATGCACATCGCCTTGGACTGCGCAAACGGCGCCGCCTACAAGTCCACACCCTGCGTCCTGCGAGAACTCGGCGCCACCCTGACCATGGAGCACCATTCCCCAGACGGCCGCAATATTAACGCGAATTGCGGCAGCACTCACCCGGAAGAAATCTCGCGAATCCTCAAAAAATGCGGCGCCACCGTAGGCATCTCCCACGACGGAGACGCCGACCGTGTTCTTCTCTGCGATGAAACAGGAACCGTTGTCGATGGAGACGAGATTTTGGCCATTGCCGCGATTGACGCCATGAAGCGCGGCGCACTCTCACGCAACACCCTCGTGGCAACGGTCATGAGCAATTTCGGCCTGGACGAGGCACTTCGCACCCATGGGGCGCGAGTGCTGCGCACGGCCGTGGGAGACCGTTACGTCATCGAAGCCATGGTCCGGGACAACTACAACATCGGTGGCGAGCAAAGCGGGCACATGATCTTCCGCGATTTCGGCACCACGGGCGACGGGTTGGTCGCGGCGCTTCAAATCCTTCGCATCGTTGTGGAAACGGGAAAGCCTTTGAGCGAGCTCAAAGCCTGCTTGTCCAAATATCCTCAAGCGCAACGCAATCTCAGGGTTTCCCGCAAGCCTCACATCAAGGACCTCTCGACAGTGGTTCGCTTGGTCGAAGCGGCGGAAAAAGAACTCGAAGGCATGGGACGCGTCTTGCTGAGATACTCCGGCACCGAGCCAAAAGTGCGCCTGCTCATCGAGGGACGTGACTTCGATCATATTAACGCGCATGCGGACCGGATTGCTGAGGCTCTACAGAAAGAAATCGGAGTCTGATCCACCTGCATTCAATGGCTTCCGGAGTTTTCATCACAGGCACAGATACGGGGGTGGGAAAGACTCACTTTTCGTCCCTGCTTGTGCGCGCCCTCCGCTCGCATGGAATCGATGCGGTTGGAGTTAAACCTTTCTGTTGTGGTGACCGCCTGGACGCGGACCAACTCCATGCGGCATCCGGCGGGGTCCTTTCCCCGGCAGAAGTCAATCCAGTTTGGCTGAGAGTCCCCGCATCACCCTACACCGCAAGTCTGGTGGAAAACAGGCCTCTCGATGTGGCGACCGCCGCTGACACCATCAAAAACCTCTCTGGCAGGCATGCGTTCCTAGTGATCGAAGGCGTTGGCGGATGGCGCGTTCCACTGACTCGTGAGTTGTGCATGAGCCAATTTGCCAGCACTTTGGGATTTCCGGTTGTCCTGGTTGCAGCAAACCGACTCGGCGCAATCAACCACACTCAACTCACCCTTGATTCCATCCGGACCTCGGGCGCAGAAAGCTTCGGCGTCATTTTAAACCAGCCCGTATCCTCCTCGGAGGATACCGCCACGATCACCAACCGAGCAGTACTTGAAGATTTGCTAAGCGTTCCCATTCTGGGTGAAATCGCGTATCAGTGTACGGAACTTCCAGCAGCGGTTTTAGAACGCGTCCTGCCCCTCACTCATTAAAAAAACTTCAAGGCTCGCTGTTCCGCCAAAGTACAAAAGTGCGGCGACCTTGTCTTTCCACCTGTAGCAACACCCCCCCGCGACTGCGCCCCACCCCCACACGAATGGCGGAGAGGCACTCCGCCACAGTGCGTACGGGACGGTTTTCCACCTCGGTGACGATATCGCGTTCCTCCAGGTCGTTGCGCGAGGCAAGGCTCCCGTCAGCAATGCTTTCCACACGCACCCCGCGTCCTTTTACCTCCCGAAGAACAAGCCCGAGTTTGTCTTGGGCGCCCCCGCTTGGCGGGCCCTTCTCGCTCTCTATCACCGGCCTCGGAGCCTCGGGTATTTCAACCAACTGAATCACCACCGTTTTCTTTGCCCCTTGGCGCCAAACCCCAAGATTCACCTGCGTCCCAGCCTTCCTCGCAAAAAGTTCGCGCTGCAAATCCACAGCCGAGGCCACCTTTCTCCCATCCACTGACTGAATCACATCCGCTGGCCGCAAGTCAGTTTTCAAAGCAGGTCCATCCGCCTCCAGAGCGAGGACCACGACCCCCTCTTTGGCGGCTCCCAACTTCTCTTGAAGCGCCGCCGTTTCGCCCAGCGTTTCCACGCGGACACCCAACCAGGGACGGGAAACACGCCCGGACTCCAGCAGCTGCGAGATCGTTTGCTGCAACAGGTTCGAGGGCACTGCAAACGCCAGCCCCCTCTCCGCGCGTGCAATCAAGGTGTTCATCCCCAGAACCCTTCCATCGCTGTCAAGAAGCGGCCCGCCGCTATGCCCGGGGTTAATCACGGCGTCTGTCTGAAGATAGTCCTCAAACAAAGGCAGCGAACTCGTGGGCCCCAATAAACGGGACCGCCCTTTCCCGCTCAACATCCCAGAGGTAAAAGACCACTCCTGCCCAAACGGAACTCCAATGGCATACACAAACTGCCCTACGCTCGCATCATCGCTGTTGGCAAAATTGAGGGCTGGAAGGCCATTTGCATCCACCTTAATAATAGCCACATCCGTACGCTCATCCACCCCCAGCAGCCGGCCGTCCATGCGCCGTCCATCATGAAACCGGACAGTGATCCGCCGCGCCTTGGAGACCACATGCAAATTTGTAGCGACCAACCCCTGACTTTTTACAATAAATCCGGACCCCTCGCTGCGCACGGGCGCTCGCGTCTCCGATTTTGCTCCGCGCTTACTTGCAGGATTCGAATCTGCAGTGTCTGAATCCATTTCAGCGGCATCCTGCAAAAGTTCCACCTCGAGGATCACAACCGAGGGCGCGGCCCTGCGAAAAAGCTCTATCCGCGAGCGCTCCAGCAGTCGCAACGTGTCCTGCGAGTCAATAGGATCAGTCTGTGCGGCGACCGGCGCCAGACCGTACAAGAATAAAAGAACGGTTCCGCCGAGACCGGTCAGGAGTTTTGAGGATGTACGAACGATGCTCACCTTGGGCACTGTGACAGGTGCGCAGAATAGATTCCAGTTCTGCCTCGCAACATCTCCGCGTATCCGTTGATATCCTCCCAGCAGGTTTCATCGTCTCACTTTTAAAAACATGGCAGGTCTTATTGTTCAACCACGCGCGCGTCTCTTCCACGGACACGACTGGGTCTATTCCACTGAAATTCTCAAGACATTTGGGGATCCTCAGGATGGAGGACTCGTATCACTCAAGGACGGGAAAGACCGCATGCTGGGCACGGCCATTTATAACGGTCGCTCGCACATCGTCGCGCGCCGTTTTTCAAGACAACGCCAGGATCTGGATCTCGATTTTTTCAAACGCAGAATCACCCAGGCTTCCAATTATCGAAAGCGGCACGGGCTGCCAGAAAAACTGGGACGCCTTATTTGGAGTGAAAGCGACGGCTTGCCCGGTGTCGTCGTAGACCGCTACGGAGACGACCTTGTACTTCAGACCCTTACACTCGCCATGGACCAGCGCAAGGCGCTCATCGTCGAGGCGCTCGTTGAGATGTTCCAACCCCGGTGCGTGATTGAGCGCAACGACACGCCTATTCGAAAAGCGGAGGGCATGGAACTGACCACGGGCATTCTTTACGGCGTGGATCCCGGCCCAAGTAGCTTTAAAACGGATGGCCTGACCTTCGAAATCAACCTGCTCAGTGGTCAAAAAACCGGCTTTTATCTCGACCAACTCGCAAACTACCGTGGAGTGGCAGCGCACGCGTCAGGAAAGACCGTTTTAGACTGCTTCACCAACCAGGGCGCTTTTGCACTCAGTTGCGCCAAGGCGGGCGCCAAAGAAGTCACCGCGATCGACATCAGCGCCACAGCCGTGGAACAAGTCCACCGCAACGCCGCGCTCAACGGTCTCTCCGTCCAGGCGGTCGAGGCAAATGTGTTCGACTATCTGCACGAGCGCGAGAAAGCGGGCTCCAACTACGACCTCGTAGTGCTCGATCCTCCCTCTTTTACAAAATCAAAAGGCCGAATCCATGATGCGCTGCGCGGGTACAAAGAGATTCATCTGCGCGCCATGAAACTCCTGAACCCCGAAGGTCTTCTAGCCACGTTTTGCTGTTCCCACCACATGAGTGCGGAGCTGTTTCAAGGGGTCATCAACGAAGCCGCGGTGGATGCAAAAAAAACACTCCGCATTGTACAGTCCTTCACGCAAGGACTGGATCACCCGATGATTTCAACCATTCCGGAAAGCGGCTACCTGAAAGGTTTTCTCTTCGAACTCGTTCCCGGCCGCTAATCCAAGTCAAAAGGCCATCGCTTGGGTGGAAACGAGGCGCTCTCAAAAAGAGAGCACCCTCGGCCTTCGTTTACTCCAGATCGAATAGCAGAAAGTGCGCGGCTCCGCCGGCTTCTAAACGCGCTTCTGTCTCGGAGCTCAGTGCGGCGGCGTCTCCGGCTCCGAGACGTTCCCCGTTCACACTCAAACTACCGCTGATCAACTGGACCCAGACGGAGCGCCCGGGAGCGATGGAGTAGGACGTGCTCTCATTCTCTGCGCTCTGCCCCACCCACAAAAGAACGTCCTGACTGATTTGCAGAGTTCCCTCTCTGCCATCAGGCGATGCGGCAAGCCTTAGCGAGCCATGCAAAGGCAGCCCCGCAAGGTCGATGTCTTTGTACCGCGGCTTCAGCCCCTTTTCCCAGGGCAGGATCCAAATCTGAAGCAGATGCAGCGGTTCTTTCGCGGACGCATTGAATTCGCTGTGCTGCACCCCTTCTCCGGCACTCATGTGCTGGAGCTGACCGGGCCGGATAACCCCTTCTCCGCCAGTGGTATCTTTGTGCGCCACTGCCCCGGAAACAACATAGGTCAAAATCTCCATATCGCGGTGCGGATGCGTTGGAAAACCGGCGCCGGGAGCGATGTGATCCTCATTGATCACGCGTAAAGACCTAAACTTCATTTGCTTCGGATCGTAGTAATCGGCGAACGAAAAAGTATGCCGAGACTCGAGCCAGCCATGGTTGGCATATCCGCGTTCTTCAGACCTGCGTATTTGAATCATGCCCCCATTCCTCACAAAGAATCCGGACAAGGCAATAGCCGTCGATAAAAAGATCCCGCTCCCATCCCGCGGGCGCGGGAAATAGCGAGTGAACATTCCTGGGGCGGCACCGTGGAGTGCAGTCGTGTTGTAAAAAAGCAGCGAATGTCTTTTTTCGATATTCCACGCGGCGTCCGGAGCCGCTTACAATGTGAAACTTTATGCAAAGTTTCAAAATAGCTGTGTTAGCCGGCGACGGCATCGGGCCAGAAGTCATGGAACAGGCACTGCGCGTGCTTGGAGCCGCTCAAGAGCGCTTTGGGTTTCATCTCGAATTCACGGAAGCCCGCGTAGGCGGGGCGGCGATTGATGCCGATGGCAAGGCGCTTCCAGAACACACGCTCAGGGTTTGCGAAGGCTCGGACGCCATTCTTTTTGGCTCCGTGGGAGGTCCCAAGTGGGAAACACTTCCCCCCAACGAACAGCCGGAACGCGCGGCGCTGCTGCCCCTTCGGAAACATTTTCAGCTGTTTGCAAACCTCCGCCCTGCACTTTGTTACCCGAACCTCACCCACGCCTCGCCGGTGAAGGAGGAACTCATCACCGGCGGCTTTAATGTTCTTTGCGTGCGCGAGCTCACGGGCGGCCTCTACTTTGGCCAACCCAAGGGCACTCACACCGAAAACGGAGAGACAGTGGCCATCGATACAATGATCTATAAAAAGAGCGAAATTGAACGCATCGCCCACGTGGCGTTCAAGGCCGCGCAGGGCCGCTCCAAAAAGCTCACCTCCATCGACAAAGCCAACGTGCTCGAAAACGGCGTCCTCTGGCGCAAAACCGTCACTGAAATTGCCAAACAATACCCCGACGTGCAACTCAGCCACCTTTACGTGGACAATGCGGCGATGCAATTGATCCGCAATCCCCGGGGCTTCGACGTCGTCCTCGCAGAAAATCTTTTTGGGGACATTCTTTCGGATGAAATGGCAATGATCGCGGGCTCCCTTGGCATGCTCCCAAGCGCCTCTCTCGGCACTAAAGAACTTGCCACCGGCCGCTTCGGCTTGTTTGAACCCAGCGGTGGCACCGCCCCCGATATCGCGGGCAAAGGAATCGCCAATCCAATCGCTCAAATCCTGTCCGCGGCAATGCTCCTGCGCTACTCCCTCGGCCAAGACAAAGCGGCAGACGCCATCGAAGCCGCCGTCCGTAAAACCATCGACAATGGCTATCGCACCGGAGACATCTGGAGCGAAGGCACCAAGAGGGTGGGCACGCGTGAAATGGGCGACGCGATTCTCGCTGCGCTCTAATTACCGAGGACAAGCACCACCGGCAATTCCTTGGGACGTGCTGCTCCAACCGGCGGCAGCACGTCTCTCCAACCGTTCCAATCTTTCACGCCGTTACGCGAAAGATAAAAGGGCAGCCCCTTTCGAGACTGCCCTCTAAAATTGAAAAGTCTGGTAAGAACTATCCGCCCTGCTTAGTGAAGTGCCACCAGAGCGCGCTGCACAGAGCTCTTGTGACGGCTCGCTGTATTGCGATGGACGTTGCCCGTCTTGACAGCCTTGTCCAAGGTGGACACGAATGAAATTGCAGCCGCTGTGGCCTCGTCTTTCTTGCCGGTCTTGAGCGCCTCACGGACAGCCTTGAGCTGATTCTTCACTGAGGTCATAGTACGGCGGTTGATCAGTGAACGACGTTCAGTCTGACGGGCGCGCTTTGCGGCGGAAGGTGTGTTGGCCATGTTGTCGAAAATTAAAGGGTGTCGAACTTGCCTTACCGAGTGAAGGTTGTCAATTGGCAAAATTGCTTTTGTCCTCAAAATCGTTTAAGAACCGTTTTCCCAGAAGACATTCATTTCCGGCTCCGTAAAATAAGAAGACAACGACAGAGCACGGAATATGCCCTACTTTCTCCAACGATGAATCACGTTCCTCCCCTAAGATTACTGAGCGCCGCCCTCATTCTGCTGACTTTGGCTTCATCAGGCGGTGTGTCCGAGCTGTTCGGGGCTCCAACCCCCACAGCAGAAATGCTTAAGTGGGAAAAACTGGTGGCAAACAAACTTAAAATCCCCCCTCCTCCAGAGGGCGCCGTACTCTGCATCGGAAGCTCGCACATGGCGCTGTGGAAATCGATCCAGACCGACCTTGCGCCGCTGCATGTTTACAACTACGGAATCGGAGGCAGCAAAATGTCCCACGCCGCGGAACTGTTCGTTCCCAACTTCGTCATTCCATTTAAACCCCGGGCCGTCATTCTGTACGAGGGCAGCAACGATCTAAACTCCAACCAAACGCCGGAAGAAATCCTGGTTCATTTCCGCCGGTTGTACCGCCAAATTCACGAGGCGCTTCCCCAAACGCGCCTGTACGTGCTCGGAATCGTCCCCAGCCCAGGCAAACGATTCGACCGCTGGGATGCAATCAAGGAAACCAACTCCCTGATTAAGCAGGAATGCACGGAGAACCCCTGGATCAAGTTTCTGGACACGACCACCCCACTCATTAC
Organism: Chthoniobacteraceae bacterium; assembly: GCA_947476255.1. GTDB lineage: Bacteria > Verrucomicrobiota > Verrucomicrobiia > Chthoniobacterales > Chthoniobacteraceae > Chth-196. The sequence goes on along the minus strand of CANJPY010000014.1, from coordinate 21,793 downwards.
CCAAAAAGGCATGCCACGTCCTGAGTGCTTCCTCGAAAATGACATCCATATGAACGAAACGGGGTACGAAGTCTGGAAGTCTGTCGTGGCTCCCGTCGTTGTGCCCGCTGAATCGCCCTTTGAGGTTCCAGATCAACGCTGAGCGGGCCAAAAGGCGTGCAACCAGGACGTCAGACTCGGCCAAGCGCCGCTGCACGCTCGGCCCCTTAAGCCGAACACTTCGGATTAAGTGACGGGGATCCGCAAAAATTAAGGGCCCACACCCCACATAAAGCTGCTCATTTCGTTTATATCTAAGGGTGCACTTTTTTTTAAGTATTGTCTAAGAACTTAATCTTGTCAGGATAATCAATAGGACTAGTCAAAAGACGATCGCCCATGTTCCCCGCCCTGCCTCGATCCGTTACACCGAAAGCCACTGGCATACTCATCGGAGCCTTGGTGTCGATCTGCGCCCCGTACGCGGGAGCGGTGCAGGTGGATGCGGCTTTCCTCGACAAGCAAATCGCTGCAAAAGCCGATGCAGTTGGCGTGAAACTCTCTGGGCGCTGTGAAGACGGCGAGTTTCAGAGGCGGCTTTGGCTGGATCTCGTGGGCACCATCCCCAGCGCTGAAGAAGCGAGGCGCTTTTTAGCGGATGCTTCCCCCCAGAAACGCGCGGCCTTGGCTGAACGCCTGCTGGCGGACCCGCGCTTTCCGGCACGCATGGCCGAAGCGCTTCATCTGCAGTTGATGGAGCGCGGAGGAGAAGATGAACAGTGGTTGGTTTATCTCACCAACTCCATGAAAGCGAACAAACCCTGGGATGTACTTGTTCGCGAGATGGTTGCTCCCGATTTCAAAGACGAATCCAAGCGTGCGGCAGGCTACTTCATGACACGCCGTCTGGATAAAGTGGGATCCCAGACGACGGACTACCCGGGGTTGACCCGGGACGTGGGCCGCATGTTCATGGGGCTGGACCTGCAGTGCTGCCAGTGCCACAACCACCTGACAGTCAATGATTATAAACAAATTGACTTCAACGGTTTGTTCACGGTTTTTCAAAATCTCAAACTCAACGAACCCGCCGGCGAATATAAGATCAAATGGCTGAGTGAAGGGCTCATGGAAGCCAAGTTTGAATTCACCTCCGTGCTCAGCGGCGTGAAAGGGTCCACGGGTCCACGCGTTCCGCTCGGTCAGGAAATCGACATCCCTTCGCTTCCTGAGGCGGAGCGCTGGCTGGTAGCGCCCGACAAAAAAACCAAACTTGGCGGAGTTCCCAAATTCAGTGCACTCCAGAATCTTGCAGAGAAACTCACCTCCAAAGAAAACCCGCAGTTTGCGAGGAACATTGTGAACCGCCTGTGGTGGCAGTTTATGGGCCGCGGGCTGGTCGAACCCCTGGACCTGAGCCATTCGGGAAACCCTGCCTCGCATCCGGAATTACTCGAGCAACTTGCGTCCACCATGGTGGAACGCCAATTCGACCTCCGGTGGATGGTGCGGGAGATGGTGCTCTCGGAGGCCTACCAGCGCTCCGGCAAAAAGTCGGCTGCCAAGCAGGATGTCGCCGACGAACTGTTTGCACTGGCACTGGAACGCAGGATTTCTGCCGAGCAATTCTTGCGGGCATTCCTCACCGCAGCGGGAGAGTTCGAGCGGGTGCTTGAAAAAAAAGGATGGGACGAAATCAAGGAAACGCCGTTGGATCCGAAAAAAGTCCAAACTTCCTTCCGCAATGCCTTCGCCAACGCCCCCAAGGAGCCTGAACTCAAGGTGGATCCGTCCCTGCGCGGCGCTCTTTTTCTCAGAAACAACAGCACCATCCTCTGGGCGTTGCAACCGCGACCAGGCAACCTGCTAGACCGCCTTCTCTCGATGGAAAAGTCCGAGGCGATCGCCGCGGAACTCTACCTCTCGTTTTTCAGCAGACTGCCGGACAAGGACGAGGCGGAGGAAGTGGGCTCCATGCTCTCGGCAAGCAAGGACCGCCCCAAGACCCTTTCCAAAATTGCCTGGGCAATGGCTGCATCCATGGAGTTTTACACCAATCACTAGAGGATTTTATGCTCTGCAACCCAACCGAACATCAAATCTCGCGGCGACGTTTTCTGGGGACGGCCGCGGGGGTCGCCGTGGCCGGGGGCTTGGGCGGCCTTTTTTCCGCAAAAGCCGCAGAAGCCATGAAAGCCAATAACAAACAGGTGCTCTTTGTATGGCTGGATGGTGGAATCAGCCAACTGGAAAGCTGGGACCCGAAGCCAGACACTCTGTTCGGCGGCCCTTTCCGCTCCATTCCCACATCCGTTCCCGGCACGCATGTGAGCGAATTGATGCCGGCCTGCGCCAAACAAATGCACCACCTGTGCCTTGTCCGGAGTCTTTGCACGAAGGATAACGACCATTCCTCAGGGGTTGCACGCATCCAGCGCGGCGATCCCAAAAACAGGGGCGTTCTTTATCCGTTTTTCGGTTCCTCCGTCGCCCATCTTCTCGGCCCCATGGAGTCAAACCTGCCTCCGTATGTGGTTATCAAGGAGGGACAAGGCGGTTTCCGCGCCGATGACGCCGGATTTCTTGGACCGGCCTACGGCTCACTCGCTTTTGGAGAGGGAAAGCCACCTGAAGACTTGCTCCGCAACCCTCTGCTCACCGAAACCGAAGACGAGGAACGCAACGCCCTGCGGGACGTCCTAAACAGGCGCTACGCCTCACAGCGCCGCCCCTCTCTGACTGAGGCAAGCACCTTCGCCTACGATACGGCCCGGGAACTCATGCGGCGGCAGGACATCTTCGACACCAGCAAACTCCCAGCCAAGGATCTCGAGCGCTACGGAAGAACCGACATTGGCACTCATATGTTAATCGCCAGGAACATGTTGGAATCAGGCGTGCGCTTTGTGAAGGTGGCCAACTACGGCTGGGACACCCATGGAGACAACTTTAACTCCCACGCCTCCCTCGTCCCGAAGTTTGACCGCGCCTTCGCCTCGATCGTCGAAGACATGGCAGCTTCTGGCTTGCTTCAAAACACCCTGGTCATCGCCATGAGTGAATTTGGACGCACCCCGCGCATCAACGGTCACGCAGGGCGAGACCACTGGGCCAACTCTTGGAGTCTCGCCATGGCGGGATGCGGGGTCCGCCCGGGAGTGGTGGTAGGTGCCACGGACGACACTGGCGTTGAAATCAAGGACGGCAAGTACGATATCGGTGCCGTTTTCCACACCTGGTTTAAGGCGCTGGGAATTGACTCCGAAGAACGGCAGTACAAGCACAAGGGACAACCTCTCCCGCTCGCGCACGAGGACATGACCCCCATCAAGGAGGCGCTGGCATGAACTCCCCAGACAACACCATCCCCACGAAGGCCAAGTTTCTCAAAGCCTTCCAAACCTCCGCTCAGATCTTCGAAACTCGATTCACTCCGTGCGGCACCGTGCTGCTTGCGGCTTGCATGGACTCGACCCTCCGGCGCTGGCGTTTCTTGGATGCGCCTCTGGAGGCTGCGCCACTCGTGGAGGTCGACTCCAAGCCCAAAGCAAAAGCACCGGCCAACGCCAAGCCCGCAGCCCCCCACGAACTTGTCGAACTGAGCCCGATCAAGGGCTTTAAAGGATGGGTGCAAACCCTTGCAACCCACCCCGCGGAATCTGTCGTCTACGCAGCCGATACCTGGGGGCGTCTGGGAGCTTGGGACGCCGTTTCCGCAGAACCCACGCTCAAATGGACTCAACCGGCCGCCCATGACGGCTGGATCCGCCAACTCGCAGTCTCCCCAAAAGGCGACAAACTCGCCTCCTGCGGCCGCGACAAACATGTCTGCATCTGGGATACGCGTGACGGAAAAAAACTCGCCGACTTTCAACATACTCAGGACGTGTTCTGCCTGAGCTTTACACCCGATGGGAACCAGCTGGTTTTCGGCGACTTTTTTTCAAAAATCCAAGTCGCGCCCACCGATCTCCGCTCGGTCATTCGTGAAATCGATGCCTCCGGACTCTACCTGCTTTCACGCATGCAGGATGTGACGGGCCTGCGCGTCCTCCGCTTTTCGCCCGATGGAAACACCCTTTTCGCAGCCGGTTGCAAACCCGCTGGAGGTGGTTTTGTCAAGGGCACTCCAAACGCAATCACCTTTGATTACCCGTCTGGAAAAGCAAAGGAAACAACCGTGATCGGAGGCGAATCGGACGGCTTCTTTTTGGATCTCGCCTGGCATCCCGGGGGCTTTTACATCGCCCCCCTCAGCGGACAACCCGGGTCGGGCCAAATCGTGTTCGTGCGTCCCGGAGAGAAGACCTCTTTTTTCGCGGACAAGTCCATGGCCAACTGCCAGTCAGTCGCGTTGCATCCGGGAGGAAAACTCTTCGTGGCTGCGGGAACAAACAAAGGGTCGAACGGAAATGGAAAACCCTCCACGGAAGGCCCCTATCTCTCCAACAATTCCCCGTTGCATCTTTTTGCGCTGGAGGGTTAGCCCCTCAAGGCCATGCCGTTCGCGCCCGCAAGCCTGCGGTGTCGGCACCATGGTCCCTTCCCCCCGTGCCTACGCCCGCGCGTGAATTCCTTTTGCCATGAAACGCCGCCATTTTCTCAAAGCATCTCTCGCAGGCATCACTACGCTGGGCAGGTTTCCCAACCCCCTCCCGGCCGTGGCCGCCGAAACCGCCTCAGGCGAGATGCTTTACAACGGAATCCAACTCCCTCTGCCCTGGCCTCCCCATCCCTCTCATCCGTCGGGAAAGACGGACAACCCTCCCCCCCACCTCGCCCTGCCTCCGGCGATCATTCCCATCGATGTCGGCAGACAACTCTTCGTGGACGACTTTCTCATAGAACACACGACCCTGCAGCGCTCCTTGCACCGTCCAGAATGGCATGCCGCAAATCCCGTTCTCAAGCCCGACAAGCCTTGGGAGAGACAATCCTCCCCGCCGACGGCAGCCCCGTTTAGCGACGGCGTCTGGTGGGATCCCAGAGACAGCCTCTTCAAACTCTGGTACATGGCAGGCCACCGGCACGCCACCTGTCTGGCCACTTCGAACGACGGAATCGCCTGGCAAAAACGCGATCTCGGCGTTGTCTCTGGCACCAATGTCGTGCACTCCGGAGACCGCGATTCTGCAAGTGTTTGGCTGGATCCCGACGAACCGGACCCGCAACGCCGCTTCCGTCTTTACCGCACCCACCGCGAAGAAATTGGAGGCAAGGGCGAATGGCGTTTCCAAATCCACCTCTCCGCCGATGGCGTGCACTGGACGGCTCCGACCGGCACAACAAACACCATCTACCCACGGAGCACTGTTTTTTGGAATCCCTTCCGCAAAGTCTGGGTTTTTGGATTGCGTAAAGACTCCAGCACCGCGGTTGGTCGCTGCCGCCGTTATTTTGAGTGTCGTGAGGGGGTTGTCGACGCGACAAAACAAGCCGGCGAATACAGCTGGTGGGCAGCCGCGGATGCACTCGATCTCCCGAGGGAGGACACCCGCTTCCAGCCCCAGCTCACCAACCTCGATTGTGTCGCCTACGAAAGTGTCATCCTCGGCCTGTTCACTATTTTCCGAGGTGCTGCAGACCCTGCGACCGGCCGACCGGAACTCAATGATGTCTGCCTCGGTTTTAGCCGCGATGGCTTTTATTTTGAGCGGCCCGACCGAAAGCCCTTTCTCGCCATGTCGGAAAAAGCAACTGACTGGAACTGGGGCAATGTCCAGTCAGCAGGCGGAGGCTGTCTGATCGTGGGCGACAAACTGCATTTCTACGCCAGCGGGCGCAGCGCCCCCTCACCCGCGGCTCCGGAGGGCGAAGTCTCCACGGGCGTGGCAACCCTGCGCAGAGACGGGTTTGCTTCCATGGATGCCGGACCAGCAGGAGGTACATTAACCACACGGCTGCTAAAGTTTACCGGAAAGCATCTTTTCGTGAATCTCTCCGCCCCCGCCGGAGAGTTTCGCGTGGAGGTGCTTTCCGAAAACGGCGAAGTGATCGCCCCGTTTACTTTGGAAAGGTGTACGCCCCTCAAAGGTGATTTCACCAAACACAGCGTTCGCTGGGACGGAGTGGCGGATCTTGGTGCACTCAGTGGCCGCGCACTCAAGTTCCGCTTTACGCTTCAAAACGGGAAGTTCTACGCCTTTTGGACAAGTCCCTCTGAACTCGGCCAAAGCAGCGGCTATCTGGCAGCAGGGGGCCCCGGCTTTTCAAAAGCAACTGACGCCTAGGACTTCCCAAAGGTTTCTTTCGGTTTGCGGCTCCAACCTTCCCCATGCCAAACAAAACCCTCATACCGCTTTCATTGGGCGCCGTCCTCGTCCTTACGGCAGCCAGTTTCGCCCAAGAACTGCCGCCACTCGAACTCAACGGCGTGCGCGAACAACACCTGCTCATTCCGATGCGTGACGGCACACGTTTGTCGGCGTACGTGTACCTCCCCGCACAAGAAGGCAAATGGCCCGCGCTTTTCGAACAGCGGTACGCCAATGTCACTGGCAATGCCACCAGAAAAAGCTCCGCGGACCTGGCTCGGCGCGGCTTCGCCGTCGCCCTCGTAAACTTCAGGGGTTCACAGCAAAGCGAAGGCCGGTACACCGGCTACCGCGCCCTCGGATGGGGTGAATTGCAAGACGGCTTCGACACGTGCGAATGGCTCGCAACCCAACCGTGGTGCACGGGAAAAGTCGGCTCCTTTGGCAGCTCCCAAGGCGGGTTTGCGCAAAACTTTTTGGCCGTGACTCGTCCTCCTCATCTGGTTTGCCAGTACATGGTGGATACAGGCCTGAGCCTTTTTCATGAGGGCTACCGCATCGGCGGTATTACGAGGCCCGCTCGCTTCGCCGACTTTGGAGCCAACTGCAAAAACCCCGAGGATAATACAGCGCTTGTGCGCCAATGGGATGCACATCCCGACTACGACGCCTATTGGAAGGAGGAGGATTGCTCGTTGCACTTTGCAAAAATGAACGTGCCCTGCTTCACCATTGGCAGTTGGTACGACTTCATGGTGCAGGGAAGCGTTCTGAGTTACCGAGGCCGTCAGCACCAGGGGGACGCGCGCTCACGGGGCAATCAACAACTGCTTTTGGGGCCCTGGCTGCACGGTCGGCTCAACAAATCACACAAGGTCGGCGAACTCGTATACCCGCAGAACGCGGCGTGGCCAGAACTGGATCACATGGTCCGCTGGTTTGATTTTTGGTTGAAAGGAACCGACACAGGCATTCAGAACGAGCCAAGCGTGCGCTATTACGTCATGGGCGCAACTGGTGAAGAGGGAGCGCCCGGCAACGTGTGGAGGAGCGCCAAAGACTGGCCTCCTCAAACAAAGTCCACGAGCCTCTATCTCGCGAAAGACGGCCTGTTACGAACAACCGAGCCCGATACCGACGCCGACAGCACCCCGCTCCCCTCGGACCCCTTACATCCAGTTGAAATCGCCGGGCGTTCCTTTCCTGGCGCGAAAGACGCACGGCCCGTTGAAACACAAAAGGACGTTCGCACCTGGACGACAGCGCCATTCAAAGAACCCATGGAAATTACTGGCGAAGTGAAAGCTGAGATATGGATTCGGACACCAGTCAAAGACACGGACCTGATCCTCCGTGTCTCGGACGTCTACCCGGATGGACGCAGTATTCTTCTCATGGACTACCCGATTCGCGCCAGATATCGAGAGGGATTCGAGCGCCAAAAGTTGCTTGTTCCCAACGAACCGGCGCTTCTCTCCTGGCATGTCGGTTGGACAAGTATTGCGATCAACAAAGGCCACAGTCTTCGTGTCACCCTCACGAGCACGGGCGCACCCCTCTACGAACCCAATCCCCAAAACGGCGAACAACAGACCGTCGACTGGTTCAAAAACACGCAAAGCGCCACCCACTCCATCCTCCACGAAAAAACGCACGCCTCTCGGCTCTTGCTTCCCGTGCTTAAAGATCAATGAAGGCCGGGACCAAAAACGCCTTCCGCAGAGTCCGCCAAACACCCGCAAGAACACTCGAACTTGATTGCAAATTGACCGGACTGATAATCCTGCACCCATCACATCAGTAAGCTCGGAGAAAACAAAAGCCCCTCGGACTTTAGAGCGCGAGGGGCTTTCCTTCGTTGTCGCACGAGCGAAACTGCCAACTACTTCTTTGGTGAGTCTTCTGACTCCTTCGCATCCTTGGCTTCTTTGCCGTCTTTCACATTTTTGCTGGCAGCCTTAGCTGCAGCCTTCGCTGCCTTAACTGCAGCTTTGCCGTCCTTTTCATCAGGCTGTGCCTCCTGCCCTGAGTCCGTGGGAGCAGTCCTACTTACCTTCTCCACGGGTTTCGCGTCCTTCGCTCCCTCTTTCCCTGCAACCTTCCCGTCTTTCTCCACGGGTTTCGCATCCTTGGCTCCCTCCTTCTCTACAACCTTCCCTTCCTTCTCCACGGGCTTTGCGTCCTTGGCTCCCTCTTTCCCCCCAACCTTCCCTTCCTTCTCCACGGGCTTCGAATCCTTGGCTCCCTCTTTCCCCCCAACCTTCCCTTCCTTCTCCACGGGCTTCGAATCCTTGGCTCCCTCTTTCCCCCCAACCTTCCCTTCCTTCTCCACGGGCTTCGAATCCTTGGCTCCCTCTTTCGCCGCAGTCTTCCCCTCCTTCTCCACGGGCTTCGCGCCCTTGGTTCCCTCCTTCGTATCCGCCTTGATCTCCTTCTCCGCGTTCTTGGGATCCTTTTCGCGAACCTTTTCATCAGCACCGTTTGCCCAATGGAAGCTGGAGCCGATCGCTAGAGCGAGAAGACTGGTTAAAACTCTGGATGTAATTTTCATGATGGAAGCAGGGGGTAGACCTCGAGAAACTCGAGTAAACCACCGTATATCTAGGCTCTTCTTAAAGGCAAGTTCTCCTCTCACCGGAACTACGCGGCACACGATCCTTGCCAGATCCACCTTGGCTAGACATCCCCTCATCTGCTTTGGGCAACCCCTCTCCATCCTCTCCATCCGCTACATCCCCTCTGGGTAAGTGTCCCGCGGAACATATCCCAACACGTCCCTCGCAACGCCCAAATCCATGCGCGCCAAACGCAGAGGACGGCTAGCCGCATTAACCAACAAATACCGGACACTCTTGGGGGCTTCCACACAACACGCAAAAAACCGACCGGCATCTTCAGGGCTAAAATAAACATCATGCGCCCAATGCGCACTCCGGATCTCCTCCTCCTGCCCGGGCCGCGGACACCACCCGAGCCTCGCAATAATCACGCTGATATCAGCCATTTGCGTGAACCCATATCCGATCGCCTCCATAAACATCTTTGTGGCTGCATACCAACCTCGAGGTGTCACAGGCTCATCCTCTTTGATCGGAAATGGCCCGCTCAATTGCCGCCACCAAATCACCTGCCCACTACTAGCCAAAACAATCCGGCCCACTCCAGCCCCCCTCGCCGCCTCCATCACGTGGTAGAGGCCAATGATATTGTTCGGAAGCAGGCTCGACGCAAAATCATCGTCGTCGGGCGTTGCAGCAAGATGCACCACACAAGAAACGCCAACCATGGCGGCTTCCACACACGCGCGATCTCCCAAATCACCAACAATGGCGTCGGGAAGCAGTTCTGAAGGCCTCCTATCGAAGCCACGTACTTTCACTCCCCTGAGCAGCAACTCTGCCACAACGGCTTGGCCAACTTTTCCCGAGGATCCAGTGACAAGTACGATCTGAACCATCACCCAATCCTACTAGATGCACAACCCCATGTCTATCGGGGCTACTTGTATCTGAAATTTAAGGGCCCTAAACTGCCGAAGATTGCTTTGAGATTTTTTTGTTCACCCCGAAGACCTCTGGGCATGCAATCCCTTTGATGCGGCATCTGAGGGTCTTCAAAAGATGAAAAGGATTCTCGAAGAATGAAAACCATACGCGCCTCCTGTATCCAAGACGCCGGCGCAATACTCGGCGAAGGACCACTCTGGCACCTGGACCAACTCTGGTGGGTCGATATCGAGCGCCGGCAAATACACGCCTCGGATCCAACCCGCCAAACCGAACGTCTCTGGACTCTCCCGGACCGGGTGGGGTTTGTCGTGCCACAGGCCATGGGCGGCTTTCTCGTGGGCCTCGGGCCGCAAATCGTGGAATGGGACCCCGAACACGGCGTGATGGATAAAGTCTTTCACCCTGAGGCAGATATTTCCAAGAATCGTTTCAACGATGCAAAGTGCGACCCCGAGGGCAGGCTTTGGGCCGGAACCATGTCGCTGAGCGAAACCCCCAAATGCGGTAGCCTCTACAGAATCCTTGCGCACGGATACCACACCTCGCGCATGGTTGCGGACGTGAGTATCTCCAACGGCCTCGCCTGGTCACCGGATGGGAAAACCATGTACTATATCGACTCCCCCACCAGACGCGTGGACGCCTTCGACTATCACGACGGTGAAATCTCCAACCGCAGGTCTGTTCTCGAGCTTGCCGATGGATTCCCAGACGGCATGTGCTCGGACGTGAATGGAAACCTTTGGATCGCCTTGTGGGGAGGCTGGGGCGTGGTATGCCATGATCCCAAAACCGGCGAGAGACTGGCAAAAATCGAAGTTCCGGTGGAGGCAGTGACCTCCTGCTGTTTTGATAAAACGGGAGGCCTTTTTATCACCACCGCAAGCAGGGACCTTGATGCACAGGGCCGTAAAATCCAACCGCTCGCTGGAGGTCTTTTCTACGCCGAAACCGGCACAACCGGACAACCAGTCGGAATTTTTTCTTAACCCTCCTGCCCTTAGCGGTTCCGTGCGCACACGTGCGTCCCAACGCCAAATCCTCCCAATCTCCCCAACCACGAGGCTCTTCCCTGCGGCCACCTCCCAAAAAACATCAACTGCACCGTTGATTTTGCCACCACGTATTCAGCCGTGACACGAGGTTGTCTGCACTTCTAAAATCACCAAAGCGATCCGACAAAACAACAGCAACAGCCACTGCTGCTTTACGTTTTGTTTGATTCTTCCCCCCCAGAAGGCCACGCAGGCCGAACCAACCCCCTCACTCCATAGCCGCCCCATGCGAATCTCCCCACTCCTGCCCCTCGCCCTTTTAACCGGCCCGCTCGCGACACTGGTCACCCAAGCCGCAACGCCTGAACCACGCTTTGAGGCTCAGGATATCGACACCGAAGTCCAGATCGGCTACGGCATTGCCATCGCGGATGTCAATGGCGACGGCAAACCAGACATCATCCTCGCCGACCAACACACCATCCAGTGGTACCAAAACCCCACTTGGAAAAAGCACATCATCGCGGAAAACGTCACCGAACGGGACAACGTTTGCATCGCCGCACAGGACATCGACGGTGACGGCAAAGCTGAAATCGCAATCGGCGCCCAGTGGAACCCGGGCGAAACGTCTGATCCCGAGAAAAGTGGCGGCGTTTTCTATCTCATCCCGCCTGCAGACCGAACCCAAAAATGGGAGCCCGTGCGACTGCACCACGAGCCCACCGTCCACCGCATGCACTGGGTCCAAGCCCCATCGGGGAAATGGGAACTGGTCGTCAAACCGCTCCACGGTCGCGGCAACAAAAACAACGAAGGCAACGGAAGCAAAGTCTTCGCCTACAGCATGCCCGCGAACCCCCGCGACCCTTGGCCCACTTCCCTCGTAAGCGACTTCACCCACGCGAGCCATAACTTTCACCCCATCCAATGGGGAACCTCCAAGGCCCACGACCTCCTCACCGCCGCCAAGGAAGGCGTCTTCCGCTTCGCTCGTGTCTCCGGCCAGTGGGAGAAAAAACAACTCTCGGATTCCTGGGCGGGCGAGGTTCGCGACGGACGCTTACCCGATGGTTCGCGCTTTTACGCCACCATCGAACCCATGCACGGCACCACCGTCGCCTTCTACAAACAACCCGCCGCACCCGATGCCCTTTGGCCGCGCACGGTCCTCGATGACACGCTCAAAGATGGACACGCCGTTGTTGTGCGAGACTTCCTCGGAGCGGGCAGTGACCAAATCGCCGCAGGTTGGCGCGCCATGAATCCCAAGGGATCCCCCGGGGTGCGTCTCTACACGCCCCCAGCCAGCGGTGAGGGCTCCTGGCGCGTCACCGAAATATCAAGCGATGCCGTGGCCGTGGAAGACATGAAATCCGCAGACCTCGACGGCGACGGTCGGCCCGATCTCATCCTTGCAGGGCGCCAAACTAAAAATCTGCGCATCCTCTGGAACCGCACGGAGAAAAGCAAATAGCGCCCCGCGCAGGCGCAACTGAGCGCGACTCGGGATAGCATTCCTGTGACATTTTCCAAATCTGAGGCCACATTTGCCCGCAAAATCTCTTTCATTATCGTTCAAGATGGATCCTCACACCCGGCCCAACCATGCACTGCAAATTGGAATGCATTTCCATAAACGAAACGATTTTCAGAATGCTTTTAATGCTTACTCCAGCATCTTAACCCAAAACCCGCAGGATGTTCACGCCCTTCACTTGAGCGGCATTTTACTCATTCAGTGCGGTTTTTCCGCCCTTGGAAAGCAATACGTCAGCCAAGCCATTGCAGTCTCCGGCAACTTGCCTGAGGCCGAACATAACCTTTCCGTCTTTAATCATTCGGAAAAGGCAAAAGTCCTTCAGGAATTTGAGAGCCTCGGGACAGAAAGCAAATATAAAGCACTGGCGACCGATAATATAGGAGCATGGAGAATGGACCGGATGCTGGAGTTTGCGCCCGTATTCGCCAATCAGAATGACACATGGTTGACGATCGGAGATTCCATGGGGCATGACGCCATACGCCTGAACCGGGCCGGCATCCAAAATGTAACCCCCTCCAATCTGCAAATACTTTCACTGCGGGAAGCGCTGGCGAAAGGCGACATCAGCGAATACTTGGAGATCAATGCCGAAGACATCAAACTTCAGGACGCATCGTTTGATTATATCTTGTGCAAAGAGGCTCTGCATCACATGCCCAGACCCTACAAAGCCATTTATGAAATGCTCCGCGTTTGCAAAAAGGGGGTTGTTTTTATTGAACCCCACGACCCGGTCATCGATTACTGGCCTCCCACGCCAGATGTCTCCCACCATCGGATTATCACCAACGGGGACATCGGCAAAAAAATCGCCTACGTAGACAAATCTGGGACAGAGCTTTTGAGTAAATACATCGACTGGTACGAAGATCATGCTTTCAACTACGTCTATACTCTCTCGACGCGGGAAATTCGCAAAATCGCCCTCGGAATGGGACTCCCTTCGTATGCCACGAAGTGTTTCCACGACTTTTACCTCCCGGAATACAACGACCAACCTGCAACCCCTGAAAGCGAGGCCTTCCAAAACACATTGGAGCAGATTGGAAGACACAATTTGGTGAGTCAAAGCCTGGGCCTCCCCTATTCCTACGTCTCTGGAATGCTTTTCAAGGAAACCCCAGCACAAGAGTCCGCGCAGAAACTCACCGCTCTGGGCTTCGAGTTTACCTACACCCCCACAATCTACATCCCTCTCAAATTCCCAACCCCTTAGAGTCCGGCCTACCACCCTCTCAAGGCTCCAAAGAGAGCGTTCCGCTTCGCGTTCTGGCACTCGTTCTCATTCTCAAATTTGCAACTCCCACCACAGCGCTTAGCTCCCTCCCCCCGCATGAAAACTTCTCTCCTCCTGACGTGTCTCTTAACGACCGCGCCACTCGCTGTTGCACAGACTCCCACGCAAAAGTCCCCCCCGACAGGCATTGAAATCCCGGCACAAAACCGCGCTGAACTCTCTGCAGACCTCGCCAAACTTCAGTCCGATTTGAAGACCCTCGTGCTGTCCGGCAAACTTTCCACCTCGCTTACCGCTCGCCTCCCCGACCTCGAAATCTTCCCCATCGCCGTCCAGCGCGCGCTCGAATGGGACCAGTTCTACGACCTCAAACAAATCCCCGCGGCCGCCGAACTTCTCAAAGAAGGCCGTTCCCGCCTCGATTCACTCAAAGCCGGCGAAACCCCGTGGACCAAAGCCAAAGGACTCGTCGTCCGAGGCTTCCGCTCGCGCATCGACGGTTCCGTGCAACCCTACGGGATCGTGGTCCCCGAGGAGACTCCCGCAACACCAGCGCGGCTAGACATTTGGCTCCACGGCCGCGGCGACAAACTCACCGAGCTCTCCTTCCTCTACGAGCGCATGAAAAAGAAGGGCGAATTTGCACCGGCGGCCACTCTGGTGCTTCATCCTTATGGACGCTTTTGCAACGCCTTTAAATTTGCGGGCGAAACCGACGTTTTCGAAGCGCTCGAGGACGCCATCGCCCAATACGGTGCAGATCCCCGCCACGTGGCTCTGCGCGGCTTTTCCATGGGCGGAGCAGGCTCCTGGCACCTCGCCGCTCATTACACCTCTAAGTGGGCCGTTTCCAACCCAGGCGCGGGCTTTGTCGAAACCGCCCAGTACGCCAAAGTCTTCGCCCAAGACAAACCCGTGCCGCCGTGGTGGGAGCAAGTCCTCTGGCGCTTGTACGACGTTCCCGGCTACGCCGCAAATCTCGCCAACAGACCCGTTGTCGCGTACTCCGGTGAAATCGACCCCCAAAAGCGCGCCGCCGACATGATGGTCGAAGCCGCTGCCGCCAAGGGCATCACCATTCCCCATTTTATTGGTCCCAATACCCCGCACAAATATCATCCGGAAACCAAACTTCAAGTCGCCGAAAAAGTCGACGCAGCCGCCCTCGCAGGATCTCCAATTGCGCCTGAAAAAATACATCTCACCACCTTCACTCTCCGGTACAACAGGATGGATTGGCTCGAAATCAATGCGCTCCAAAAACACTGGGAAGAATCCACGGTCACAGCCAGACGCACCGGCCCCGGTTCTCTCTCCATCGAATCCAAAGGTGTCACTCAATTGACTTTAACCCCTCCCTCGGAATGGGCCCTCAACGGCAAATGGACCCTCGTCTGCGACGGGCAAACGCTCTCTGCGACAGGGCCGCGGCTCCTCCTCAGCAAAGCCGCCGGCAAATGGGAAACCACTTCCACAACCAGCAATGGACTCCAAAAACGCCACGGCCTGCAGGGGCCTATTGATGACGCTTTTCAGGAAGCCTTTCTCTTCGTGAGCCCCTCTGGCAAAGCCCTTCACCCAGTTGCCCACGCGTGGGCGCGCGCCGAAATGCAACGGGCGCTCGACCAGTGGAAGCTCGTGTTCCGTGGCGAGATCCGCGTCGTCGCGGATACCGACCTCACGCCAGAAATGATCCGCACCCATCACCTCGTCCTCTGGGGCGATCCGGGCTCGAACAAAATTCTGGCTCAACTGCTCTCTGGCAGCGAAACAACCCACCACAAACTTCCCGTCCAATGGGACGACAAAGTCCTCAAACTCGGCCACAACAGCTACCCCGCAGCCTCCCACGCCCCAGTGCTTGTGTATCCCAACCCACTCGCCCCGGAGCGCTATGTCGTCCTCAACAGCACTTTTACCTTCCGGCAGGGATCCGACACCACCAACGCGCTCCAAACTCCAAAACTCCCTGACTGGGCCGTTGTCGACCTCTCAACACCCCCAAACCACCTCGCTCCCGGCAATATTCCGGACGCGGGCTTTTTCGACGAACACTGGCGTCTGCCATAATCCCGGCAACACGCCCCGCCACTGTTTGAGCCGAGGGGCAGCCGCCCTCATCAAGGAGGGAAGCCCCGCGGGAGGCTGTCCGCACCGAGCTCCTCCTCGCTTTTGTGCTGCCTTCCCCCAAACTTTAGGGCAGAATCCCGCCCCCAATCATGACCCGATACGACTCCATAGTCATCGGCAGCGGCATTGCCGGACTGTCTTTTGCCCTCAAGGCAGCGGAGCACGGTGACGTCGCGCTGGTCACCAAGGCTCATAAGTCCGAGTCGAACACCACCTACGCCCAGGGCGGAATCGCCTGCGTGACGAGCGCCGAAGACTCCTTTGAACTCCACGTTCAGGACACCCTGATCGCTGGCGCAGGGCTTTGTGACGAAGACGTCACCCGCACCATCGTTTCCGAAGGTCCCGCCCGCGTGCGCGAACTCATCGACCTAGGCGTGCAATTCGACGCCCGTGAACACGACCAAGCCTCTCTCGATGGCGCAACCGCCGAACTCGACCTCACCAAGGAAGGCGGCCATTCCAAACGCCGGATCCTTCATGCCCGGGATCTCACGGGACGAGAGATCGAACGGGCCCTCATTTCCGCAATCGATAAACACCCGCGCATCCATGTTCTTGAACATCATATGGCGGTTGACCTTATTACCCTGGGCAAAATCGGATTCGCAAGCGAAGACCGGGTCCTAGGGGTTTACGTCTTCAACGAAGCCTCGGGCGAGGTCACCACGCTGCGCAGCGACCGCGTCATCCTCGCCACCGGAGGGTGCGGGAAGGTTTACCTCTACACGACCAATCCCGGCATCGCCACCGGAGACGGTCTTGCCATGGCCTGGCGCGCCGGGGCGCGTATCTCGAACATGGAGTTTATCCAGTTCCATCCGACCTGCCTCTACCATCCCGAAGCGGGTTCATTCCTCATCTCTGAGGCGGTCCGAGGCGAAGGCGCCCTTCTGGTGGACAAAAAAGGCCGCCGCTTCATGGACCGCTATGATTCCCGCGGGGAACTGGCCCCGCGCGACATTGTCGCCCGCGCCATTGATGCCGAAATGAAACGCACAGGCGCCCGGTGTATGTACCTGGATATCACCCACAAGCCCGCGGAGTTTATCCGGGAGCGCTTTCCAAACATCGCGGCGACGTGCCTCAAGTTCGGCATCGACATCACCAAACAACGCATCCCCGTCGTGCCCGCCGCCCACTATCAATCCGGTGGCGTCCAAACGGATGTCGACGGCGCCACGAGCCTCCGCGGCCTCTATGCCATTGGTGAAGTCGCCTGCACCGGCCTCCACGGCGCCAACCGCCTCGCAAGCAACTCGCTCCTCGAGGCCGTTGCCATGGCACACCGCTGCAACGCCGCCATCCTCCGCACGCGTTGTCCCGACGAAGCCAACGGGCGCGCCCAATTCTCGCTTCCCGAATGGACCAGCGGCGAAGCCCAAGACCTTGATGAACTTGTGGTTGTCTACCACAACTGGGATGAAATCCGCCGCCTCATGTGGGACTATGTCGGCATCGTGCGCACCACAAAACGCCTCCAACGCGCCGCCACTCGCCTGCGCAATCTCGACCGCGAGATTCAAGAGTTTTACTGGAACTTCAAAATCAACACCGACCTTCTCGAGCTCCGGAACCTGTGCACTGTCGCGTCTCTCATCGTAGATTCCGCGCTGCTTAGGCAGGAAAGCCGCGGACTTCACTTCACTCTCGATTTCCCAGAGGCCCGACCGGACCTCTGCCGCCCCACCGTCATCCGCCGCTTCTAGCGCCTCGGCCTTCATTACTACGTCCTTCGTACCTTTCTCTTTATCCGCACACACCTTACGATGCTGCCCAAAGAACTCTCCCATCTCAAAGATACCCAAAACGAACCGGACCACCGTCAAATCCCCATCGACCGCGTTGGCGTCAAAAACCTCCGCTTTCCGATGCGTATTCTCGACAAAGCAAATACCGAGCAGCACACCATCGCCTCAGTTGCCTTGACCGTCGATCTCCCCGAGCACTTCAAGGGCACTCACATGAGCCGCTTTGTCGAGGCCCTCAACGAGTGCGGAACCGAACTGCATATCGACCGTGTCCACGAGCTGCTCGGAATGCTCGCCTCGCGCCTCCAGGCCGAATGCGCCCACGTGGACTTCGACTTTCCTTTCTTCATTGAAAAGGCAGCGCCCGTTTCTGGCAAAAAGGGACTCATCGACTACAATATCCGCTTTAACGCGACCCTCCAAAAAGGCGTCTTTGACTTCATCGCCACCGTCATTGTGCCTGTCGCAACCCTTTGTCCTTGTTCAAAATCCATCAGCGAGCGCGGCGCCCATAATCAGCGGGGCGAAGTCACCTTTGCGGTGCGTTCCTCCACCCCAATCTGGATCGAAGACCTCATCCAACTCGTCGAACAGTCCGCCTCCTGCGAACTCTACAGCGTGCTCAAACGCCCTGATGAAAAAGCGGTCACGGAGAGGGCTTATGACAATCCTGTTTTCGTCGAGGACCTGGTGCGCAACATCGCCCAGCGGGCCAACCGCGAGGAATCCATTTTATGGTACAAGGTGGAGGCCGAAAACTTCGAGTCCATCCATAACCACAATGCCTACGCACTCATCGAGCACACCAAACCCGCCTCCCAGAAACACATCTGATCCTCTTCCACGGCTCTTCCCTGATTTTCCGTGAACGTCCCCGAATCTCTCGCCATCATCGCCGGCAACGGCGTGTATCCGCATGCCATGGTCCGTGGAGCGCGCGCCGCGGGGGTAAAACGCATCGTTGTCGCAGCCTTCCAAAACGAGACAGATCCATCCATCGCAGCCTTGGTGGACGCGGTGGAATGGATGCGAGTTGGCCAGTTGGGCCGGATGCTCGGTTTTCTAAAGGGTTCTGGCGCCAGACACGCCGTGATGAGTGGGCAAATTGCTCCCAAAAACCTTTTCGACCTGCGCCCAGACCTGAAGGCGTTCCTCTTGCTCGCAAAACTCAAGGAGCGCAATGCCGAATCAATTTTTGGCGCAATCGCCAGCGCCATGGCAGACGCCGGCGTGGAACTGCTACCGGCCACGTCTTTCATGGAAGAATGCCTGGCTCCGAAAGGCCTCATAGCAGGCCCGACCCCCGGACGCAAATGCCTCGAGGACATTGCTTTTGGATTTCGGATCGCCAAGGAAAGCAGCCGCCTCGACATCGGTCAAACCGTGGTGGTCAAGGGAGGGACGGTGCTTGCCGTTGAGGCCTTTGAAGGCACAAACGCCGCTATTTTGCGCGGAGGCTCACTCGGAAAAAAAGGGGCGGTCATGGCGAAAGTCTCAAAACCCGGACAAGACCTGCGGTTCGACGTGCCTGTGATCGGCCCGGTCACCTTGCAGAACGCATACGAAGCGGGTTTGTCGGCGATCGGAGTGGAGGCTGGACAGACGCTTTTATTGGAGAAAGAAGGCCTGTGCGCGCAGGCGGCGGAGTACAAGATCACCATTTACGGAGTGTGTCCGTAGGCTTTTGCGGGTTCTCAAGCGGGAGGATTAAGGGCGGGCTCCTAGGCAGGCTCCTAGGCAGGCTCCTAGGCAGGCTTCGCTGCGGGTGTAAGTGAAACGAAAGCGATTGATAAGGAACGGACGCGGCTCGGAGAAGCTGGGAAAGGCTGTCTGGGACTGATTTTTGAAAGAAACCGTAATAAAAGATTGCACCGATTTGAGAGATATAGCAAAGTCCTTGCCCCATTCGGGAATGCACCCGTAGCTCAACTGGATAGAGCATCTGACTACGGATCAGAAGGTTTCAAGTTCGAATCTTGACGGGTGCACTCTGAACGACAGGGACTTACGAAGGAAAGCAAGAGACTCTTGTTTTTCTCAGGGACAAATAAGTGACACTATTTTCTGGAGCTTGAGAGGGTCTACGGGTCTACACCAAAGTTTGTGGAGGGCTGTGTTGTAAGTTGAAGGTTGAGTTGGGGGGGGAACGGATTGGTTAACCGCGTGGAGCTGTTGTGCCCAACATTTTGGTAACGCCGATCATCGGGTCTACCGCAAACACGCCTCCCGCGCTTTGCAGCTGGCTTAATGCCCGTCAAGTCAAAGGCAACCTCTCGTGCGCCTACCAGCCAGCCTAAATTTCGTCGGTGCCCCTCAAAATCATGCGCACTGCCCAGAAAACCGGGCATCGCACCCACGGACACATCTAGCTGTCATTGCTCAACGTCGTATTCCGCAACTCGCTACTGGACAACTCCACCACATCCCGTCCCACATCTTGAGTGAATTGAACCGACACGCCAAGCTCGTTAGGGGCGCCATAACGGCTTTTCATCGCCTTTGAAAACTTCCAAAGGTCGTTGATCGCCGTATTCACACGTCCGGCTTCATACGCTGCAAATAGGGACTTGGTGATTTCGGAGGCAAACGCAGCTACGACCCGCGGGTCGATACTGCTCACTGGGGCAATTGTTTCTTGGCGCCAGCGTGCATAGGAATCCCATGTGTAGGGCGTCACGTTATCACGCTCAAGGATGGGCGCCTTGGGATCACCCGAAACCAGCCATTCCTGAGAGACGCCCGTAGCCATTGAGACTTTGTGGGCTGTCTTGGGGGTTACAAAGCGCTGTCCAGCAGATGCTTTTTTTACCCAAGACACCGAGCATTGCACGGTGGCTGCAAAGATCTCCTCTTGCCCATCATGGGGTCCAAGAGTGTACCGCAGTACGGCGATCGGGGTGCTTTTTTTACTGGTCATCACCGCTTTCTACACGGAAGGGAGACCCGCCGCAAGACGTGTGAACAAAATTTGTGAACCAATCTACTAAGGATTTTCGCGCTCCCGGGATCTTCAATGCACAGACTTGTGGTCCATAAAAATGAACCACGCTTCACGGTCTCTACAGCGAAAAAGCCTATGGCGCATGAACCCCTACCCCTAAAACTACTGACGGAAAAGCAATTAGCGGCAGCTATCGCTGTATCACCACGCACAGCCAGACGGCTAAGAGCCCAAAAAATCCTCCCATTTTACAAACTGGGCAAGGGACTGATCCGGTACGATCAGAGCCAGTGCGTGAAGGCTCTTGGCCAGTACCGCGTCAGTGCCCATGGGGAATGTAAGACCCAAAACTAGGGCCGCTAGACGCCCAGAAGTACCAGCAACGAACGGCCAGCTTTAAACCGACGCCTCTGATTGCCCTAGGAGGATCACGTCAGCTCAGCAGGGCATCCACTATTATGGACAGCTCCACCCACAGTCCCGATCCCCACTGCGACTCAGCCCCCCCCACCGATTCCGCTCGGTCGCTATATTATTATAGAACCTTCCTAGATACCCCTTCTCCCACTAGCTCATCCACCGAGAACACCCATCCAGCCCCGTCTAACGACAACCAATATCCCGTCGAAGAAAAAGCAGTCGCTAACGCCACAATCGGCAAACGGAAAATCCTCGATTACGTCATCAAGGGCGAGACCGATAAAGCCACCACATCCTTGGACGGGGAACCGACCCATGCTGACCATGACCATCTCAGGTTTAATGCTGAAGAGATCTTTAAACCGATCTCGGTAAAGGGGGCTCGTGACAGGTATTCCCTAAACTGGCTTAACGTCGAGGAACTTCTCGCCAACAAGGAGTGTCTGGATCCTCGTGCCCAGGATCTTCTGCGCATGTTCGTGAAAAGCAAATGGGACACGGTCTCTTGGCTCGAAAATGGACTCAAGTCGACCAATGGAAAATTATCTCAGGCCCTCCTACTGCTCATCGCATCCGAGGCGTGGCACATCGTTCCCAACGCTTACACGATCGTGGAGTCCAATCTCAGGAACAGGGACGGCAAGTATTCTCCAAAGGGATGCAAGAGGCGATTCATTTCACCAAGGGCTGCACGCGGGCAGATTCTGAAGTTCAAATATACATTCGCTCCTGAACGGCTGTTTCCTAGACACCATGCCTATCTCGTCCTCTTTGAATCACCCGAGGAACTGCGCAGCCTAGGGCACAATCCGGCACAGAGTCGCGAGGACTATGACAAGTTCTTTAGCAAAAATCGACAGTCGCTCATGAACTGGAAGCGTTCAGGGAAAATTCGCGCTTTCTGTCAGTGAACACTCAAAGTGCACCACCAATGTTCGAAATCGGGTAGGTTCAAAGTGCACCACCTTGAGGGCGCGGCTGTTTCCTGATTGATGCTCGGTTAGGGCATTTTCGGGGATGGCCAACCTCCT
>CANJPY010000013.1 GCA_947476255.1 Chthoniobacteraceae bacterium | reverse complement strand
TCACTCTCCGGGTAAGTATGGGACTTTGACGATATTTGCCGTCTCATCGCAGTGTTGCTGCCTCGTATGTGGTTTTTGTCCATCGCGGTAATGTTTTGCCTGCGGCTTCCTTCAGACTCCGCCTCGCGGTGGACGCCCGTGCCGTCCAGCTAATGCTTCCCCCTACCGGGTGCATAGGGGACTTGAACCCCCAAGAGTGCGCGCCCTGCCGGGCGCACAAAAAAAAGGATCCTCCAAGGTAGAGGATCCTTTTCAAGGCATGGCCAAAACGCCCGCAAAAGCGGCCGCCGAGTCTTTAGATTACCTGCAGATACTGAGCACTTTCTCAACAATGTCCGTGGGGCGCGGAAGCTGGCGGCGCTCCAGTTCGGGGCTGTAAATCGCGGGGGCGTCGATGGCGCTCAAGCGCAGGACCGGAGCATCGAGATCATCGAAGCACTTCTCTTGAATGATACTCGCGATCTGGGCGTCAACGCCGCAGAAGGGTTTGTTTTCCTCCACGAGCACCACTCTGTGTGTCTTCCTGACTGTGCGTAGAATCGCCTCTTCGTCCAACGGACGGATCGAGCGCAGATCGAGCACCTCGGCATTAATATCATGCTCGGCCTGAAGCAATTCAGCCGCCTTAAGTGCGGTCAAAACAGCCCTGCCGTGGGCGATGATGGACACATCCGTGCCTTCCTTCTTCAAGTCAGCCACTCCCAGTGGAATCACATACTCTTCTTCGGGCACTTCCCCCTTTTCGCCGTAAAGCAGCGTGTTTTCCATAAACATGACGGGATCATTGTCACGAATCGCCGCCTTCAACAGTCCCTTCGCATCGTAAGGCGTGGCAGGACAGACAACCTTGATCCCCGGGACGTTTGCCAGCCAGTTCTCGGGGGTGTGCGAATGCGTGGCCCCCACGTTCGTGCCGCCATTCGCGGGGCCTCGGATCACGATCGGGCAGTTGATCAACCCGCCGCTCATGTACCGCACAAAGCCTGCATTATTAACAATCTGGTCCCACGCTACCGATGAAAAACTCCAGAACATGAGTTCCATGACCGGCCGCAGACCGAGCATGGAGGCACCAACTCCCATGCCGATAAAAGCGGCCTCGCTGATGGGCGTATCCACGACGCGTTTGTCGCCGAAGCGTTTCCAAAGACCCTCGGTCACCTTGTACGCACCGTCGTACTCGGCCACTTCCTCGCCCAATAGTACGACGTTTTCGTCGCGCTCAATTTCCTCGGCCATGGCGTGGCGGAGTGCCTCACGGAATGTAATTTCAGCCATAAAAAAGAAGTTCGTCTCCAGACTCGAGCTGGAAACCGCTTGTATTTAGTCGTTAAAGAAATGCCGCCCCGTGCGTCCCGCCGCAGTCTGGCGGTCCACCTCGAAATAAACGTCTTCCGTGATCGATTCAACGGAAGGAATGGGGCTTTCTTCGGCAAAGGTGATGCTATCTGACGCCTC
Organism: Chthoniobacteraceae bacterium; assembly: GCA_947476255.1. Lineage (GTDB taxonomy): Bacteria > Verrucomicrobiota > Verrucomicrobiia > Chthoniobacterales > Chthoniobacteraceae > Chth-196. Next base: position 64,520 of record CANJPY010000013.1, on the reverse strand, counting down.
CTGCTTGGCCGCATCGTCCATCGCCTCGTACTGCTCCTCGTTTAACACGCGCTCTGCAAGAAGGCGTGCCTTCCACAGATTGATCGGATCATGCTCCGCCTTGTAGCGCTCAATCTCGTCTTCGGTCCGGTACACCTTGTGTTTTGCATCCGCCACGGAATGGCCGTAATAGCGATACGTCGCAATTTCCAGAACGGTGGGGCGCGACTGTTTGTGGGCGCGGTCAACGGCTACCTGCACTTTTGCACGCACTTCGTATATGTCTTCGCCGTTCAGGGTATCCCATTCAATGCCAAAACCTTCCGCCCTCTCTGCGAGGCAGTTTTTAAAGGCGCTCGAGCGCGCGAGGCTCGTGCCCATCGAATAGCCGTTGTTTTCAATAATATAGATCACCGGCAGGTTCCAAAGAGACGCCATGTTCATGGACTCGTAAAAACACCCCTGGTTCACGGCCCCATCCCCCATGAAACACATCGCCGCCCCAGTCAAACCCTTGTATTTCAAGCCATACGCAAGACCAAGACCCAGAGGCGTTTGCCCCCCCACAATCCCGTGCCCGCCCCAGTAGTTTTTGTCCGGTGCAAAAAAGTGCATCGACCCCCCCTTGCCCTTGGAGCACCCCGTCGCCTTGCCGAAAAGCTCCGCCATACACTCGTTCATGTTCATCCCCACCGCCAAGGCATGCCCGTGATCCCGGTAAGCCGTAATCACATGGTCATTGGCGCCCATCAAGGAGCAGGTTCCAACCGCTACACTTTCCTGCCCGATGTAGAGGTGCAGAAACCCGCCCATTTTGCCCCCCTGATACGCCCGAAGCGCGGCCTGTTCAAACCGGCGGATTCGCAGCATCTCCTTCAGCAGACGTATTTTGTCGGCTGGCTTGAGCGCGGCATTGATTGGAGCGGAAGAGTAGTCGCGGTTTTTGAGGGTTTCCATGGCAAGTGAACGTTTGGGAAAACTTTGAATAAGCTACGCGCGCAGCGCGTTTCAGGCAACTCCTGATTGGGGGGAGAAAGCGCCAATTGGCGCCAATTGGAGGAGGGCCCTCGCCCCATTTCCCCCGGCGGCAGGAACACGGGCCGGAGGACTCCCGCCTTTCAAAATGCAGATTCACATTAAAATACGCCACTCACATGCGCCCGATTACTCAACCGTCACACTTTTGGCCAGGTTGCGTGGCTTGTCGACATCGCATCCAAGCGCCACTGCCGTATGATACGCAAGCAGCTGCAGTGGAATCGCATTAAGAATCGGCGACAGATAGTCGGGGCAGCGCGGAATCAAGATAACGTCATCGCATATCTGCTCCAGACGGCGACTCCCCTCCGAACCGATCCCGATCACCGGTCCTTTCCGGGCCCGAACTTCCTCGATATTACTCAGGTTTTTCTCAAAAACGCTGTCCTCCGGCGCAATAAACACACTCGGCAATTCAGGCGTGATAAGCGCAATGATACCGTGCTTGAGCTCGGCGCTTGGATGCCCGCTGGCATGAATGTAGGAAATCTCCTTCATCTTCAAGGCGCCCTCCAAGGCGACTGGATAGTTGAACTGCCGCCCCAAAAACATCATGGACTGCACATGAGAATACTTTCTGGCGACCTCGCGAATTTGATCCGAGAGCTTCAAAATCTCACGCACCTTGTCGGGAAGCGCCTCGAGTTCATCGATCATTCGCAGACCCTCAGCACTGGAAAGGTGCCTGATGCGGCCCTTCAAAAAAGCAATCAGCGTGAGAACCGTACACTGACTGGTGAAACTTTTCGTCGCGGCGACCCCGATTTCAGTTCCCGCGTGCATATACACGCCCCCATCACTTTCCCTGGCGATTGTGGAAGCCACGTTGTTGCAGATCCCTAGAGTTCTGTGGCCTTTCCTCTGGCTTTCGCGAACCGCAGCGAGAGTATCTGCGGTTTCTCCGCTTTGGCTGAGGGCGAATACCAAAACGTCCTTGGGCAGCGGCAGGTTGCGATATCTAAACTCGGAAGCGAATTCGACTTCCGCGGGAATGTGACCGAGTTGTTCGATTAAGAGTTCGCCCACCATCGCCGCGTGGAATGCGGTACCGCAACCAGTTAAAACAACCCTTTCCACGGTACGAAGCTCGGCATTGGTCATGTTCAATCCACCCAATTTTGGAGAGGCCTCCTCCCTCGACAACCGACCGCGCATCGCGTCGCGGATCGTTTCAGGCTGCTCAAAGATTTCCTTCAACATGAAATGGGGATAATCCCCCTTGTCCACGTCCTTCTCTTGGATTTCGACCGCCTTGATTTCATAGCCACTCAAGCCTCCATTGAGGGTCGACAATTCGAAACCATCGGGCGTGACCACGGCCACATCAAAATCCTTGAGGTAAACGACTTCGCGCGTATGGCGAGCAATGGCACCGACATCGCTTGCGAGAAAATGCTCCCCTTTTCCGATCCCCAGCACCAACGGGCTTCCCCGCCGTGCACCCACAATCACCCTGGGAAGATCGCTGTGCACCACAGCGATTCCATACGTTCCCACGACCTGGCTCAACGCAGAGCGCACCGCTTCTTCCAGCTGCGCCGCGGACACGGCAACCCCGCCTGCGCCGCCTCGCACGGCCTGAAAATGTTTGCCAACCAGATGGGCCAGCACCTCTGTGTCCGTCTGCGAACGAAAAACATGACCATCCCTCGCGAGCGCTTCACGCAGCGCGCCATGGTTCTCAATCACTCCGTTGTGCACAAGAGCCAGCGCCCCCGATTGGTCGGTGTGCGGGTGGGCATTATCGTCGGTAACCCCTCCATGCGTCGCCCAGCGCGTATGCGAAATCCCCACTCTTCCCGCCACAGGAGCCTCTCTCAACAACTCCGCGAGATTCGCAATCCGGCCGATGCGCTTGCGCACTGCAAGGCCATCCTCATTTAACACGGCCACGCCCGCACTATCGTACCCCCGATATTCAAGCCTCCGCAAACCCTCCAAAAGAAAGGGAACAGCCTCTTGATTTCCGACATAGCCAACAATCCCGCACATAAGCCTCCGACTTTAAGAGACGCCCATGCCGACGTCTAATAACTTCGGGAGAAAACTTCCGAAAAAAAGCGGCTCGGCAGGCGCACAAAACGGTATCATGCTTTTAAAGCCATCCTTCACCCGAACCTCGCCTGTCATTTCATGAGCCTACAGAATTGGTCCTCCATCACAGATAAAACCCTCGCTATCATCATGGGCGGTGGCGCCGGCTCCCGGCTCTTCCCGCTCACCAAAGAGCGCTCCAAGCCGGCGGTCCCGCTTGCTGGGAAATACCGAATCGTCGATATTGCCGTCAGCAACTGCATTAACAGCGGTCTGCGGGGCATCTTTGTGCTCACGCAGTTTAACAGCGTCTCTCTACACCGGCATATTCACGCAGCCTACAAATTCGACGACTTCTCAAAAGCTTTCGTCGAGATTCTGGCGGCTCAGCAAACGCCCAGCGGTGAGCGCTGGTACCAGGGCACTGCAGACGCCGTGCGGCAAAACCTCAGGGATTTTCTAAACTCCCAATACGAACACTTTATCATCCTTTCTGGCGACCAGTTATACCGCATGGACTTCCGGGATGTTCTCGCAGGTCATATCGAATCGGGGGCGGATATCACCATCGCCACCACGCCGGTTTCCCGCCAGGACGCCTCGGGTTTTGGGATCATGCGCACCGATGCCAACCGCCGCATCTCCGAATTCGTCGAGAAACCCAAGGACCCCGCAGTGTTAGAACCGCTTCGTATCGGCCCAAAACTGCTCGCCAAACTCGGCAAAGCCGCAGATGCCGAGCTCTATCAGGCATCCATGGGCATCTACGTTTTCAACCGGGACGCTCTGATTCAAGCCTTGGACAACCAGCACGTGGATTTCGGCAAAAACGTCATTCCCGAGCAAATTCACAAAGCGAAGGTTTCCGCCTATATCTTCCAAGGCTATTGGGAGGATATCGGCACCATCCGTTCCTTTTTTGATGCCAACCTAGCGCTGGCGCGCACGTTGCCTCCGTTCAATTTCTTCGATTCTGCCGCGCCCATTTTCACACACGCACGCTTCTTGCCCGCGAGCAAAATAAACTCCGCCACCGTACGCGAAGCCGTTGTTTCTGACGGCTGCGTCATCACAGAAGCCACCATTGACCGCGCTGTCATCGGAATTCGAAGCGTGATTGAAACCGGAAGCGTACTCCGAAATTCCGTCATGATGGGGGCGGATTTTTTTGACTCCGAGCTCGCTCGCCCAGCGGATGCTCCGGCCATCGGCGTTGGGCGCAACTGCCATATCGAAAACACAATCATCGACAAAAACGCACGCATCGGAGACCGCGTCACCATCAATCCTGCGGGCAAACCTGACACCTTTGACGGCCCGAACTTTTTTATCCGCGATGGTATCGTGGTGATTCCAAAGGACGCCGTCATTCCTTCGGGTACCACGATATAAACCGGAGCATCCCAAAAAGATGCGGGCTTGCAGGATATTTTCTCCAAGCCCGAGCCACGGTAGGATGCAAACAACCGGCCCCGTATGAGCCCAGAGGCAGGCTCCGAACAAAGAACCCGACAATCAAATCGATTCAGCAGCATTTGGAGGAAGTCTTCCCGCTGCAGGCCTCGAACGCGACAGGCTCCCCGTACCGTACTTGCCCGCACTCTTTAATGATTTCCCACGAGGTGGGGATATCTTTCCTGCCACTCAGCAGGAAGCCTGACAGGCCGGCCGGCCGGCATTTGAACCAAGGCTAACATCTGGCGGGAGCTCACCATCAAAACCTGGTCCGACTCCCTGCGGATCTCAAAGGCGCACCAGAACCGGCTTCGATCAAAAGATTCTAACCAGCCATGGACCACAAGTTTATCGCCGAGAACCGCCGGCTTCTTGTAATCAATCTCAGTGCGGGCGACCACGGGGAAAAGACTGGTTTTGGCCATCTCCGCCAGGCCCATTCCCAGCTGCTCCGCCAAATAGGTGCGCGCTGTTTCAATAAAGCGCAGATAGGCAATGTTGTGCACGACGGCGGCACAGTCCGTGTCGAAAAACATGACCTGCACCTCCGTTCGGACCTCGGGTGTGGATGGGTGTTGGGGGTGTTGGGCGCCTTGCATGAAACCGATTTTCTCTCTCTTTTACTGCCGCTCGTACTCTCCGTTGCCCACCTTTTTATAAATTTTGAACCCGGCGTTCTTTGCCTGCGCCGTGGATAATGGCTTTAAAATCGTTGGGGTTGAAAAGGAACTGATGAGCTTGCGCACAGGCGCACGGCACAAGGGACACTTCTCCAGGGCTGGGGCACTCAAAGGCCGGTTCAGCGTAAACCCCTTTTTGCAAATACGGCAGTCTCCGGAACAAGGCTCGTATTCGTAAATAGGCATAAAAGAGCTCAAAAAACTTTACTTGGCACCGTCCAAGTAAGCCTGCCACTCACTTGGGAGCGGGGCCCGCTCCACATCGTCCGCGATACGCCCCTCGGCGGCGGGGTCAAACACGGTACTGGTGCCGTACACCATGATGGCATCTGTGGACCCCTCCACTCGCAGCGCATGCGCGACGCCTGCCGGGATGACCACCCCAGCGTGCGCGTTGCCGCCGCTGTCGTCACCCTCGAGGATAAACCGCATGATGCGACGCTCCAACCCCATCCTCTCGTCGACCAAAAGCATTTCGACGTTGCCCCTCACAAAAAACATCACGTCCCATTGTTCCTTCGCATAAGGGCGCTCGCTGACAGGCGCCGGGTTTGGACCAAAAAGGTGCTGAAACCAGGCCGCAGGGTCCGTATTTGCCGGCACAAAAGGCGGATGAATGTGAAAACCTTTGGCCGTTCCTGCAAACATTGTTGCGGAGGCCCATTGCCTGGGCCACAAGGCAAGATCCCCAGTGATCCCCTGCCCCTCCCGCACGAATTCTCCAAAAAAACCGCGATGCCTCTGCCGAAACACACGGCGGGGCACGAACTCGACCCCAGGGATCCACCCCAAGCCAAGCCCCTGGCGATCGGCCGCTAACAGTTCGGCAGTGCCCACTCCAGTCGTCCCGAGGCGCTCCAAAAGAGAGCCCGCCGCGTAATTACGCTGGGAAAGTGCACCGCGTGCAGAGTTTTTCAATGCTGTCCAATGGTCTGACATAAATCCGTTCTTCTAACAAAGATTCGAGTAAAAACGAAAAAGCGTCTTCAGGGATAGCCTGAATCAGGGTTTATTGCAGCAAGCATCAGTTTCCTCAGCGATCGCCCCCACCGCCATGACCTATTTTCTGTCGCGCATCCCTCCGCTTCGGCACTACCGCGATGATCTTTCGAGCATCACAGAACCCCGAGCACACCACTCCTATAGTTGAGCAAAAACCTGAACAAAAGAATGCCGAAAATGCGCCCGGGCCCCATCCACTGCCCTTCTTTGAATCAGAGGGCGCCCCCCGAAGCGGGAAGAGGGAGCACCGCAGGCGGTCCCAGTGATTCTCTAAATCCATAAAAAGCAGCCTGCGACGGGGCGAGGAAAAGATTCGGGCCTAAAAAAAGAGGCATCAGCATTCCCCTCCGTTCCATAGTTGGTATAGGGTGGAACCCTCGATGAAAGTCCGGCTTTTCGATATTCTGGATCTCACGCGCCCCCTCGCGAAGGCGGCGCGTGACTTTGACTGGACGGAAGTCGTCGCGCTTTTTCCAGACGCCCAGCAAGAAGGATTTGCGGCGGCAAAAATCTGGGTGTTGGCATCCATCGTTGTTTTAAGTGAAGTCACAGGCCTTTCAGAGGGAGAGGTTCTGCTGCGCTGGCCTGAAAATCCTTACTGGCAAGCGTTCTCGGGCTATGAACATTTTCAGTGGCAGGCTCCGGCAACTCAAGCCGACTGCCTTGCTTTCCGGCGCTTTGTCACTCAGAAGCGTGCGGCGCGTCTCACCTCGATCGCGAATTCCATCCGCGATTCCAAACCCGTGGACACGGATATTTCGGCCACCCTGCCCCTGGCTTCTGAGATATCCGGCGATAAAACACTGGCCCTCCGGCAAGTACACTTTCTCCAACCGCTGCCCGCCGCTCCCTACAAGGCACCGCCAAGGCCAGATTTCCAATCAAGCATCAAACACACCTATGCGAGATCGGCTGCAGTGCCAGTGCCAGCCGCAGAACAGGCTTCCCCCGAGTCGAAACCTGCCACTCCCGAAGGGGCCCCCATAGGCGACTCCAAAGAAATCCCGAACTCAAACCCCTCCGCAGGGCCCCAGTCCAAGGCAGATAAAGAAAGCGCCAGCACACCCCTGACAGTCTCTCCAGCACAAAACACCCCCAACTCCATTGACGGCGACAAGCCCAAAGCTCAGGAGCCCGTGGTGGTGCAAACTTATGCCCAAATGTTTCGGAGGAAGGGCATTCTTCCAGAAGAAGTTCCAAAAACAAATGCTCAAGTATTTGGCGCCCCCGCCCCGCAAACGAAGCCCACTCTGGCTCAGGGTGCGCCTGAATTCGATACGACCACGCCTTTGGTTCTGCGCGTTCCTCCCGGTGAACCAGTGCGCATGGAGGTAAGTGTCTCGGGTGAGCCGCCCTTGCGTTATCAATGGGAGCAATGGGACGACCTCAAAGGAGTTTCACTCCCCATCGCAGGTTGCTTTGACCCGAGCCTGACAGTCGCCCTTGAACCGGAAGACAGTATGCTGGCGTTTCAATGCAGGGTATCCAACAAGGCAGCTCCCGAAGGAATTATCAGCCGGACTTTCTTTGTAAAAAAAGTGTCGTCCTCTCAAAAAACAGCGAACTCATTTGGAGAAAAGTTCGATCCGAAAAAATTTGATCCAAAGCCCTTTGGCGTCAAAGGTTAAACAAAAGCCGCCCTCGCCGCCAGAAATGGCCTTCGGGATAAGCGCCTTTAATTTTGATCCAATTTAAACGCGATTCTGACCTCGTATGGGTCCGTTGTTATCCCTGCGGGAGGCGCATCGATACGCGTTACTTTTTCTGCCGCGCGCTGTACGGATTCGTCCATGGCGGGATTGCCAGAAGACGTCACAATCTCCTTGCCCACAATACTTCCATCCTTGCGAATCCGTATTTTAAGAACGGTTACAAAGTCCTGATTGGAACGAACCACTGATAAAGGCTGCTCCCACACGCCATAAAAACGTTCGTAAATAGACCGCCCGTAGCGTCCAAGCTCCGCAGCGCTCGGACCGCTTCCGGCTTTTCCTGCTCCACTGCCTGCTCCACTGCCCTGGCCCGTACCGCCCGAGGAACCACCACCGGACCCGCTCTGACCACGCGTTGAGACACTTCCAGAAGATCCACCAGTACCCGCCCCCCCATTTCCGCCGCCTCCCACCGCTTCCGCACGCACAGGCGAGACAGAGGGCGGTCCCTTCTCCCCCGATGCCCCTCCTCCCGCAGGCACTGCTTTAACTGGTTTCACCTCCTCAGCCTTGGCCGCTGTTTTCTCACCGGCCTCTCCCTTGGCAATGGCCTTCGGCGTGGACTTGGCTTCGGACTTGGCTTCGGACTTGGGCTCGGGCTTAGGCGCTGGCTTGGGCTCCGGTTTGGGCTCCGGTTTGGACTCCGGTTTGGGCTCCGGTTTGGGCTCCGGTTTGGGCTCCGGCTTGGGCTCCGGCTTGGGCGCCGGCTTGGGCGCCGGCTTGGGCGCCGGCTTGGGCTCTGGCTTGGGCTCTGGCTTGGGCTCTGGCTTGGGCTCTGGCTTGGGCGCCGGCTTGGGCGCCGGCTTGGGCTCTGGCTTGGGCGCCGGCTTGGGCTCTGGCTTGGGCGCCGGCTTGGGCTCCGGTTTGAGCTCCGGTTTGGGCACGGGTTTTACTTTGCGAGTTTGTAAAGAAATCTCACTTGGGGGCTCCTCTTTGTGCACTGGCTCCGGTTCCACTTTCACTTTTACTTCCGTTGGCACAGGTTCAAGTCGCGGCTCAGCCTTGGGCACGGAGGGAGGCGCTAACTTGGGCAAAGTTGGGGCTGGCAAATCAGGTATTGTCTCGGTCTCCTTTGGGCTGGAAATAGGTGCGGGCGCCCCCTCGACCTCGCCTGCAGCTCCCCCGCCCGGGGAGCCTCCCCCGGCGGCGCCGCCGTCCAACCACATTACTTCCACGGGCTTCTGGACCTTGTGCACGGCGCTAAAAAACCAAATCGCCACAAGCGCCACAACATGCAGCAACGCTACAATGAGGAAGTTCTTGCGGAAAAACGATTCGTCCGACATTTGCGACAGGACGCGGTTTATTGCCCCTCTGCGATTTTCGCCAACCCCACTTTTGTAATTTTCGCAGCTTTTACAGCATCCAAAATTTCCATCAACCGCTGCACCGGCAACTCTTTGTGGGAACGCACGACAACCGCCATCTCAGGCTTGGCCTCGTGCAACGCGACGAGGCGCGGGGTGAGAGACTCCAAAGGGACCACCTCCGTGTTGAGCATGATTTTATCTTCGCGAAACACTGAAATATTGATCACGCTGTTGGGATCGACTGCCACCCCGTCTTTTTGACCGGAAGGCAAGATCAGATCGGTGCTGTTTTCCATCAGAGGGGTCGTGATCATGAAAATCAGCAACAAAACGAACGCGAGATCCAGCAAAGGAGTCACATTCAATTCATTGAGCGTGTGCATGCTATGCTTGTCAGAAAAGCGGCGCATAAAATCAAATTCTCACGGTTTTTTTACGGTTTCGATGGACATTCAATCCATTCAATCCATTCAATCCATTCAACCCCCAGGCTAATGCCGCCGGCCCCCACCGCCATCAGGCCGATGCTCCACATAACGGTGTTCAAAGGCACTGGTAAGCTCAGCCGCAAAATTATCCATTTCCACAATCATGCCGCGCACCGAAGTCACCAAGTAATTATAGCCGAACATGGCGGGAATCGCCACAAGCAACCCAGTCACCGTCGTGATTAAAGCCGCTGACACCCCGGGCGCCATGGCTGCGAGGCTTGCAGAGCCTGCCTTGGCCACATCTGCAAAGGTTTCCATCACCCCCCAGACCGTTCCTAACAATCCCACAAAAGGCGCCCCACTCACGGCCGTCGCCAAAATAATCATCTGCGACTCCAATTTCAGAGAAGACTCCCCCACCGCTCGCTCCAAAGCCACCGCCACCACCCTCATCTGCGAAGGCGTAATTCGCTCCGCAGAGTCCAGCCGAGCCCCAAAGGATTCATCTAATTCTGTCGATCCCAAGAGTTGATACGATAATTCCACGCATCCCGCCTCATAAATGGCGAAAACTGGCGCTCCCTCAAAACTCAACCCCTCGGCATACAAACGAAGGGGCTGGCGGTCCTGTCGAAACAGCTCTAAAAACAACTCGCGCTGCTTCTTTGCGACCCTCAGCGTGAGTAATTTGCTAAGCATCACAGACCAGGAAAACACGGATCCCAAAAACAAGACCGACAACACCACCTTTCCAGGCAAGGTGGATTGCTCGAAGGCGAAAATTAATCCACCATCGCTATTAGCGAGAATCAAATTGGAGAAAAGCGTTGCCGCCATGCGTCTAAGGTTCGTTAGTAAAGGAAGTCCAAGTTCTCAAAAATTAATGCCATGATCAACCAGTCGCACATTGCACTAGATTGCCGCTCGATTCTAGCTCGGTGTTATCTATTGCTTACACTTACTACTTTCTTCGCTCTGTCAACCATTGCGATCCCGTCCTCCCTCCACGCCGCTACCCCGCAAGAGCAGGCTGAAGCCATTCTGCTTCCCTTCCTAGACTTGCTCACCTCTCCCCCCTCCGGGGATGCACGCGCCTGCACGCTTCAATGCAGGGTTGAATCCTTGGGCGACACTCGGTTTCCAGATGGCCAACTGCCACAGTTGGAATTTGCCTTCCACCCACCGGGAAAATTATTGCTCAAACTCCGCACCTCAGATTCCGACCTCGCCGCCTGCCGCGACGGCCAGAAAGCTTGGGTCGCACCCGGAAGTGTCCTTCCATCTCCGGACAGCGGGTCCAATGCCACTGAACAAACCTTTCCTCCCATGCAATTGCCTTTCTCCGGCAAACAACTCGCCATCCTCCCCGTCTTGCTCGAGGTCTTGGACAAAGGCACCGCTCCTCTCGACTCCGCCGCCTGCCGCGTGCTGGATGTTCGTACACGTCCCGAAATCAGTCGTTTGCTGCCTCCGGAGGCCGCCAGCTGGTCCGTACGCCTCTGGATCTCCGCAGAGGGCAAACCCTTGCGCGCGGGCCTGCGCCTCCCGAAAAATTCGCTCGTACTTCGCATCGACAATATGAACTTCACCAAAGAACTTCCTGCTTCAGTTTGGACGCCCCCCTCGAACGCCAAATTTTTATCGCCCAAAGATTTTGAAAAAGCCACGTCTCAATTCCTCCAAGGCGCACGCTAGAACGCAGCAGCAGCTCTTGGCTCCCATCAGCGCATCCCTCCTTTTTTGCGTATGACCAAACTTCACCCCATCGTTCTATTGTTGGCGCTCTTAAACGGGCTTGGCACTCCACCCTCGCACGCCGCCGACTGGCCCGAGTTTTTAGGCCTCGCGCGCGACAATTCCTCCTCCGAAACAGGTCTCCGCCAAACTCTTTCCACGGAGGGTGTTCCAATTCTCTGGCAACAAAAGGTGGGTACAGGGTACAGCGCTCCCAGTGTTTATGAAGGCACCTTGGTGCTCCACCACCGACTGGCCAACGAGGAAATCATTGACGCTCTCGAGCCTGCATCCGGCAAGCCGCTCTGGCGCCACTCCTATCCGACTCATTTTATAGACCCCTTCGGATACAACAACGGCCCGAGATGCAGTCCTTTGCTTACAAAAGACTTCTGCTATACCTTCGGCGCCGAGGGCATGCTCCTGTGTCTTCACCGCAAAACCGGCGAAGTTGTCTGGAAACGCGACACTCGCGCCGACTTCGATGTCCCAGAGGCATTTTTTGGCGTGGGAAGCTCTCCCGTTCTCGATGGCACCCGGCTCATTGTCATCTTGGGAGGCCAACCCAATGCTGCCGTCGTCGCTTTTGACGCCCTCACTGGAAAAACACTTTGGGAAAACGGCGGTGCTTCCACTTGGAATGGCGTTCCCATGACTGGCTGGCCCGGCGAAAGAACCGTCACTTGGAACACCGCAGATCCCGCCTTTCAAAAACAAGCCAGCTACTGCACTCCAGTTTTAGCCACCATCCACGGCCAACGTCACGTCCTCTGCTGTACCCGCCAGGGCTTGCTCTCGCTCGATCCAGAAACCGGAAATCGACGGTTCGCATTCTGGTTCCGCGCCCGGCAGGACTCCTCGGTCAATGCCATGACACCCATCGTTCAGGACGATTGTATTCTGATTTCCTCCGCCTATTTTCGAAACGGTTCGGTTTTGCTTCGGGTACGAGCCGAGGGATCTGGCGTTGACGAGGTGTGGAGAGGCACCCAACTCGAAATGCATTGGAACCGCCCCATTCTTAGCGAAGGCCGTCTCTTCGGATTTAGCGGACGCAATGAACCTGACGCCAGCTTTCGCTGCGTCGATTGGGCCGACGGCCGACTCCGCTGGGAACGCTACGAAGGATGGCCAAACGCCGGCCACTCCAAGTTGAGGGAAGGCGAAAAACCACCGGAGTTCTACGGACGCGGCTCCCTCATTCTTGCAGACAAAAAACTCATCGCCTTGGGTGAAGCAGGCCGACTCGGACTTTTTGAACCCGACTCCCACAAGACCGTTGAAATCGGCTACTGGCAGGTGCCGGGTCTCTCTTACCCCTGCTGGACCGGCCCCGTCCTTGCCAACCGCCGGCTCTATCTCCGAGATGAAAGCCTTCTTCTCTGCCTAGACTGGACAGCCACCAACTCCACCAAGTAAATCCAACGCAAGTATGATCGCCCCGGAAACGGAAATCTTGATCACCTGCGACGGACAAGAACTGCTCCGGCGCACGTTGCGTCCAGGCGAATACTTAATCGGGCGCGCGACCGCGTGCGAACTCTGCGTCCCCTCCACCACGGTATCGCGCAAACACGCACGCTTGACGGTCAATTTTAGCAACCTGTTCTTGGAGGACTTGGGCAGCTTTAACGGAACAACCCTCAACGGCGGCCGCATGCAAGGCCGCACGCAAATCTGGCACGGCCAAAAAATTCAAATCGGCAATGTTTCAGTCGAGTTACGAAAAATCTGTACTGACCTGGAGAGGGGCGGGTCTCTGGCGCCCTCTCAAGCTGCTGTTCTGGATTCACTTCCAGAAGACGTTGCCTTTCATCACAGCGGCTATAAAATAGGCCAGCTCATTGGGCGCGGAGGGATGGGCGCCGTCCTCCAGGCCGAAGACGCCTCCATCCAGAGACAGATCGCCATGAAAGTGGTTCTCCACGGCGACTCGCCAAAGGACGTCCTTCGTTTCATCCACGAAGCCAGAATCACCGGACAACTCGAACATCCGAATATTGTCCCCGTTCACACCTTGGGAGCTGACGAACACGGGCAACCGTTCTACACCATGAAATTGGTGCACGGCGTCACGCTCAAACAAATCCTCAACGGCCTTGCCACCGGAGAGGAAGATGCCATCCGCTCTTATCCACTTCCAGAGCTGTTAACCATCTTCCAAAAAGTCTGCGATGCCATACGCTTTGCTCACAGCCAAAAAGTCATTCATCGTGACCTGAAGCCCGACAACATCATGATCGGCGACTATGGGGAGGTGCTTGTCATGGACTGGGGGCTGGCGAAAGCCTGCAAAAACCCCGAACCCGCAGAATCCACAGACGACACCCCCACTCTCTTGCAGGAGGAATACGATGAATTTGATTACAGTGCGGGCGTGAATACACAGTGCGGATCAGTCCTCGGAACCCCTCAATATATGCCTCCAGAACAGGCACTTGGGGACACAGAAAGCATCAACGAACGCGCTGACATCTACTCGCTCGGCGCCATCCTCTACCACATCCTAACGCTACGTCCCTCCGTCGAGTCCGGAACCGCCGAACAAATGCTGGAGAAGGTGATTCGCGGCCAAATTGTAGCCCCCACGGATGTCATCGAGCGCACCACCAAACACGCAACTGAAGACCTCCACCCCACGCAACGCGTCCCACTGGACAACTCCACCCATTCCTCCGGGACCACAAGCTTGCCGCACCTTCCCGCTGGGCGCATCCCAGCTTCCCTCGAAGCCGTCGTCCTCAAGGCCATGGCTCATGAGCAGACGGACCGTTATCCTTCCGTCGCCGATTTTCAAAAAGAAATCGCAGCGTACCAACAAGGCTATGCCACGGAAGCCGAACACGCGGGCTTTCTGAAGCGCCTTCGGCTGTTCTTGAAGAGAAACCGTGCGATCTCCATTGCCGCTGCTGCCTTCGTATTTATCACTGTTTGTTTTGCCTTAAGTCTCGCACGCGAAGCGGACCGTTCCGCTCAAGCGCTATCGCGACTGCGAAAAGCAGCCCCTACTTTTGTGGAACGCGCCTGGGTCCACCTTGAAGAAGGCCGCATCGAGGAAGCTCTCGAAAAAGTCTCCTTCGCCGTCGAAGTCGATCCCACTAATGCCGACTACCACCTGCTGAGAGCACGCCTCCTTCAGGCTGAAGCCCGCCTACCCGAGGCTGTTGTCTCATTTCAAATTGTCCTCCAATTACGCAAGGATCCGAGCGCCTCGGAAAATCTAGAGCTTTGCACACAACTGCTTCCCTCCATCCGTGACAGCGGCGATATTCCACCCTCGACCAAGGCAACCCTTGTGCACGCCATGCAGCGCCAAGGCCGCCCACAAGACTCCTTCCTGCTGGTGCGCGACCTCAAAAAACAAATCGCCGACCTTCAGCCCTTGCTTGAGCAACGCCTGCAGGCCATTCCAGGCTGGGAAACAAAACGCTTAAAACAAACTCAGGAGGGCACTTTCAGCATAGACTTTTCCCGGCTGAAGATTGATTCCCTTGATTGCCTTGAGGACATGCCCGTCTCCGAATTGATACTCAACGGATGCCACGCGTCCGTGAACGACGAGCTTTTGGCCAAGCTCCAAAAACTCCCGCTAAAAACACTCAGCATGCGCGGCTGCAATCTCAGCCATCTCGCTTTCCTCTCAGGCTCTAACCTCGAAAGTCTCGTTCTCGCCGAAAACCCTTTCACAGATCTCTCCCCCCTAAAAAAACTTCCTCTTTTTAAACTCAATCTTCGGGAGTCTCCAGCCGATGACCTCTCGCCCCTTTCTTCATGTGCACACCTTCAAGAACTCGTGCTCCCAAAAAAAATAATCTCCTACGAGCCCCTGCGTTCGAGCCCGACACTCAAACGCATCTCTCACAAAGAGCTCGATAACGGCTCGCCGGCTCACACTACCGCTGAATTTTGGAAAACCGTCGCTCCGGAGCCCTCCAAATAAACGCTTAAAGCCGCCCCCACATCCGTCTCACTTCCGCAAATCCATGCGCTTTCTCACACGTATTCAAGACTACCTGAGCTATTTGCGCCTGGCCCCCAAACCGCTCCAGATAAAAACCGCGATCATTGTGGGGACCGTATGCACCGTTTTGCTCGGGACTCTCCTCTGGAGCCCTTCGCAGCCAAAGCCTCGTCCCCAAACCCTTCCGTTGTTACCGTCCGTTGGAACGGAGTCCCTTCAATCTATTGTACTGGATCAGCCCTCCTACAAAGTCGCCGATCGGTCTGACGCAACTCCCCTTCTGGTGAAAATTACCGCCATTGAACCCACAGGCGAAGGGACATTTGTTTACAAGCTGTCCTACACGGGACTCGAAACAGGGGTTTTCAACCTCACTGATTTTCTCGTATCTCCAGCCGGGGACAGACTCAAAGAACCCATAGCAACCGTAACCATCGGAAGCGCAATCCCCACCAACGCCGCGTTCAACGCAGTCCTCTACACGCCTCCACTCCGAACAAACGCGTTCCCCTATCGGTTGACTGTTATCCTTGGCATCATCGCGTGGGCGGGTTGTGGCGCCCTTCTTTTTTGGCCTGCTAAAAAACAACAACCTGCCGCAGGATCTTCTCCCTCGGATCCACCACCACCTTCTTCCGATGAGATTCCGCACACTCAAACTCTTGCCGACCTACTGCGGCCTCTCGTGGAGAAAGCGGCTGATAAATCCATAAACGCCGACGAAAAGGCCGAACTCGAACGCATCCTTTTCGAGTACTGGGGCAAAGAACTTGAACTCGACCATCTTAACAGCGTCGAGCAACTCCGCCGCATCTTAGAACACCCCGAAGCTGGCGCGCTTCTGCATACGATTGAACAATGGCTCTACCAACCAGACTCCTCAATCACGCCAGAAGAGATCAGCTCAGCCCTTGAAAGTTATCTCGGCATACCCTGCTTGGAAATGTCTCCTCCCCGACCACAATCCACTCTGCCAGATAACACTCACCACAACGCTTCAAACATCATAGCCGCTTGAAACAACACAGGCTTCTCGTTTGGTGCCTCATTCCGTTGGGCATCCTATTTTTCCATTTCCTCTACGGAGAACAACTCGCGCTTGCGGAGGATTCGGCTCGTCTTCAACGCTTGGCACAAAAAGCCGAGCAGGCCGGCAATTATATAAAGGCCGTCCCGCTCTACCTCGCAGCTGAAAACGCGGCCCACCCCAAAGATCGCCTGCTGCGGGCCCGCGCAAGAATCGACGCCGCACGCACCATCACAATGGCGGGTGCGCCGCTGGAAGCCGCGGAACAAATCGATCTTCTCCTAAAACCCAACCGCCAAAACCCTCTTCCAGAAAATTTTGTCGCAGAAGCCAAAGCAACTCTGGCAATGGCCCTCTACTATGCCGCCTACGCCATGCGAATCGAAACAGCTTCACCCCGGATGTGGCAAAGTGAAATCGACGAGGCTGTCCGACTCTTTCGCGAACTTTATCTTTCCGAGATCAAAACACCCGACAAACCACTCGCCTCCCTTTACGCCCGCAATCTCGAAGCCTCCATCCTCCTTGCTCGTACACGCAGGGCAGAACTGAGCAGCCAGCCATTTCCGCCCGCAACTCGCGCCGCTCTTGAACAGGGAGTCGCCAGCAAAAAGAAAGTGCAACCCGAATAAGCACCGCCCCTGCACGCAATCACCCTCCTATTGATTAATGGACCGCCTGCCCAAAACAGTGGCCATCGCGTATGTCCATGAGGCACACTTTCGGAAGCTCTTGCACTAACCGCCAGATTGTCTGCCCCTCGGCTCTACACACCATCCATTTGAACCCATTCATGACACCGAACCTCTTTTCTCCACTTCAACTGGGCGCAATTCTTACACCGAATCGTATTTATCTTGCCCCTCTCACACGCTGTCGCGCGGAACCCGGGAATGTCCCCTGTGAACTCAATGCGGAATATTACAAACAACGCGCTTCCGGCGGACTTCTCATCGCAGAAGCCACTTCGGTTTCCCCCAATGGCTACGGCTATCCAAACACTCCCGGCATCTTCAGCGACGCCCATATTACAGGCTGGAAAAAAGTCACTTCCGCTGTACACGAGGCTGGTGGATTCATTTTCCTCCAACTCTGGCATGTCGGACGGGTTTCGCATCCCTCTTTTCAACCCGCCGGTGCCTTGCCAGTCGCACCTTCCGCAGTGAAACCCAAGGGACAAGTTTTCACCGGAACGGAAATGGCCGATTTTGTCACGCCTCGGGCTCTCGATAGCACCGAGATCCCAGCAGTCATCGCCGAGTACGCCCATGGCGCCCAAGCCGCCAAGGAGGCGGGCTTCGACGGCGTGGAAATTCACAATGCCAACGGTTACCTGCTCGATCAATTTTTGCGCGATGGCACCAACCAGCGCACGGACTCTTATGGAGGCACAGTCGAAAACCGTGCGCGTCTGACGCTTGAAGTCACCAAAGCGGTCATCGATGTCTGGGGCTCTGACCGCGTGGGAATTCGTTTTTCCCCAGGCGGGGTCTTTAACGACATGCACGACTCCAATCCCCTGCACACGTTTGGGTACGTTCTCGAACAGTTGAGCCCCCTCCAGCTCGCCTACGCCCACGTCACGCGAGTCTCCGCACAGGATATCGCCCATGGCGCTCGCGAGGGAGTCGGCCCCCGTGAACTGCGCCCACATTATCGTGGAAATATCGTCACAAACGGCGGGTTTACCCTCGAAACAGGCAATCAGGCACTGCAGGAGGGTTGGGCCGATGCCGTCGCCTTTGGCGTGCCCTTCCTCGCAAATCCAGATCTCCCCAACCGCTTCAAACTGGGGGCACCCCTCAACGAGGCTGATCCCGCCACTTTTTACACTCCCGGGCCAAAGGGCTACACTGATTACCCCGCCCTGTCTCACTGAGTTGCCCGGGAAAATGTCGCCGCTCTCAACGTTCTAGCCACGCGCTTGAGACTAGAGCCGTCCACTCACCTCCTTTCGCTTATCCCAAAACATCTCCTTAAAGCAGAGTCGATTCTCCTGCACCGTTCCTTGATCGTCATTCTAACAACAACAAAAACATGAGCTTAAAACTCTTCCCAGCAGCTTCCTTCATGGGTGTTCAGTGCCTTGCAACCGCGGTCACTGCTCTTTTCTGTCTGCTCTATCAGGCCAGCGCAGAAATTAAAACTGCGGTGATCGAATACCGTGAAGGCGATACCATTCTGGAAGGCCTTCAAAGCTTTGACGACGGACTTTCAGGAAAACGTCCCGCCGTATTGATCGTTCACGATTGGATGGGTGTCACGGAGCACACCAAGGCCATAGCCGAAGACATCGCCCGTCTGGGCTATGTCGCCTTCGCTGCAGACATCTACGGCAAGGGAATACGTCCCAGTGACATGCAGTCGGCTGCTGCGGAGGCTGGAAAATACAAGTCAGATCGCTCTTTGCTTCGCAAAAGAGCCGCGGCCGCGCTCGAGTTTCTAAAAAAGGATCAGCGCATCGATGCACAGCAAATAGCCGCCATCGGTTTTTGCTTTGGAGGCACCACAGTCTTGGAACTGGCCCGCTCCGGCGCTGATATCAAGGGTGCGGTGAGCTTTCATGGGGGGCTCGATTCACCCAACCCGATGGACGGCAAAAATATCAGAGCCAAGATTTTGGTACTGCATGGCGCTGATGATCCATTCGTGAAGGCCTCGGATATCTCTGCTTTCCAGCAAGAACTCAGGCAGGGTGGAGTGGATTGGCAGATGATGTATTACGGCGATGCGGTGCACTCTTTCACGCAGAAAAAATCCGGCACCGACAAGAGTAAGGGAGCCGCCTATAATGAACCCGCGGCGAGACGTTCATGGCTCGCGATGAAAAGCTTTTTCACGGAAATTTTCCCTCAGAAATAATCTGTCCATGGCTCCCAATCGGCACTGTTCAAGGTTTCGATGCGCTTTGTAGGTTCGCCCAATCACGCCTCGATCCACCATTGAAACCGCCCCCTCGGGGTTAGGGCTATCATCAGCTATAAGCCGGTCGGATGATCGATAAAAACCCACGGTAGTTTGAATCTTTTGGAAAGGTGCGCCGCCAATCCTTTCACGCCGAAGGTTTCCGTCGCGTAATGCCCCCCGTAGAGCACATTGACTCCCAACTCCTCTGCGAGCGTGTAACTCCAGTGCGGCCCCTCGCCTGTGATGAATGTGTCCACCCCTTCGGCGGCAGCACGGGCGACTTCAGATCCCGCGCCCCCAGTCACGACCCCCACCTTGCGTGGTCTTGCCGGCCCGCCGGCACATAGGTGCACTGCCGATCCCAGTATTGAGCTCAATTGATTCCGCAAAGCCTCTCGGGAAAGACTGCAACTTCCCGTCAATCCAGCAGGCTGTCCCTTAATGGGCATAAAGGGCTTGAGCCCCTTGAGTCCAAGCGCCTTCGCCAAAAGCACGTTGTTCCCAACTTTTGGATGTATATCTAACGGCAAGTGGGCACTGTACACGGCCAGATTACCTTCGATTGCGTCGCGGACCTTGCGGTACATGGCTCCCGTAAGAGGCGTGGTGTTCCAGAATAAACCGTGATGAACCAGAAGAAGATCCGCTTCTTGATTCACTGCAGATTTCATCACCACTTCACAAGCATCTACAGCAGCAGCAATGCGATGCACCGCTCCGTTATTCTCCAACTGCAGGCCGTTCATGGCCTGCCCATAGTCCGAAACGTCTTTAATCCGGAGATAATCGCCGAGATACGCGGTAATTTGATCCAAGGAAACCATATCAAAGAAACCGTAGGCCATTACGAGCGGCACGCCAACTTGCGGTTTTGGTTTTATACATCCCACAGCCTTTGCTTGCCCAAAATAGACGCGCCGTTCTAACCTACGCTTCTATGGCTCATAGCGTCTATCATCCCTCCGTCGAAGGCGCCCAACACGGCGCAAAGTCCCTTGGCGATTTCTTGGCTTATGCCAAGCGCTCAGGCGCCCTTGGGGCACAACCGAGCAATTACATGCTCCAAGAAGGCTCTGGATTTAAATCCGCCAAGGAAATTCGCGACACGTTCGAAAAGAGCGGTCTCCTGCTGGACGGCGTCTCAGGGCACTGCCCGATCTGGGTGCACACAACCGCTTGGACTGGTTCGCCCACCATTCGCCCCTTCATCCCTGAAGACGTTGCAAAAAAATCGACCGCGGATATTGAAGCGTGGGCTGAAGATTATGTGCTCCGCCTGCTCGACCTCCTCGCCGAATTGAAGGTCAAGATTTTCCCCATGTTTTGGGGCGTTGCTTTCGGCTGGGAACTCGCTTCCGGCTACCCTTGGGGATTCTGGGCCGGCCCCGGATACGATCTCATCAAAGAAGGACAGGAACGTTTCGTCAAAAAAACCGCCAAAATCCGCGACCATGCGCGCAAGTTGGGCATCAAACTTTGCCACGAAATTCACCCCGGATCCGCGGCCGCAACGGCCGATGAATTTCTGTCCCTCGTTTCCATTTGTGATGGAGACGAAGTCCTTGCCGTCAACGCCGATCCTTCCCACTGCTGGGAAGGCGAGTCTTTCGAAAGCCGTTTTCTCAAGGTCGGCGCTCGGGTGTACGCGTGTCATATCAAAAATCACTCCGTCCGCCCGGGTTTACCAGTGCGCTCCATGGAACCCCACTGGCCAAAACGTGCAATGCAGTTCACCGATCTCGGCACCGGAGATCTTAACATGCAACGCTACGCCGAACTCATGCTCCAAATCGGCTATCCACAGCGTTATTGCAAACTCATGGGAACCGCATCCGCACCACTGGTGGTCGAGGCGGAAAGTGCGCACAAAGACCTGGATTACACGAGCGCCAACGGCATCGCCTACGTCCGCGACCACTTTCAGTGGCCCGCAGCAGGAGGTTCTTTCGAGGACGGAATGGGCGCATAGTCCCTGCGCACCAACCCAAACAAAAGCACCGGAGAAATCCGGTGCTTTTTTTGTGCCTCACCGCATGCCTTACATTCTTTCAGGCACCTCAATCCCCAACAGTCCCAAGCCCGTCTTAATCATTCTCGAAGCCACATCGCACAATTCGAATCGGCTTTGCCGCTGCGTCCCCTCGGACTTTAAAACAGGACACGCCTCATAGAACGCATGAAACGTGTTGGCAAGTTCGTAGAGATAATTCGCAAGCGTATTGGGCCGGTGATCCAGCAACACATTGGGAAGCACCTCGCCAAACTCAAGAAGGCGTTTACCCAAAGCAATTTCCGCTGGATGCTCCAAAATCAGCGGCGAGCCGGCTTCCCATATTTCTCCAGCCTCCGCCAGTTTTCTAAATATGGAACGAATACGCACATACGCGTTCTGGAGATAGGGCGCCGTATTTCCTTGGAAGCTCAACATGCGATCCCAGTTGAACACATAATCACCCTGCCGATGCGGGAGCAAATCCGCATACTTCACAGCACCAATCCCGATAATTCGCGCTATTTCACGACGCTCCTCTTCCGCCATGGCTGGATTGCGCTCACTCACCTGCGCGAAAGAACGCTCTTGAGCCTCATCCAACAAGTCTGCAAGGCGGATTGTTTCCCCGGAGCGTGTTTTAAAGGGCTTCCCATCATCCCCCAGAATAGAGCCAAACCACACGTGGGAAAGCTTCACTTGTGCACTGCTTGCAGGGTGCCAGCGCCGGAAAATCGTAAACATCTGCCGGAAATGTAACTGCTGCCGGCCATCCGTGACATAGATGATCTCATCGGGCTTCCACGTCTGAATTCTGTACTGCAGCGTCGCCAGATCCGTCGTCGTATAATTTGCCGCTCCATCACTTTTGAGAACAATTGCCGGATTATCGCGCCACCCCTCCTTGTCCTTAATCAAAAAAACATCCTGCTCCTGAGCCAGGCTGCCGTCAGAAAAAACACAAATCGCTCCGTCACTCTCTTTTGCGATCTCCAGACTCCGCAATTCATCCACAACCGCCTTGAGTTGGTCGTTGTAAAAACTCTCCCCCAAAGTCACATCAAAGCGGACCCCAAGCCGGCCGTAAATCGCATCGAATTGAAATTGCGAAAGCCGAATCATCTCCTTCCAGAGCGCTAAATTCTCCAAATCACCAGACTGAAGAAGAACCAGCTCATGCCGCGCTTTTTCGAGCACACCCTCCTCCCCACGGCAGCGGGCGCTGACGTCCTTGTAAATACGCTCCATTTCCAGCAACGGATCCTGCGCCAAAGCAACACGATCCAAAATCGTCTTCCAGCCAAGCAGAAGCATCCCGAACTGCGTCCCCCAATCTCCAATATGGTTGTCTCGAACCACTTTGTGCCCGATGTACTCCGCTATGCGCGCCAGAGAATCCCCCAAAATTGTCGACCGTATGTGTCCAACGTGCATGGGTTTTGCAACGTTTGGGGAGGAAAAATCGATCACGATGCCCAAAGTACGAGCAGGCTCCGGCACTCCAAGCCTCGGATCGTCCCTAAGTTGCAAAACCCGCGCTTGAACCCAGTCGGCGCGCAATCGAAAATTGATAAAGCCAGCACCCGCGATTTCCACCCCCGAACAAATGTCCTCCACCCCAATGCGTTCTACAATTTGTTGCGCTACCGCGCGAGGATTCATGCGGCGTTGTTTTGCCAAAAGCATCGCGGCATTGGACTGATAATCACCAAATCTCGAATCCGTCGCGGACGCTATTAAAAGAGGCGTGTCTCCGGGCTCATCAACCGCCGCCCTGAGTCGTTTTTCGAGAATTGAGGGAATAGTTTCCATGAAAAAAATTAGCAGATTTTGCTGCGGCCCGCCTCGTAAACTGATGGGCCGTCGAACCCATTTTTACGCCTGATTGCTCGCAGGATTTGAGAAAATCACCGAACCGGCGAGCCAAACACCTCGAGGATCTCACGCCCCCCTTCAGCCGTCGCCAGTCGCTCGCGAACGCCTCTGTCATTGAGAAATTTCGCAATGGCCGCAAGCGTCCTCAGATGAGCCTGAAACTGGTCTTTCGGCACAATAAACAGGACCACAAACCGCACTGGAGCATGGTCCAAAGAACCAAACTCAATCCCAGATAAAGATCTACCAAAGGCGCACACCACTTCAGAAATCTTTTCAGAAGAGGTATGAGGAATTGCGATTCCAAATCCAATGCCCGTGCTCATCGTATGCTCGCGAGCATACAGCGCATCAATCACCTCCTGCCGGTCCACAACTGCAATTCGTTCCCGCGCCAAGAGCACGTCCACGAGTTCTGTGATCGCAGCCCACCTCTCCGTAGACTTCATCTCGGGTATGACTTGATCTTCCGAGAGTAGGTTGGCGAGGGTCATTGGAGCTCGATTCAACGGGGTTTACTGAAAACGCGATGATAACAATGCACCGCTTGATGACAAGCGTTGAGACTTTATTGCTAAAAAAAGCATTCCAGGCCTGCCTAGACCCTGTCGGAATCTTGGTTTTAGAACCCGTACTCCCCGCTCCAACAGTCGCACAAATAGACCGCAAACTCTGAATGCTTGCTGTTTTCCTGAGTTAAGATTACTACCTTTTCGAGATGAAAAAGGTCGAAGCAATTATCAAACCCTTCAAAATGGAGGATGTCAAAGAAGCCCTGCTGGAAGCGGGAATTGAAGGCATGACAGTGACGGAGGTTAAGGGCTTCGGGCGTCAGAAAGGCCACACTGAAATCTACCGGGGCAGCGAATATACCGTCGACTTCTTGCCAAAGGTAAAGTTTGAAGTCGTCGTCCAAGATGACGCCACTTCAACCGTCGTTCAGGCCATTATCAAGGCTGCGCGCACCGGAAAAATCGGCGACGGCAAGGTTTTCGTACTCCCGATTGAAGACGCCATCAGGATTCGCACAGAGGAACGCGGCGCAGCTGCCCTGTAATCCGCGCCTCACAGACTCCCGCAACACGCGGAGTCAGCAGGCGTTCATAGCTTCTACTTACCGCAATGGAAATCCCCCATTGGATCACGGCTGTCATTCTGGGCGTGATCGAAGGTCTTACTGAGTTTTTACCCGTGTCGTCCACGGGACATTTGCTCATCGCCGAACACTGGCTCCCCCGTCAAACGGATCTCTTCAATGTTGTCATCCAGTCTGGAGCAGTATTGGCGGTGCTACCGCTGTTCAAAGAGCGCATCCGTCAATTATCGCAGTGGAGAGAACCCTCCAGTCGGAAACTCTGGGCGTTGATTATAACGTCCTTTGGCATCACCGCTGCGGGAGGCGTCCTCATGGAAAAGTTCCACATGCGCTTGCCCGAAGCGACCGAGCCAGTGGCGTGGGCACTGATCATAGGCGGGGTCGTTTTTTTACTCGTCGAGCGCTTGCTCTCGCACAAAACCCTACGCTCTGAACACACATGGCCAGTGACGATCATCGTCGGTTTTGCTCAACTGTTGGCTGCAGCTTTCCCCGGTGCGTCTCGCTCTGGAAGCACCATCATCGCTTCCATGATGGCAGGTACAGCTAGGAGCACAGCCACAGAGTTTTCCTTCCTCGTGGGCATCCCCACCCTGCTCGCTGCAAGTTCACTGAAACTCCTGAAAGCCTTCAAAAACGGATCGTCCGAAAACTGGTCAATGCTCCTGCTCTCGACCTTTGTGGCAGCCATCGTCTCCTTCGTCACCGTCAAATGGCTTCTGCGATTCGTTCAAACGCATTCATTCACGGTATTCGGAGTTTATCGCGTGGTGGTGGGCGTGATACTGCTCTGCTCCCTTTAACTCCTACCTCCCTGTGAAACTCTCGGAATTGCAGGCTACCCTGAGGGCACTGGATGCCTCTCCCACCAAAAGCCTCGGCCAGAATTTTCTGCATGACAGGAATCTCGCCGAATGGATCGTCTCGCGCTTGGAACTAACTTCTGGAGAGCGCTGGCTCGAAATCGGACCGGGGCTTGGTTCGCTGACCTGCATTGCGCAGGAGCATTCGAAGAACGGCATTCTCATCGAAAAAGACGACCGTCTCATAGGTTTTCTTGGAACTCAATTT
The DNA here is from genome assembly GCA_947476255.1 of Chthoniobacteraceae bacterium. GTDB lineage: Bacteria > Verrucomicrobiota > Verrucomicrobiia > Chthoniobacterales > Chthoniobacteraceae > Chth-196. Next base: position 39,218 of record CANJPY010000013.1, on the reverse strand, counting down.
CCAAGCCTCCAAGTCGTCCACGGCGATGCTTGCCGCTTCGATACCCGAGAACTCATGGCGGGCGGGCCAATCAAGATTTTTGGAAATCTTCCCTACTACGTTTCGAGCCAAATTATCTTCAACTTTACCGCGGCATTTTCGCCGGCAAGGGTGTTGCTTTTTACCCTTCAAAAAGAGCTGGCCGAACGATTTGCATCAACTCCAAACTGCAAGGACTATGGAAGCCCCACCGTCCTCATAGGACGCCGCTGGCGGGTGGAAATTCTTCGAACTTTGCCGGGTTCCGTTTTCCTGCCTGCTCCAAAAGTTGAATCCTCCGTCGTTTTAATGACACCGCGCGAGGCCGGCGAGTTTCCAGACTGCGACGACAAGCGCTTCTGCGCCCTTGTAAAACTCGGTTTCTCTCAACGCCGCAAACAGTTGGGCAAGTTGCTCGAACCCTTGTTGCCCGCATGGACTCACGCCGCTGCGGATCTAAAAATCCCAACAACGGCAAGGGCTGAAGCGCTCACGATCCGCCAGTGGTGTGAACTCGCAGCCTGGACGCCACAGGGCCCAGCCATTGTATCCGGAATAGTCGGCCAAGATGTACATGGTGAGACCTTCGATATTGTTGACGACGAGGATCGCATCATCGGACAAACGTCACGTTACGAGGTTCATAAACAAGGCCTGCGCCACCGCGCCGTGCATATTTTCGTCCTCAATGAAAGCGACGAGTTGTTTTTGCAAAAGCGTTCCCGATGGAAGGACGTCTGTCCCCTGAAGTGGGATTCAAGTGCGGCCGGCCATGTTAATGCAGGACAGGACTATGAGCCAACAGCTCTCCGAGAGTTGGAAGAGGAGCTCGGGATCAAGGCGAGCGTTCGCTCCATCTCAAAAATCACTCCCTGTGAGGAAACCGGCCACGAATTCGTCGTTTTATTTGAAGCGCACCACTCCGGCCCCTTCGACCTTCCTCCCTCTGAAATTGAATATGGAGAGTGGTTTACACTTTCCCAAATCTGCGAATGGACTTCGCGAAGACCCGAGGATTTTGCTCCGGGCTTTCTCAAATGCTGGGATGTGTGGCGCCGTTCACGCGCTAAACCCTAATCACAAACGGCTCCTGAACCTCCGCCTCTCTTCAGTCGCAAAGTAGAGAACAGCGCATTATCACAGCAACTCGTACCATGTCGACCGACGACGCGCTTCGTATCCAGCCTCGGCGATCAATCGTTCTATTTCTTGGGCCTGCAACCGAAAGCTGGTCCCAGCCTTGGAAACAACGTTTTCCTCCATCATCACCGAGCCAAAATCGCTTGCGCCATATTTGAGGGCAATCTGGCCAATCTTGGGCCCCTGAGTCACCCAACTGCTCTGCAGATTGTCGATGTTATCCAAATAAATGCGCGAAAGAGCCTGCATGCGCAAATATTCAGAAGACCCCACGGGCTCCGCCTTTAAAACCGTGTTCTCAGGCTGGAATGTCCAGCAAATGAAAGCCGTAAAACCCTGCGTCCGATCCTGTAACTCGCGCAACCTGCGCAAATGTTCGATGCGCTCCTCAAGGGTCTCGACGTGGCCAAACATCATCGTTGCACTAGAGCGAAGCCCAAGATCGTGCGCGGCCTCCATCACGCCCAGCCACTCAGTACTGTTTGCCTTCAAGGGGGAGATCTTGTTTCTAACGCGGTCCACAAGAATCTCTCCCCCTCCCCCGGGAATCGACCCGAGACCCGCTTCTTTAAAACGACGCAGCACCTCGCGCACGGGCATCTCAAAGACCTGTGAAAAATGATGAAACTCGGGAGGCGAAAATCCATGGATGTTGATCCACGGAAAGCGCTCCCTGATAAAAGCAAGCATCTCCAAATAATGATGAATCCCGAGCTTTGGATGGTGACCGCCCTGCAACAATACTTGCACCCCGCCAATTTCAGTTAACTCCTGCAGCTTTTCCTCCAACTGCGCATGAGTAAGCACATAGTGGTCATGATCCTTCTCAGTCCGATAAAACGCGCAAAACTTGCAGTACACATTGCACACATTTGTGTAGTTGACGTTACGGTCCACAATGTAGGTCACTACCTCAGCACCGCGCCCCCGATACGCCTCCCGCTTTGCTAAAACCCTGCGATGATTCGCCAAGCCGCCAAGCACATTGAGAGGCAATCGATAGAGCAGAAGCGCTTCGGCATCGGATACGCGCTCGCCCGCAATGACTTTTTCTATCAATTCATCCTCGGAAAGCATTGCGGTAGACATGAGGGCCTTAGTGTAACGCGAAAAACAAAAGGCGTCCATACGCGCCTCCCAAAGGCCGGTAAACAAGAACGCGCGGAGATCCAGAAGGCCCGCTTTGGAGCCGCGGGAGCGCGTAACGCCGTTGAAATTCAAAAAAAGATTGCAAGACGCACTGATACTCCTAATGTGCCAAATCCCCTTCCAATTATTCCAAGCCATGGCCGACGCCTCAAACCGCTACGCACAAAACATTCAGGGCGCATTCTATGTCGATGACCAGTGCATTGACTGCGATCTTTGCCGCGAAACCGCTCCAGCTAACTTCAAGCGCGATGACGACGGGGGACACTCCTACGTGTTCAAACAACCCGAATCTCCCGAGGAGGAAAGTCTTTGTAAAGAGGCCATGGAAGGATGTCCCGTAGAGGCAATCGGTGAGGACGGCAAATAGACGATCACCTTCATGCCTCGATTTGTAAAAAATCGAGTTCCTCAAAAACCCGCGCCAGAGTCGCGGGTTTTTTTGTGCCCTCGTTTTCACACAAAAAGCACGCACCCAAGCTCCCCTTTTTTTTCTACCTATAGTATTCAATGCTTTTCTGAAAAACTCACGGCCCTCTCTACCAACCCGTTTGCACTTCCCGCCCCATGTCACTCTCCCATTTTTTCCACCGCCACCACGAACCGAGTGCCCATCCCGATGTCGTGCTCATTGGAGCCGGCATCATGAGCGCCACACTGGGGGTGTTCCTCAAAGAACTACACCCTGAACTCAAAATCGAAATCTATGAAAGGCTGGACGCAATTGCAGCAGAAAGTTCGGATGCTTGGAACAACGCAGGTACGGGCCACTCAGCATTCTGCGAGTTGAACTATACTCCCCAAAAAGAGGACGGAAGTATTGATATCAGCAAGGCCCTCAAGATCGCGGAGTCCTTTGAAGTCTCCAAACAGTTCTGGGCCTATTTGATCGCAAAAAAGTACATTTCGGAGCCGAAGGTTTTTATTAATCAAACACCCCACATGAGCATCGTCTGGGACGAAAACGTGGAGTACCTGAAACAGCGGTTCGAACTTTTAACACAGTCTCCACTTTTTGAAGGAATGATTTATTCCGAGGATCCGGAGCAACTTAAGGAGTGGATTCCCCTGATTATGGAGGGCAGGAATCCCGGCCAACCCATCGCGGTTACTCGGATGGAACTCGGAACCGATATGAACTTCGGCGAACTAACCCGCTGCCTCTTCCAGCATCTGGAGACGCTGCCCGATGTTCGCATTCACCTGCGCCACGAAGTGGACTTCATTGAACGCCGCAAAAGTGACAACCATTGGGAGCTTGAAGTTGTCAATCTCGCGTCCAAAGAAAGACGCACCATTGAAACCAAATTTCTATTTATCGGCGCGGGAGGAGGTTCTCTTCCCCTGCTCGAAGAAACGGAAATCCCGGAAGCAGACGGCTATGGCGGCTTTCCTGTAAGCGGCCAGTGGTTGGTTTGCCAGAACGAGGAAATCATCTGCAAGCACAGCGCGAAAGTGTATGGGAAAGCCGAAGTTGGCGCTCCTCCCATGTCCGTTCCACACTTGGACACGCGCATCATTGAGGGAAAAAAGGCGCTCCTTTTCGGTCCTTACGCTGGCTTCTCCACGAAGTTTCTCAAGCATGGTTCGCTCACTGATCTCCCTGAATCTCTTCAGGTGAACAATGTGTTGCCCATGCTTTCCGCGGGCCTGCACAATATTCCGCTCACAAAATATTTGATCGATCAAGTGCGCCAGTCACCCCAGGACAGGCTTGAGGCGTTGCAAAAGTTTGTACCCACAGCGAAATTGGAAGACTGGAAACTGGAGAACGCCGGGCAACGCGTACAGATCATCAAAAAAGACAGAGATCAGGGCGGAAAACTGGAATTCGGAACAGAGATCGTCAGCTCTGCGGACGGTTCTGTCGCGGCACTCTTGGGAGCTTCTCCGGGAGCCTCAACGGCGGTTTCCATCATGCTGGATTTGTTGCAGCGTTGCTTCAAAAACGAAATCAACACCCCGGAATGGCAGGCGAAAATCACTGCAATGATCCCCTCCTACGGGCAGTCTCTCGCCAAAAATGCGTCACTCTGCCGCGATACGAGGGCGCGCACGAGCGCCGCACTGCATCTCCAATAAAATCCTCGCCGAAGCAAGGGCGTTGAAAAACGAAGGCTGCCAGCTTGTATTCGATGCGCCCAAGCCTCTTTAAGCGGCTACCGTCCATTAATCCCGAAAGACCGTTGTCTTGTTACCCCGCACTAACACGCGTTCGGACAAATGGTAGCGAAGTCCCCTCGCGAGCGCCATCCGTTCGCAGTCCCGTCCCAGCCGAAGTAAATCCTGCTCGGAATGAAAGTGCTCTACCCGGACAACCTCCTGCTCGATAATAGGCCCCTCATCGAGGTCTGCAGTTGCGTAATGACACGTGGCTCCAATCAGTTTAACACCGCGCTGATGAGCACGCAGGTACGGATTCGCGCCCACAAAAGAAGGAAGAAAACTGTGGTGAATATTCATCACCCGCGCAGGCCAGCGCGCACATACATCCGAGGGAAGAATTTGCATATACCGAGCAAGGACAATCAAATCCGCCCCCAGCGACCTCCAAAGCGCCTCCATTTCCGCAAAGGCTTGGTCGCGGGTTTCACGACAAATTGGAATGCAGTGGAAAGGAATTCCTTCTCTTTCCACAAGAGGGCGAAGCACTTCATGATTAGAAATCACACAGGGCACGTCGAACCCGAGTTCACCGGAGCGCCAACGCCACAACAAATCTGCGAGGCAATGCCCAAGCTTGCTCACCATCAGAACCACCTTGAGGCGGGTCTCAGCCGAACGCACAGACCATTCAGCCCGTAACTCTGAGGCCAGAGGCGTGAACGCAGATCGTAAACTTCCCACATCACACCGCAACGTGTGCGTCTCAATCTCAAGACGAGCAAAAAACCATCCTTCCACCGGATCAGTAAACTGATGCACCTCTTTTAAATTGCCTCCCTGCTCCGCCACAAAATTTGCAATGCGAGCTAGAAGTCCGACTCGGTCGGGGCAGGAAACCTTTAAAAGCGTGGTGTGCATCCTCTATCCCTGACACGACTCGACCCTGAGCTGAAAAGGATTTTTTTACCCTTTTACGTTATTCAGGAAAACGTGTGGATTTTATTCACTGGGTCGATTCCACTCAAAAGCAAATGGCCGCCACTGAATCTAGGATGCGTGCGTTGGGAACAACCGCACCTGCGTTTGCACTTCCCGACGTCGAAACCGAGAAACTCATCGCTCTGGAAGACATCGCGAAAAACGAGCCCTTTCTTATCATTTTCCTGTGTGCACACTGTCCCAACGTGCTTCATGTAGCTCCAGAAATTGCGAGAATCACACAGGAGTATTCAACCAAGGCGATCAAATTTGTCGCCATCACATCGAATGACATCGTCCACTACCCACAAGACGCTCCCGAGCCCACAGTTCGTTTCGCCAAACAATACGGTTTGACCTTGCCAATCTTGTTTGATGAATGCCAAAGCGTGGCACACATGTATGCCGCAGCCTGCACTCCCGACTTTTTTCTTTTTGACCAGCACCGCAAGCTTTTTTCCGCGGGCAGATGGACAATACGCGTCCGGGCAGGTGCGCCCCCCACGGAGGCGCACTTCGAGCCGCGCTTGATGCACTGCTCGAAGAACAGGCACCACCGGAACATCAACTTCCAAGCATCGGCTGCAGCATTAAATGGAAGGCTGGAAATGAACCGGCCGACCCGCTATTAACCTGAGCTTTCATGCCTCGCGATATCGTTTACTTCGACTTAGAGACACAACGCACAGCCAACGATGCAGGCGGCTGGGACAAAAAACGCGAAATGGGCATGTCCATCGGCGTCACTTACTCCACCAAATTGGGAGAGTACCAGATATTCACCGAAAAAGACGTCCACCTGCTGGTCGACCAGTTGATCAAAGCCGACCTTGTCGTCGGATTTAACGTGATCAGTTTCGACTACGAAGTCTTGGGCGCCTACACCATTTTAGATTTGGCCCATACGGCGCGCACGCTGGATCTCATGGTCGATATCGAAAAGACTCTGGGACACCGGCTGAAACTGGACGTTTTGGCGACGGCGACTTTGGGCGTGGGCAAAACCGGGGATGGCTTGGACGCGATACGATGGTGGCGGGAAGGACGGATTGCAGAGATCGCCGAATACTGCTGCTTTGATGTAAAGTGCACCAAATTGATACACGAACATGGCATGATCCACAAGGAACTCCAGTATGTTGACAAGTTCCAGAACAGGCGATCCGTCCGCGTGGACTGGAGCTGAAACCACAAACTTCCGCTGAGAACTACTTTTACCTTGATCTCAGGTCCGGAAACACTTAGCCCGAAGGAGGGATTAGAGCTGCGAACCAGTTCGATCCAGCGGTTTGGGGGCTACAGCCAGACCGCATGCGAGCCGGCGCATGGAGGCAACTCTGTTCGCCGTACTGTAGCAGCCTTAACCCGGGTCCGTCCGCAAGCTCCCCGGAGCCGGATCCCCACCAGTACCAAGCTATACAAATCCAGCAGTATCGAGTGAATCAGAGGATCCGCGCCCGCGAGGTGCGTGTGATTGTAGCGTCTTCAGGCCAGCAGCTTGGCATTTTGAAGATTCAAGATGCCCTTCGCGCGGCTCAAACCGCGGGTCTTGACCTTGTGGAGGTTGCGCCGACAGCCAATCCTCCAGTGTGCCGAATCGTGGATTTTGGAAAATTCAAATATGAGATTTCCAAGCAGGACAAGGAGAAAAAACAGGCGTCAAGCAAGCTCAAGGAAATCAAGTTCCGGGTGAACATCAGCGAGCATGACTACGAGACAAAACTCCGCCATGGCGAAGAGTTCTTGGACCGTGGGAACAAGGTCCGCGTCCAGCTCCAGTTCAGGGGTCGAGAAAACGCACACAAAGACCTTGGGATAAAACTGATGCACAAGATCAGCGATGATCTTGCGACGATGGCCAACGTGGAGCAGGCTCCAAAACTGATGGGCCGTGCGGTAACCATGACTCTTGCACCGCTTCCAGCGGGCAAACGCAAACGCAAGTTTGCCAAAATGGACCACCTCCCCCCAGAAGACGACAGCGAAAACCACGATGAAGACGAGGACGACAATGAAGATACGGAACCGGTGACGGCATCCTAAATCGACAAAGCTCAGAATCGACTGTGTAAGGCCCGCACTTGAGTGCGGGCCTTTGCTTTGCACCCGATGGTGATTGAACCTGAGCGAACAGCGGCGGTATTGGCGGAATCGTTTATCCCATCGCCACGCTTGTTTTCTGAAAATATTTCACAAAGATCGCGCGGCGCGCCTACTGAATGATTGACGTAGGGGTATCATTCCAGCCAAGTTCCATGAACCTATGACACTTCGTTTTTCCTCCCTCATAACCCTCCTTGCTTTAGGGACAACTCTTGCACAGGCGGACTTGAGTTACGAGTTTGCTCCCAATTTTCTAAAGCCGCCCACTGGTCTCGAAACAATAGGCAATGGCCATGGCGAAATCCAACTGGACGCGGCTGGCAACATCTACGTGAGCGTTGAAGGCCAGGAAAAAGGCGGAATCCAAGTTTACTCGGCCCAAGGCAGTTACTTGAAGCATCTGGAACTCCCGGCATCACTGCACGGCTTCTCCATCCGCAAGTCAGCGGACGGGGAGTTTATATACGCCGCGGTGCTTGGACAACAAAAGGTCATCAAAGCAACGCTTGAAGGCAAAATCGTTCTCGAAATTCCGCGCACCTCTTTCCCTGCGGAAATTGCGGACCCGATCAGCGTCATCCTCAAGGATGGAAAAACAATCCGAGGCAGCGCTCCCAAAGACGAAGGCGAAACAATTTCGTTCACTTTACCAGACGGCAAAATTCAGAAGGTTGCCAAGGCAGACATTGCTACCAAGGGAAGCGCAACGCTTGCGAACGGAACGAAGGTTGAAGGACTCAATCCGGTGAAAGACGAAACGGGGGTGACGTTTACAGCAGGGGGAGAGCCGAAGAAAATAGCATTTTCAGAAATGGCACAAAAGGACGCGAAGCCTGCCTACAGCCAAAGTGTCGCGGACACGCGTGGCGGACTCAAACTTACGACGGCTGATTGCGCGCCCAACGGCGACATTTATGTCGTAGATGGGTACGGCACGTCCTGGGTCTTCGTCTTCGATGCCACTGGCAAATTCAAAAAACAGTTTGGCGGACCGGGCGAGCCTTTCAAACTGAGCAACTGCCACAAAATTCACATCGACACCCGCTTCCAGCCGGCCCGTGTTTTCCTCTGCGACCGCGGAAACAAGAGGATCATGCACGCATCGCTCGAAGGTGAACTTATCGGTGTCATCGCCACGGGGCTTCGCAACCCGAGCTCGGCGTCCTTCAACGGAGACTATGTTTGCATCGCGGAAATCGCCGGCCGAGTTTCTGTCTGGGATAAGGAGGGGAAAATGGTTGCAGCGCTCGGCACCAATGATACGCCTGGCCAAACAAACACTCCTCGTGTCCCCCCCGCCGACTGGCGCGACAACACAGTGACTTCGCCCCACGGCATCGCATTCGATGCGAAGGGCAATATTTTAGAAACAGAGTGGAACCAATTCGGTCGGGTGCTCCGGTGGAATAGAAAATGAAAGCGCTCTGGCGCTTTTGCATCGGTATTCTCATTCTCTGCACAGCCCCCCTTGCCAACCAAGCGGGGGCACATTCGTCGGATACTCTTTTAGTGCGGCTCATAATGAAGGAGTCCGCGCAGGTGACTCTTGAGGCGACTGCGGATTTGGAAGGTATTCCCTGGCTCAAAACGGCTTCAAACCCAGCAGAAGTGATTGGGCAGACGTTGAAACTACATTTGCCGAATGGCCGTTCGTGGTTCGTCTCAAGTTTGGGTCCGCCGACCGTGACTTTACACACGGGATACCCACATCCCTCGCCGGTTCCATTGACGCACAACAACGAGGAGCCCGCGCCAGAACTTTACACAGTTTCGTGGACATGGAGGCCCAGCGACAATCCACTTCGCGTTGAAATTACAAACGAAAATCCAGCGACCGCTCTTATTTGGACGGTGCTTTCAAATTCGGATGTTCCATGCCCGGGCTGGCAAATGCTTACAGCAGGCGAGCAATCAAATCGCATTGCCTTGCCATTCAAACCAACCCCCCTCCAGTGGAACTGGAAGGCCTATACGGCGGCTACGATAGCAGCTTGCGGCCTAGGACTACAAGGATGCATTCTCCTCATCCGCGTGCGCCGAATGCGAAAAACAAACGCTATTACTCAATGATCCGACGCACGATATTGTCCGTTGCATTCTGCCTTCTGACGGGATGCGCCCAAAGCGTGAGTAAAGCTCCGCAAAGCACCATTCGTCTGCTACAAAAGAACAACATCGCGGCCAATCCCCTGGACTTCCACAACGGTCAGGTTCATCCACGCTACTTATGGAAAATTGGGCCTGCGACAATCATACGCGTGCCTTTAGACAATAGCCTTGGAATTCCGAGCATCGACGGCCAGATTAACGGCCAAGACACGCGCTTGATTCTCGATACCGGCAACGCCTTCCCTGTTTTATTAGACGCGAGTTCAGCCGCCGCCATAGGAATGCCAACGATTCGCGGAGGCTCGCTTAAAGGGACTGGCATCGGCGGAAACGTGGATGTACTGCTCACGGAGTACGACTCCATAAGTATCCTGAACCGCAAAATTTTAGGCAGAGGCATCGCCGGCGTTTTTTTACACTCCTATAGTAAAACCTTTGCAGGGCTGACCGTTGACGAAATACAGTTAAACCTTTTGGGACTGCCTCTTCTTGAACAGTTTTCCTCCGTGACGATAGACGCTCCACGCAATGAAGTCGTCTTCGCCTATAAACGTTCGTTCACGCCTCCCGAAAAGGCCGCCAGCTTCCCCTTCACCATTCAGGACGGCAGAATGTGGGTGAAGATAAAAATTGGCAGTCAGGAGCTTACTGCTTTTCTGGACACTGGCTGCGGTTCCGGGTTACGGCTCTCAAAGGCCGCAATGGACGCCCTTCCAAAAAGCGCCTTAACTTCGTCACATCTTCGGAAAAGGCGGGCGATGGGCGTGGGCGGGGTTGAGCAGGAGTATGTGGGTGTCCTTCGGGAAGCTTCCCTTGGCTCTGTACGGATCACTCCCCTAGAATTCGATATAGGTGCGGGCTCACCAGACATGTTGCTCGGGTGGTTGCCATTCAAACAGAGTCGAATCACCATCGACTTTGAAAAGAAAAAAGTGTGGGTCGAACCATCGAGGACCAATTAAAGGACTACCGCTACTGCTTCTCTCGCACGAGGGACTTCAATATACAGCGGACCATTCCCGGCCCTTCGTAAATCAAGCCAGTGTAAATTTGCACAAGCGCCGCCCCTGCATCAAACCTCTCCTTCGCATCAGCCGCTCCTGCAATGCCTCCAACTCCTATGACCGGTAGAGTGGTGCGTGCCGTGATAAACCGCAGTACTTCCAGCGCCCTCTTTTTAAGAGGTTGTCCGCTCAATCCGCCCTGCTGGCGCTTGTCCATGGGCACTTGAGAATGATCAATCGTTGTATTGGTCGCGATCAAGCCCGCCAATTCATGCGCCTCAACAAGCGCTAAAATTTCCTCGATGGCCCCCCACTCCAAATCAGGCGCAATCTTGAGCAGAAGAGGCAATCGCGTCGTATTGACGGCCTGCACCGCAGACAAAAGCTCCTCCAAAGACGCCTTGTCCTGAAGTTTCCGCAACCCGGGAGTATTCGGTGAGGAAACATTCAAAACAAAGTAGTCTCCGAATGGCCTCAAGCGCTGAAAAGATTCGACGTAATCGTCTGGAGCCTTCTCCAACGGGGTCACCTTAGATTTTCCAAGGTTCACCCCGACCGGGATCCGCGGCCATCCCCCGCTTTGCCTCAACGCACGAAGTCGGGCGGCCACCGCCTCTGCGCCTTCATTGTTGAACCCAAGCCGGTTAATGACCCCCTCAAGCTCGGGCAGCCGAAACAAACGAGGTTTGGGATTCCCTGGTTGGCTCCTTGCCGTCACTGTTCCAATCTCCGCAAATCCAAATCCCAGCGCCTCCCATGCGGCTAAGGCGATCGCATTTTTATCAAACCCGGCAGCCAATCCAACTGGTGACGGAAAGCGCACGCCAAAAACAGTTTTGGCCAATCGGGGATCGGCAGTCCCCGCGAAAAACCTCAGCAGCGGCCCAGCTGATTCAAGGCATCCCATTGCAAAATGATGCACTGTTTCCGGATCGCTGGAAAAAAACAGGGGACGGATAATTCGACGGTACAAGCTCACACAAAGAAGAAACCGCAAGGGGCCCGTCGGCTGCAAGGTTTTCAGAAATTACAATGCATTCGAGAGCGCACGCAGCGGAATCCAAAGCCAATCCGGACGGTGGCGCACCTCATATTCAGCCTCATAGAGGGCTTTTTCCAATACCAATCCAGCAACGAAGCCCGTCCAATCGCCCATCGGCAAAGGCATGTACTCGTTCCAGCCCTCCAAAAATTCAGTATTCCAGACTTCCGCGACCTGTGGAGATACACCTGCTACCGCAGCCGCATAGGCGAAAGAGCGGAACATCCCGGCGACGTCGCGTAGTGGTGAATCCTTGGCTCTGCGTTCTTCGATGGAACGCATCGGTTCTCCCTCAAAATCCACCACGACATAGCGTTCTTTGAGTGTAGCACTGGACACCTCGAGGATCTGCCCCAGATGCAGATCGCCGTGAATACGAATCACATCGCCTGCAACCTTCAATGTCGAAAGCTCGCAGATCCGCTGCTCTGTTTGCTGTATTGCAGCCAGGCAAAGGCGCTTTGCATCCGCCCACGCGCCTTCAGACATTCCTGCCGGACAAGCACTGCTGCAGACACCTCTTAAGCGCATCAGACTTTCAGAAATACGTTGAGTCCAGGCCTCCCGTGCTTCAGCGCTCCACGGGTCTACACCAAAGGACGTGCCTCTTGCGCCGGAACCCAGCGCACGGTGCAACCGCCCCACAGACCGCCCCAAGTCTCTCGCAAAAATGTGTCCCGTGCCACCGGAGCGCATCGCCTCCACCGCCTTCTCCCAGACGGAACGGCCTTCCAACCAACGCTGCACGAACGCGATGGTCATCCAGCCCTGACTGCCATTTAAATCCAAGCGCCCACCAAACCCGGCAACACCCTCAAAGTTATGTTCTTGCAAGAACTGCGAAATCTCTGCCTCGGGATGGACCCCAGCTTTAGGATAGCGGTACCATTTTAAGAGCCATTCGCCCGAGCCGTTTGAACCTCGCCATAAGCGGTTGGTAGATCCGGTTTTCTCCACCACAAACGGACTCCACCGGACACCTCTAGGACGAAACGCGCCGCGAACCACGCGAATACGCGACGCAGCAGGGCTTGGTTCGTTCATTTTCAACCAAGCGCTCCAAAGTGAGACAGCGCCTCGACAACCCCGCTACTGCACCGCGCCCTTGCAATATAACCGCCGGCTGCATTCACCGTTTTTTTCACGGACTCGACCGCATTATCCGGGCACATCACCCACCGCGCGTGTATGCCATCCAACATAGGCAGATCATTATAATGGTCACCCGCCGCAAATATCTCATCTCGTGAAATATCAAGAAGTCTCGCCAACTCGCCCAAAGCCGTCCCTTTACTGTACGCCTCATGACAAAACCGCACCCAAATGGTATTTCTCATGTAGGCAAATCCGGGAACCTTCATGCGTTCCTTCTCGAGGAAAAGGCAGATGCGATCCATCTCATCCTCTGATTTGGCGGCAAGCCCCACCATGCGCGAACCCTCCCAGATCGGCTCGCATTCACTTTTTGTTTCGTCCAAAAAACGCCGGATGTCCTCCAAAAAACCGGATGCGGCCTCAAACAAGGCGTCATGGTCAGAATAACACCGCCGGTTCCAGTCTCCAAAATCCACCCATTGACCAGCCGTATCTCGTTGGAAAACCTCGCGTTCCGCCGTTAATACAAAATCCGGCTCAATGGGAAAATGAAACTCCCTGAGACCATCATCTACAAAATGCAGGTCACGCCCCGTATTGATGGCCCAGTAAACGCCTCGGGAGCGGAGTTCTGCCAAAGCCAAAAAAAGCTGCTGATCCACTGGCGGGGTAGCGAAGTGATCGACTAGTGTACCGTCAAAATCTGTGCTGAGTAATCGGATCATCAGTGCAACATTGACTCAGAAGGCTTAATTTTTCACGAACTTCCCTATGAAAAGCGCATACGAACTCGCCATGGCCCGCTTGGAAAAACAATCTCCGAGCTCCAACCTCACAGCCTCCCAAAAGGCGCAAATAGCTGAGATTGAATCTTTATCCCGCGCCAAAATCGCTGAAAAGGAACTTTTTCTGCGGGAACAAATCACCAAAGCCCTTGCGGGCGCAGATGTTCAAGGAGCCCATCAAATCGAGCAACAACTCGTTCGCGAAATCAGCGGCATTCAATCCTCCGCGGAGGAGCGGAAAGCTGCGGTTCGAACCCAAAGTCCATCCTGAAAACAGAGGGAAAAGACGCGCGACATTATCTGAATGCCGCGCTCACCTCCCTGCATATTTCCACACGCCAGTGATGCAGCCGCTTTCACGGACTACACTCCATGCACCCGCGCCGCGACTTTTAACCTCAAGGCGTTTAGGGAAATAAATCCCGAAGCATCGTTCTGATTGTAGGCTTTCGTTGGGTCGGCCTCCATGGTTGCGATGTGCGGATTGTAGAGGCTCACTGGAGATTTCCGTCCCGCAGCCATCACGTTACCCTTGTATAGCTTGAGGCGTACGACGCCGCTGACATGACGCTGGCTTTCGGTAATTAAAGCCTGCAGGGCATCGCGTTCCGGACTGAACCAAAACCCGTTGTACACAAGCGACGCATACTTTGGTATCAGCCCGTCTCGCAAGTGCATCACTTCACGGTCCATCGTGAGCGATTCAATCTGCCGGTGGCCGAAGTGCAGGATGGCTCCACCGGGCGTTTCGTATACTCCGCGCGATTTCATTCCTACAAACCGGTTTTCAACCATGTCCACGCGGCCAATGCCATTCCTACCGCCCAACCGATTGAGGACTTTCATCACCCAGTAGGGAGTTAACACCACGTTGCCTTCAGCATCCAGCTTCTGTGGCCCTGAATAACCCAGCTGCGCCAAAATATCGCCCAGACTTTCATGTCCGACAGCCGTACAAATTCCTTTTTCGAAGGTGAGATGCACGTACTCCGCCCGATCGGGCGCCTGCTCCGGTGAGACGGACAAGACATACATTCCCGCGGCCTCTGGAGCGGAGGCATCATACCAGGGGTCCTCTAAAATTCCTGCTTCGAATGAGATATGAAGGAGGTTGCGATCCATGGAATACGGCTTTTTGGCCGTTGCCTGCACCGGAATGCCTCGCGCCTCGCAATACGCAATCATTTCGGCGCGCCCGGGGAATTGTTCACGAAAGCGATCCTGCCTCCACGGAGCGATGACCTCGAGCTCCGGGGCCAGAGCAGCGGCCGTTAACTCAAAGCGAACCTGATCATTCCCCTTGCCCGTGGCACCATGCCCCACGGCATCCGCGCCTTCTGCTTTTGCGATCTCAACCATCCGCTTGGCGATGAGGGGCCGTGCAATGGAAGTACCCAGAAAATACTGGCCCTCATAAATGGCATTGGCTTGGATCATCGGAAAAATGAAATCCCTTGCGAACTCTTCGCAGAGGTTGTCGATGAAGATTTTGGATGCACCTGTGCGGGCAGCCTTTTCCTCCAAGCCATGAAGTTCCTCCTCCTGACCAACATCAGCACAGAAGGCGATAATTTCGGCCTGATACGTTTCTTTCAACCAAGCGAGGAGCACCGAGGTGTCAAGCCCCCCAGAGTAAGCGAGCACAATTTTCATACGTCAGGCCGGATGGAAACAGAGTCGCAGCCCCGGGCCAACTATTTTGAAGAATGAATGCACATGAATATTCGCGACCAGCCCGAACAGCGGCACCAAAAACCCAATGACTGTCCATTTTTTGAACACCCCCCCCTTCGCCCATCACCATCCATGAAGCGCACCAGCCTTTACACTGGAGCCCAGCTTGCTACGTTGTCCGACTCCTATGCGAAAAGTGATCGCCTCATCTGAAGCCCCAGCAGCCGTCGGTCCGTATTCCCAAGCCATCGCTGCCGGCAATACGCTGTATTGCGCGGGACAGATTCCCCTAGACCCAGCCTCAGGAGAGCTGGTTGCCGGGGGCGTCGCGGAGCAAACAACGCGCGTTCTTGAAAATATCAGAGGCGTCCTCAGCGCCAATGGAATGAATTTCTCCCACGTTGTGAAGGCCACTGTTTTCATGACGGACCTCGCCCACTTCGGAGACATGAACGCCATCTATGCCACTTATTTCAACGCCCCCTTTCCCGCTCGTTCTACCGTTCAGGTCGTTGCCCTGCCGCGCGGGGCTGAGGTAGAAATAGAAGTCATCGCAGTTTCCTAGTTTCTAAACCGCCATGTCCGACATCCTAGATCTTTTCCGCAAGGCTGGAGCGCTGCTCGAAGGACACTTTCTTCTGCGCTCTGGACTTCACAGCCGCCAGTTTTTCCAGTGCGCCCTTCTGCTGCAAAACACATCGCTTGCTTCCGATGTGTGCGGACGCCTCGCCGATAAAGCCCGCGCAACCGGCGCCAACCGCGTGATTTCGCCCGCTTTGGGAGGCGTCATTGTGGGGCACGAAGTCGCACGGCACCTTGGCTTGCCCCACATCTTTGCGGAGAAGGAAAATGACCGCCTTGTTTTGCGGAGGGGCTTTGAAATTCACAAAGGGGACAAGTTTATCGTAGCAGAGGACGTTGTCACGCGAGGCGGCCGCGTCATGGAAACCATCGACATCGTGCGACAACATGGCGGGGAGGTTGTGGCGGTCGCCGCCATTGTAGATCGCAGCGGCGGGCAGTTGCCCGAGTTTGGATGCCCGTTCATCAGTCTGACGCAACTCAACGTTGAGACTTTTGCCGCAGACAATCTCCCTCCAGACCTCGCTGGCACCCTAGCAATCAAACCAGGCAGCAAGTAGGCCTTTCATTTTAACATTCAACTTAACAGGCGCCATAAGCGCCGCTTTTTCTCATGATCCAGTGGCTTCTAAAGAAGGTGATCGGCTCCAAAAACACCCGCATGCTCAAGACATTGCGGCCAACAGTGGATCGCATCAATCAGTTGGAGTTGGAGTTTCAACGCCTCAGTGATGAAGAACTCCGCTCCATGGTGGACGGTTGGAAAACCAAGCTGCGGGAAGAATCGCAGCCAGCGGACCGGCAGCGCATGCTTGATGAGTTGCTCCCCGAGGCTTTTGCCGCGGTCAAAAACGCCGCCAGGCGCCTCACAGAGCGTAAACACACGTTCATCGCATGCGACCACGAGGTCCGCTGGGAGATGGTTCATTTTGACGTGCAGTTGATCGGGGGCATTTGCCTTCACCGTGGAATGATCGTGGAAATGGCCACGGGAGAAGGTAAAACACTCGTAGCAACGCTGCCCCTCTTTCTCAATGGCCTCAGCGGACTCGGTTCGCATTTGGTGACAACCAACGACTACCTTGCGCGGCGCGATGCGGAATGGATGCGCCAGATTTATGGCTTCCTCGGGCTGAGCACTGGGATCATCCAGCACGACCAGTCCTCGGACTACCGCCGGGAACAGTACTACTGCGACATCACTTACGGGATGAACTCGGAGTTTGGCTTTGATTACCTGCGCGACAACGGGATGGCCTCTTCGAAGGAGCAACAGGTGCAGCGGGGACACGCGTTCGCAATCGTTGACGAGGTTGATTCTATCCTCATTGATGAAGCCCGCACACCGCTCATCATCTCAGGACCAGCGACGGTTTCGACGCACCAATTCGACAAATATAAGCCGATGGTCGACGATCTGGTCCGGAAACAGGCGATGCTCTGTAACAGGCTGGCAAGTGAAGCGGACGAACTATGGAAGGCCAGCAAGCAGGAAGAATACGGCAGGCTGCTTTTCAAAATTAAACTTGGTCAACCTCGAAACAAGGGCCTCATGCGCTCTATGGAGGACGCGGAGAAGCGCAGGGCACTCGACAAGGCGGAACTGTATTTCGCAACCGATACACACAAGGAAGAACTCTTTGCCGTTAAGGAAGAACTGTTTTTCACGATTGACGAGCGCGCGCACGAAACCGATCTCACCGACATGGGCCGGAACTTCATGAGCCCTGGGGATCCCGACGCCTTCGTGCTCCCCGACCTGATGACGCAGTTCGCCGAGATCGATCAAAACACGTCTCTTACGCCGGCGGAAAAGGCCGAGCAGAAGTCCAATCGCCAGGCGCACATGGATCATCAGTCCGAAAGGATTCACAACATCACGCAACTACTCCGGGCCTATTGCATTTACGAAAAGGACGTGAACTACGTCGTGGAAGAAGGAAAGGTCATCATCGTTGACGAGTTTACTGGCCGAAAGATGCCCGGTCGCCGTTGGAGTGATGGGTTGCACGGCGCCGTTGAAGCGAAAGAAGGTGTGACGATTGACCGGGAGACCCAGACGCTCGCAACCATTACGATCCAGAACTACTTCCGCCTGTATAAGAAACTCGCAGGGATGACAGGCACCGCTGAAACGGAAGCGAACGAATTCCACGATGTTTACAAGCTCGATGTGGCGGTGGCTCCCACAAACAGACCGTGCATCCGCAAGGATCTCAACGACCTGATTTATAAAACACGACGCGAGAAATTTGCCGCCGTTATCAACGAAATCCGCGATGCCCACACCAAGGGGCAGCCTGTTCTTGTTGGAACGGTCAGCGTGGAGCAAAGCGAGGTGCTCTCCCGCATGCTCAAGCGCGAAAAGATTCCGCACGCCGTCCTCAATGCAAAATACCATCAGCAGGAAGCCGAAATTGTTTCTCGAGCTGGTCAAAAAGGCGCTGTGACGATTTCCACAAACATGGCCGGCCGTGGTACGGACATCAAACTCGCAGACGGAGTCCGTGAGCTGGGCGGCCTGTATGTAATTGGAACTGAACGTCATGAATCACGCCGTATTGACCGCCAGCTGCGCGGCCGTTGTGCCAGACAGGGAGATCCGGGGCTTTCGAGATTCTTTGTTTCCTTCGAGGACGACCTCATGCGCAACTTCGGCGCTGCGGATCGTATGACACGAATGATGGAGCGATTCGGGTTGCAAGAGGGCGAGTCCCTAGAACACCCGTGGCTCAACAAATCCGTGGAGACGGCGCAAAAACGGGTCGAACAACGCAATTACCTGCAGCGGAAGCGATCCCTCGAATTTGACGATGTGATGAACAAGCAGCGCGAGGTCATCTACGGTTGGCGCAATGATGCGATCAACACCGAAGACCCGCATCAGATGTTGGAGGAAGTCATTGAAGAAACAATCCCAGCAAAGGTCCTCGAGTTTCTCCCTCCCGACGGTCCGCGCGAACCCGAGGCACTCTTGCACTGGATCAATGTGACCTGTCCTCTGGCGCTGACAATGGAAGAAGGTCCATTTCAGGAAGGGACAGCTGGGGAAGTTTCCGATTTCCTCGCGGAAAAATTGCGCGCCGCCTACGCGCTCAAGTCGGCGCATGAAGAGCCGGAAGCCCTCAAAAATACGGAACGCATGGTTCTTCTCAATGCCATCGACCGTCTCTGGCAGGAACATTTGTACGGGATGGACGCACTGCGCGAAGGTGTCTATCTCAGGGCTTACGGGCAAAAGGACCCGCTTGTGGAATTCAAGACCGAGGCTTACGACATGTTCGAGGTTCTGATGGCGAACATCAACTCGGAGATCTTGCATAATCTTTTCCGCTCGGCCTCCAACTTAATGGCCTTTGAGCAGTTCCTTGCGAATCTTCCCCAGTTTCTGCAAGCGCCGGACGAGTCTGGGGGCATCACCGAAACGCGGGAAGTCCCGAGACTTCAGCAGTCAGAACCTTCTTTGGACGCCATTCTGGCCGCCAGATCCCATCCAGCGCCTTCGCCAACCCAAGTGGGCAGGAACGATCCTTGTCCATGCGGAAGCGGTCGGAAATTCAAAAGTTGCTGCGGAAAAACCGCGTGACAGCCTGCGGGTGCGCAAAACAAATATCGCCGTATCTGCTTGCGGGGTAAAACCGTCCCAGGCCCCCTTCAGAAGGGGGTATTGCGTCAAACAAGTTTCTAAGGTTTTTGCCTGCCGAGGGTAGGCTTTCGGTGAAGTTCTCCCCAAGGAACGTGCCCCTCTTTCTCGGCGCCGCGAGCATTTTCGCGGCCTGTTGGGGCTGCTCTCGTGCCTTGTACCACCAGAAAGCGGACAGGGAGGCGTATGCGGCCATTTCTGCAAAAGCGGCAATGCTTCCCGAGCAGATCGAGTTGCGCGAAGGAGGGAGGATTGAACCGGTTCCGGATTCTCGCTTTTATGATCCCTTTGACTCGGATCAGCCTCCGATGCCCCCAGATGATCCTGTTGCCCATTCCTTGATGTTAAAGGTAGACGGACGCAAAGGGGCGGCCAGTTGGAATCAGAGGGGCGAGCCCGCTGCCATACAATCAGAGGCTTGGCGCGAGATGCTTCCCAAGGACAAGGATGGAAGTGTAAAATTGGACCTCGCATCTGCGATCAATTTGGGAATTCGGAACTCTCGAGATTTTCAAAAGGAACGCGAAGATTTGTACCTTTGTGCGCTGGATGTCACCTTCGAACGCTACCAACTGTCTCCGAAGTTCGCTCTTGGCGAAACCGCGAAAGCGGAGGCGGATGCAAAATACGCTGGCGGGGTGTCCGCCGATGCCAAGCCACAACATCGCCTCAATATTCTGACGGATGGCAGCGTGCGGTGGATGACATCGACTGGGGCTGATTTGCTGGTGAGCTTCGCGAATTCCTTCGTCTGGGACTTTAAAGCCCATCAAATCACAGACTCCGCAGGAACGCTTTTGAACTTCAGTTTGGTGCAACCGCTCTTGAGACTTGGAGGCAAAGATAGAGCGCTCGAACAACTTACGCAGGCTGAGCGCACGCTGCTGGCCAACGTCCGTCAGATGCAGCAATTCCAGCTTGGATACTATGTTCGGATTGCAGCAGGCCGGAATTCAGGAGAAGGGCCGGCGCGCTCAGGTGCAGTGGGCGCGTCGGGACTCGGCATTGTAGCGGGCTCGCCCGCATCACGCACCGGAGCACCAGCCGCGGGCGGCTATATGGGGCTGCTCGAGGAAACCCAGCGCATCAAAAACCAGGAAGCTAATTTGGCCCGCTTGCGCGAAAGCATGGACCAACTCTCTGCCGCCTTTGATGCCGGTAGAATCAGCAGTCGTTTGCAGGTTGATCAGGCACGCCTTGCCCTGTTCAACGGTCAGAGCGATTTACTCTCAGCAAAAGCCGGCTATCAAGCGCGTGTTGATGCGTTCAAGGTCGACCTCGGGCTTCCGCCCGATCTCACCGTGAAGGTGGCAGACCCTCTTTTGGATAAATTTAGCATTGCGAATCCGGAAATCACCGCCTTGGACCGTCGCTTAACCGTCGTTCAAAATCGACTGCGTGATAGGAATCAAACCAAGGAGACCAAGGACCTTCTGGCGACTCGCGAGGCTCTTTTAAAGTTTGCGCCCTCTCTTGGCCATATATTGTCGGGAGCAAGGGCGGACGGAGTGCTTTTAGAAAAAGAACTACCCACCCGCAAAAGGCAGCTTGAAGAACTTTCTCAGAGCGTCAGCGCCATGGACCTTGGCGTTGAGGCATCGGCGCTAAGTCCAGCGGATCTTGAAGTGAGAAAAACTACAGCGACTCGAAGGTGCTTCCAAAACGAAGAGGAATTTAAAAAGCTAACAGAACGGCTTGAAGCATTTCCTGCTTTCGCGGAAGCCAACGAATATGAGGCAGCGCGCACTGAGATCGTGGATATCTCGGCTGACATGTCCGGCCTGCTTCTGGCGGTTTCACTGAACCAAACAGCTGTAAGGCTGGAAACAGCAACACTGCCTCCTGTCAAACTCAGTGAACAGCAAGCGCTTTCGATCGCCAAAGAGAACCGTCTGGACTGGATGAATGCCCGGGCGCGCCTTGTGGATTCCTGGCGCAAGATTGGATATTACGCTGATGCACTGCAAAGCGGCCTTGATTTTAGCGCCTCAGCCGGAGTCGGCACCCTGAACAATAATGCAGCGCGATTTGATGGCCGCACCGGCATTCTGCGCGCTGGCCTCAAATTTGACACGCCGCTCTCGAGGCTCGCTGAGCGGAACAATTACCGCCAGGCGCTGATTGAATACCAGCAGGCCAGACGAGAGTACATGCTGTTTGAAGACAGAATCGATCAAAGCCTTCGCAATACCCTTCGGATCATTGAGCTCTGCCAATTAAACTTCGAGCTCCGGCGCTCTGCCATGCAGGTTGCTATCTCGCAGGTTGATCTCGCGCGCCTGCGCCTCGAAGAACCACCGCGGCCCGGAGTTGTGGCACAAATTGGAGCTACAACGGCGCGCGACCTTGTAACCGCACTCAGCGACCTGCTGGAAGCTCAGAACAATTTTCTTTCCATGCGCGTCGGATACGACGTCCTCAGACTCGTTCTCGACTTTGAGTCCGGCACCATGCAAACCGACGAGAATGGCCTGTGGATGGACCCCGGCGCCGTCACCATACAGAGTCTCACCGCGCGCGCGCCCCAGTGGCGGACAATGGCCTTTGTGACTCCCAAGTCAGGCGCCAACGGCAACGTCCTCTCCTCAACCCAGCGCCTGAGTTTTCGTCAGGCCCCTCCAAACGTACGATGATGTCCGCGTCCAAACCTCGCTTCCAAAAATGGATCGGAGCCCTCGCATTGATTGCAGTGTGCGCTGGCGCTTACAGCCTGCGTCCAAAGAAAGCATCCGTTTCAAATAAATCGACGCTCCCGTCAGGTCCTCTCACCATTGCGGCGGCAAGCTCTCAGTTTTTGCAAGAGGTTCTTGAACGGGGGGAAGTTGGGAGCTCCAGCAACGTCGAAATTCGATGCCAGGTGCAATCGAAGGTATTAACAGGAACGCCGATCATCCAGATTGTCCCCGAAGGCACCTACGTCAAGGGAGGGGACTTTCTGGTAAAGCTGGACGATTCGGGTATTCAGGCGGATGTCGTTCAACAGCAGATCGCTTGCAACTCAAGCCGGGCGCTCGAGGTTGAGGCACGCACGGATTTTGAAGCCGCAAAATTGGCGTTGGAGGAGTACGAGAGAGGCACATTTCTTCAAGACCTCGGCGTTTTGGAGGGCGACAGATTTGTCTCTCAAGAAAACATGCGCCGCGCCGAGGAATACCTGCGCTACAGCTTAAAACTGGCGGAGCGCGGCTATGTGACTGACGTACAGCTTGAAGCGGATCGGTTTGCGGTGGAAAAAGCCCGGAAGGAACTGGACAATGCCTCCACAAAATTGGCGGTACTTCACCGGTATACAAAAACCAAAACCACCAATCGACTCAAAGCCAATGTGGAGACAGCAGAAGCGCGCCTGCGTGCACGCGAGAACAGTCACAAACTTGACGAGGACCGACTCAAGAGTCTCGAGGATCAACTCGCGAAGTGTTTGATCAACGCCCCCACCTCCGGACAGGTTGTTTACGCCAATCTACCCACAGGCGACCCACTCATTGCCGAAGGAAAACCGGTGCGCGAACGTCAGGTCATCATACGGCTTCCGGACCCCAAGCGGATGCAGGTCACAGCCCGCATCAACGAATCACGCATCGACAAAGTGCGCGTTGGAATGCAAAGCAAAATCCGGCTCGATGCCTTCCCAAATACCGTCCTGACGGGGGCTGTGCGTTCCGTGAGCGAGTACCCGCTGCCAGCAATAACGCCCTACAGTTCGGTCAAAGAATACGGTGCCGAAGTGACCATCGACGAACCTCCGCAAGGAGTCCGCTCTGGCATGACTGCACAGGTTGCCATTGAAGTGGAGCGGAAAGAAAATGTGCTTCAAGTGCCCGTGCAGGCGGTACTGGAGCGCGGCAAACGGTTTTTCTGCATCGTTGATTCCGGAGGCGAACTCGTCGCCAAAGAGGTGCGTGTTGGTTCTGCGAACGAGCAGTACGTTGTTATCTCCGAGGGCCTTGAAGACGGAGAGCAGGTGGTTTTGGCACCTCAAAGTTATGAAAACAAGGTCTTGCTTCCGGATGTCGCGGCAAAGGAGGACCCCTCACGCTCGGCGCCTGGCAAGCCGGTGAAGGTGGCTGAAAACTCGAGAACGCCTTAAGCGGTGCCTTCCCAAAAAGAGACGTCCATGACTCCAGCCATTCGGTTGGTGCATCTGAGAAAAGACTATGACCTTGCAGGGGAACCCTTGTCTGTTCTCAAAGGAATTGATCTCGTTGTTCCCGAAGGGGATTACATCGCTGTCATGGGGCCCTCTGGCTCGGGGAAAAGCACTCTTCTGAACCTGCTCGGGTGCCTTGACCAACCCACTTCCGGCGAATTTTTGCTCGGAAATGACGACGTTGCGAAACTCAATGACGATCAATTGGCGAGCATCCGCGCCTCCAGGATTGGGTTCGTATTCCAGTCCTACAACCTGATTCCGCAACTGACTGTTCTGGAGAATATCGAGTCTCCCCTCTCCTATCAGGGCCCCATTACGCAGGAGGGACGCGAGCGTTGTCTTGAACTCGCTCGCCTTGTGGGCCTTGCCGACCGCCTCACCCACCGGCCTCCGCAACTTTCCGGCGGCCAGCAGCAACGCGCGGGCATCGCGCGCGGACTAGTCAACCAACCCCGGTATATTCTCGCCGATGAGCCCACGGGAAACCTCGATACGGTGACTTCGGCCGAGATTCTCGACCTCCTCAACAACTTAAACAACGATGGAAAAACGATCATCCTCGTCACCCACGAAGAGGAGGTTGCCGCGCACGCACGCCGTATTGTTCGCCTTCGAGATGGAATCATTCAATCCGACACGCGGCTGCGCCCTGTAGACGATACAACACATCACAAAGAAACGCCGAGCATTCTCGAACATCCTCCAGGCACAGCGGGGGCGATCAGCCTCATTTTACGCACCGCCCGTCTTGGAGTTAAAAACCTGTTGCTGCATCCGCTGCGCTCGTTGCTCACGATCCTTGGGATCTTTATCGGCGTGGCAAGCGTGATCTGGCTTCTGGCGATTGGCGAGGGCATCAGTGCCAAGGCACAGCAGCAAATCGCCGAACTCGGTGCCAATAATATCATTCTGACGACCGTTGCGCCTCCACCGCAACAGACGAGCGGAAAGTTTCGCCCGTATGGCATCACGTTGAACGATTACGAAAACATCGCAAAGACAGTGCCTTGTGTTGAGAAAGCCATTCCCATCAGGGAGCAACCCAAGAAACTCTTCAGCTACGGCACCCGCCAATTTTTCGGCCGGCTGCTTGGGTCGACCCCCGACTATTTAGGTCTCTACAAAATGGAGGTGGAGCGCGGCCATTTTATCACCGCGACCGATGTACTTCAGGGAAACAAGGTTTGCGTGCTGGCTCCGGAAGTGGCGACAGCGCTTCTGGGGTATGAGGATCCCATCGGACGAGCCATTCATATTGGCTATGATTTCTATACTGTTGTGGGTGTGCTTAAACGAAAGGGCGGCATCTCCGAGATTCCGGGAGCGCGGGCTAAGCAGGAATTTTCACGGGACGTCCACATCCCCATCACAACGCTTTGGGCGAGACTTTCCGACATATACTCGCGCACCGAGAGCGGTGTCCCCATCGCGACGCAAGTGACTCTTTCACTGACAGATTCCTCTCAAGTTATTGAGACCGCTGAGATCGTGCGTCGCACTCTTGCGCGTTCACATCAAGCTGACGACTACACGATTGCCGTACCGCTTGAACTGCTGGAACAAGCGCGCAACACCCGCCTCATGTTCATCGCGATGATGGGTCTTGTCGCCGCGATTTCGCTCGTAGTGGGGGGAATCGGGATCATGAATATCATGCTTGCAACGGTGACGGAGCGGACTCGGGAAATCGGCATCCGCCGAGCCATCGGAGCGCGCCGCATCGATATCACGCGACAATTTCTAGTTGAAACGGTCGTCCTTTCCATTGGCGGCGGCATTACCGGAGCGATTGGAGGCCTGGCCTGTTCGCCAGTTTTTGCAGTCGCGATGAAACTCATGAACCACAGTTTTCCCGCCGCCATGGCAGCATTGCCAGAGGTGGTCAGAACCATGGTTCCCATCATCGTCCCCTGGTCACTTCCACTCGCATTCGGCATCTCGGTGGGCATCGGAATCGTGTTCGGTCTTTACCCGGCAAAGCGGGCTGCGATGATGAATCCCATCGAAGCTCTCAGACACGTGACATAAACCATGTATCGTTGCCTTGCGTTCATTTTCGCCGCGTGCGTTCTTTTCACTCCATCCTGTGAAGCCTTGGCGCAAGAAACCAAACCTTCCCGAACGCCATCCGCAGCAGGCCTAAGCCAGCCAATTCTTGTAGCTGGTACGGAGTTTATGATTATCGAGGCCCCTGCACAAAAGGGACCGAGTGAAAAACCCAGGCAAAGGCTTCCGATCGTCGTGGTCATTTTTCTTTGGATCGTCGCCATGTTTCTCTGGCAACTTTATTTCAACCGGAAGCCGCGTTGAAACCGCCTTGCTGGCCGGTAAAGAGCCCGTCAGTGCAACTCAAAAGCCAACCCTGAAATTTAGCCTCCGGAGAAAATCAGGGGATCTGCCGGCCTTGAGCGGCAGACCACAATGCGTACCAGTCTTCCCGCTCAAGTTGGATCGCTGCGGCTTGTGCGGCGTACCGTATTCTCTCGAGCTTGTGAGTGCCTATAATCGCCACGGGTTGTGCGGGGTGGTTTAGAAGCCACGCATACGCCAGTTGGTCTATTGTTGCATTGCCGTACTTTGAAGAAAGTCCGGCACAAACCTCATGAATGCGGCGGCTAGGTTCATGGGCAGCGTCCAACAAACGTGCTCTGGCAAGGGGACTCCACGCCATGGGACGATACCGATGCTGCTGCGCATGGTCAAAGACCCCGTCGTAAAGCGGGTTCATGTGCAACAGGCTAAACTCAATCTGGTTGGTCACCAACGGTTGGGCCATGCGTGAATTCAACGCCTCAAACTGCGATACGCTGTAATTCGAAACGCCTGCGCTGCGTATTTTCCCCGCCTTGAGCAACCGATTTAAACCCTCCGCAGTTTCATCAATCGATGACAACCAGTCGGGCCTGTGCACCAGCAAAAGATCAAGATAATCGGTACCAAGGAACCGCAAGGACTTCTCTGCACTCTTTACAATTCGCTCAGCGGTTGCGTTATAAAAAGCAGTCTTTCGATCGGGATGAAAATTGCAGGGAACATAGATCCCACACTTGCTGACAACCTGCAGTTTTGCACGCAGTCCCGGTTCGAGAGCAAAGGCGCTTCCAAGCGCTTCCTCAACGCGGTAGGCACCGTATATTTCTGCGGTATCCACCGTGGTGATTCCAGCAGCCAAACACGCATGTAAACGCTCAATCAAGCCGCTTGCGTTTCTGGTTTCGGGATCATCAAGAATCCGCCACGTACCAAATGCTATGCGCGAAAACTGGGGGCCATTCGGAGATAAGGATACGGAAAGCGACATCGGCATCTGTCTACCACCATGGGCTTATTCACACAAACCACAAACACTGGCGCGAACTTCAATCGGAAGCCCCGGCGCAACCCTGCGGGTCCCCAGTCGCGTTGTTTTTACAATACGCCGCGAGCCCGTCAAAATAATCGGTTTGAATCCGGAAACGCTTTTAAACGCGCTCGAGTTTGATGGGATAAGTATTTCCCGAGGCAAACTGCGCCACGTAAATACTGCCCACCGCGTCCACGGTAATATCATGCGGATGAACGAAGACTTTTCCGAGGCTGCTCATGCGTTGAAGCTTTCCATCAACTCCGTACACCGGGGCGGCGCCTCCGATATTGGAAACCACTTTTAATTCTGAATCCAAGACGGAAATAAATCCGCGTGAGTTCTTATCTGCAGGCCAGTTGTCCGCCAGGTGAGCGACAAAAAAGTGGTTTTTGTGAGAGCGAATTTGACGCGGATTTCCTCCGGGCATTTCTGTCTTTCCTTGTGTCTCTCCCTCCAGCGAGAGTCGTAGAAGGTGCTGCTGATCGCTCATTGCAATCAAGAGAGACGGCTTCACGGGATCGCGCACATCCGTCATCCCCCCATGTGGCCCCCAGTGGACGATGCCACCTTCGGCGCCACCGAAGGTTTTTACAAACTTACCATTCGCGTCATAACGGGTGATAAAATCCCTCCCATAACCATCAAGCACGAAAAAATCGCCGTTGTTGAGATGTAGTGTCCAGGAGGGTTTATACTCGTCTTCACGCTGATACCTCCCGGAGTCAGCGGGCCATTCCCACTCCTGGAACAAAGCGCCTTCGAGACTGGTTTTGAATACTTTATGCCGCTGCAAGTCGGTGATAAAGAGCACCTCCCTCTCGCCCTCTCTCACCAAAGACAACCCATGAGCTCCGGGGAAGGACGTGCCCCATTTGTGGAGGAGTCGTCCCGTCTTGTCGTAAATGAGGATATTGTTGGAGACGTGGTCGGTGAGCAGAATGATGTTTCCCTGCCCATCCGTTACAATGCCGTGGCAGTTTTTCACGGGTGTTTTGGCATCAAGCACTCCCCAACCCGGAACGACCCGGTACCGGAAATCTCCTTGCCCAAGGAGGGGTGCCACATCTCCACGGAGCCCTTGTTGTGAAAAAGCCGCGCCCAGCGCTAACCATGAGCTATGAAGGAAGTTTCGACGTTTCATAAAAGCACGGGTATCTAAAGAAGCGTTGATTTTACGCAAGATCCTCGGCGGGGTAGGTCCAAATTTCGCTCAAGGTCGGGTGGTAGTGAGGGACTTTCGATAGGTCACCGGCAGTGGCATTGAAGTGCATTGCCACCACAACCTCGTGAATAATCTCCGCCGCCTGCGGTCCGACAACCGCAGCCCCAAGGATTTGTTTCGTTTCTGCATGCACAAGGAGTTTCACAAAGCCGTGAACATGGCCTTCGACCATGGATTTGCCATGATCTCCAAAAGGATAAGTGGCTACACTGAAGGGCGTTCCTGCCCTGACTGCCTCGACTTCTGTCAAACCAACAACAGCGACTGCGGGGCTGGAAAATACAGCGAACAGTTTGAGGCGATAATCCATTTGCTCAAAAGCTTCGCGACTCGCGCGCATGAGACGCACCGCGTTACGAGCTGCTGTCTCTCCCTGCTGGATTGCGAGATGCACCACCTCAAGCGGACCGCACACATCACCCGCTGCAAAAATATGAGGAAGTGATGTCTGCTGCGTCAGGCTCGTTGCAATACGCACCCCATCTAACTGAATGCCGATCGCGGACAATCCCAGCCCGTGCGTCGCGGGCACGCGTCCAAGTGCGCAAACAATCTCCTCAGCGGTGACTTCATGGGATTCAGCACCCTGATTAAACTTGATGGTTTTACCTCCAGATTCGCGCCTGCAAGATTGAAGAGCGACGCCTGTTTCAATGCGAATTCCCTGCGCCTTCATCGCCGCGGTCAGGGCGTCTGTCACATCGGGATCAAGATCCTTCAAAATGCGTTCTGAACGCTGCAGCAAAGTAACCTTTGCTCCCACACCTGCGTAGAACGAGGCGGTTTCCAAGGCAATGGCACCACCACCAAGAACCGTCACGGAACTGGGGATTCGTTCGGATGCCAGCATCGCGTCACTGTCCAGATAACCGGCCTCGGAAAGTCCGGAGATTTGCGGCGGTGGAATGACCGAACCCGTACTGATTAGAAATGTTTGCGCTCGAAGCGTCTGTTCAGCGCCCTCGCCAGCGACGATCAGTGTGAACGGATCCACGAAGCGTGCACGCCCCCTCAAAAACGCGAATTTGCCAGACTCCAGCTGTCCTTTGCGATAGCCAGCGAAGTCTTCAATCAAGAGACGCTTTCGGGCCTGCATCGCGGTGCCATCGATGCCGTCAAAAGTTGCGTTTACCCCGAACGCAGACGCGGAGCGCACGCTCCTCGCACAAGAGGACGTAGCGAGCAGTGTTTTGCTAGGCATGCACCCTCGAAGAATGCAGAGGCCTCCGACCTGCT
The DNA here is from genome assembly GCA_947476255.1 of Chthoniobacteraceae bacterium. GTDB lineage: Bacteria > Verrucomicrobiota > Verrucomicrobiia > Chthoniobacterales > Chthoniobacteraceae > Chth-196. Next base: position 9,833 of record CANJPY010000013.1, on the reverse strand, counting down.
CTCCCCCTTCGATGACGACCACCTTAAAGCCCTGCTTTGAGGCAAGAGCAGCGGCGGCGTACCCGGCACTTCCCCCGCCAATCACTGCAAAATCAAATTCAAGCATCGCAGGAGATTAAAGGTCCTGCAGAATTGGGGAAGCTGGGATTTTAGCCACCGCGAACCAGCAACACAGGCCGGTTTGAGGAGCGCCTTCGTTTGCCTAAAACGTCCACGGCTCTGAGTAAACATCGAACAGACTCAGGCAAGACTTGAGATTAACAACGGCCAGATCCGAGGAGCGTCGAATCGGGACGCACAGTAAATAGCGATATCGTCCAAGGCATCCGGAGGCAGAGGTGAAAGAAGAAGCCTGCTGGTCAGCTCTACTATTGGAAGCGGCCTTGCCAAAATAATTGTCCGAATCAACGCGTCCAATCAGCTCCCATCCCTTTTGGGACAGTGTCTCCGCAGACTCGCCGCTATTTGCGGCATTCGAACCGTACAACTCGAAATTCTGGGCGACTGCTCCGCGATCATTATCAAAGAAGCCACCTTTGCCCCAACTGTACGCATTTATTTTTGTGACTGAAATGGGGCTGCCTAAATCCACCAGAATGCGGCCTTCCTGCCCTTGAGTAATCACTGGATCCACATGCGCCTCCCCCCCAAGCAGACGAGCGGCGGCGGATGCCCTCGGTGCGTGAGCACTTTCAAAGTCCGAGGGGCGATCAATCGATGGCAGGCGGAAAGCCTCCGTCCCATCACCACTTTCCATACGCACGGTGATCCGTTGGAGGTTGTTTTCCGTGGAAAGATTCTCTCCCCCGAGCACCCGTTTGGCCTCTTGCGCCCATGGAAGGTGGACGAAGACCTCGCCTGATTTTACGACAACCTGACTCTGCCCGTCTGCAGCGGTGGATGCGCTGAACTCGGTGCCCACGTCAACAATGCGCGCCGTCGGAGTCTGCACTGTAAAACCCTTCGCGCCTTGTGTGCTCACACGAGCGCTTAGATTGCCAAACTTTAGAAATCCCTCGTTTTCCGAGGTCGCCTGAAAAATCGCCGGAGCGTGAAGTGTCACCGAGGCACCGCTTCGGAAATTGAGGTCCACCGCCCCCGAAAGAAGTTCAAGTGTCTGGCCAGCACGCACAAAATCTCCTGCCCGGAAAGAAGCTTCTGGCGAAGCCCAAAGCGCCTCGCGCATTTCACCAAAACTAGCGAGCACTGGTTCGGAGGGCAGGCGTACGGGCGCGTGAAACACACTAATACCGAACATCACGGCAGCAGCAGCAGCCCAAATCAAACCTGGCCACATTTGAGTGACGTTTGTCACTTTGGGGCGACTGGTCAATTCATTTGAGGGCGACGCATGCTTAGGCAAGAGGAATGGGAGGGGCGAGACTTGCTGGCGTAATTCCCTCATTCCGCATTCGACGTCACAATAGTCAAACCAGAGCTTTCGAGTGCCTGCCTCGTTAGCAAGGTGCCGCTGTAGCACCTGTCGGCTCTCCTCGGATATCGTTCCATCAAAGGCGGCACCGAAAAGCGCGTACAAGGCTTTCTGTTCAAGAGGTGTCAGGTTCATGACATTTTGCGATGGTTGTTTTGCCGCAGACAATCGGTCAAAATGCGGCGGATAAAATTCAAGCGGTTGTAAAAGGTTTGAGGGGCGCGCCCTTCACGTTGAGCGAGGTCTTTAACTTCTTCCCCCCGCATATAAACCGACTCGACGAGCGCCTTGCTCTGGGGGTCCAGTTGTTGCATGCATTCGTCAAGCGCCTCCAAGCGAGTATCATCATTTTGAATATCGACTTCGCGCTCTCTGGCTAGTTTCTCAAAAAGTTCCTCGTCAAATCGGACTACCGAGCGCGAAGAACTCCGCAAAAAATTCTTCGCCTCAAAAGACGCAACCACGAAAGACCAAGCTATAAAGTTAGTCCCCTTCTCAAATTCAGAAAATCGACGCCACATCGTTATCGATGCGCGTTGAATGACGTCTTCTGCGTCCTGTGCATTTCCCACCAGCGAAAGAACAAATCGAAACAGAGAGGACCGAGCTTCTATCAGGCACTTCTCAAACTCAGGCCTCCGGTCGCTGGGAGCCAGGGCACCGCCATCGTCGCACGTAGCGTGTTCAGGAGGACTTCCGGCTTTCAATATCAGCAAAGCCTCCGGTCTTGAGATCGGTGATACGCTACGTAGAAAAATAAACTTTGGAGCCAGATCAAGCACGGCGGGAGGTGTGCCTGTGGACTCCGAAATCGCTCAGTTCACGTAAGCAGCTTCGTTCGAGAACATGATCGCCTGAACCAGGGCCTCCCAAGGAGAGAAGGTGATACGCTGCACCAGTTCAGCCGCGCGCAGGGAGGCATTTGTACTCGAGAGTGTGGCCTTGTTGCTCAAGGTCACAGTTGTCCCAGAAACAGACGCAATCACAGTTCCATTAGGAACCCCCTGCCCACTCACGACCGCTCCGACGTGAAGCTCTCCGGCATTAATCACATTCGTGACGATGCTACTGCCCTTGTTCATCGTAACGGTAGGACCTTCGAATTCTCCATCATTGAGGATTGCCTTTGTAGCGTTGTTGTTTCCCTGGCGGGCCTTCAGCCTGTCCGCGGCAAGCTTCGCAGCCTCTTTGTTCGTTTCAACGGTGGCTGCCTTTACAGAGGCCTGATACTTATTTTCGTTCACTAGGAAATTAAGTGCCATCTCCTGCTCGGCAACGGTCGGCGTTCTTTGGAGAATAATACGGAAGATGGCGACAATACCCGCCTTCGTGTTTTTCTCTACGGTGACGGCGTGAACGATCTCGGGCCGTTTGACCACCTTCTGAACAACTGCCGCGGCAAAGGAGCTGTTCATCAAAAACAGTGCCTGCTGTGGCACGATCGTGGATGTGCGCTTTGTGTTTGGCTGATCCGGGTTGGCCATATCGAACTGCATCAAAAGGTCCGACATGTTGGCCCGGTCTACGTACCCATAAACGGCACGCCTGAAAGAATAGGGTTCCTCCGTGATATTCACAGACGGGCCGCCAATCGTCGCCCGGTCCAAAGTACCGGCCATGGAGAGCATGGAATCACGGAAAGACTCGAAATCCAAACGCCGCACGTTGGCGTGCCATAGCATGCTGTTGCTCGGATCAAGTTTTTCATAATCCACGGCAGACTTGCCCCGGAACAGCGTGTTGCTGGACTGCTGATACGTCCGCGATAACATGATCGCCTTGTGCAAAGCCTTTACGGACCAAGCTGGCTTTGCGGCCCCGAAATCCTCCGTGAACCAGGATGCAAGGAAATCCAGCAACTCCGGGTGCGAAGGTTGTCCCGCCTGATTGCCCAAGTCATCAGGAGTGCGCACGAGGCCTTCCCCGAAATGGTACATCCAAACGCGATTCACCAGAACGCGAGCTGTCAGAGGGTTGTCCTTGCTTGCAATCGCCTGAGCAAGCTCGAAACGACCGCTGCCTTCCTTAAACGGGGCCGCACCACTGGGACTGAGGACCTCGATGAAACGGCGCGGGATGATTCTAGCCTCCTCGCCGGCTTTGGGAGCGTTCCCACGCACGAAAAGAGGCGAATCCTTGGGTTTTGGAAGATCCTCAACCACCATAGCGCGCACGGGCCCTCCCCTGAAGGTGAGCTTAAGCTCGTTCATTTTCGCGAAACCTGCCTGATTCTCGAGTTGCCCGCCAAAGTTCTGCCCCCAGCGCCCTCCTTCCTGGCGAATCCTATCCAAGTCCAAATCAGCACCGGAAACCATTGCGAAAGGATGCGTCGCCAATTCCATCAACGCTTTTTTGGGAGACTCCGCTGCATTTTTAGTAGCGTCCTGGATCTCGGCAAACAAAGCCGCGACCTGCGGTTCGAACTCCAGCATCATTTTTCCGAACAAAACAGCCACATCGTGCGGTTTGGACGGAAGGCTCGGCTGCTTCTTGAGGAAATCGATGACAAACTGATTGTACTTCGGCCCCTTCGCCTTCCCCTCCAAGATGTCTGCAAGCGCCTTGTCTCTGTTATCCCCAAGGGTGATCATTTTCATGAAGACTCCGGTGATGGGATGGTTCCCGTTCAGTTTCGCGGTGTCGTCGACAAACCGAGGCTCGATTTTCGACTTTTCGAGAAGAGCCGTTGCAGCCTTTTTGTCTTCGGGACTCGAGTCCCGCCTGGACAAGTAAGCGATCTCAAAAATGGGCTCTGCATTTTTACGAACCCGGTCAGAAACCTGCCTCTGAATGGTGAAAAACGCCGTGTGCGCTTTTTTCTCAAGGTCCGCAAGCTTGCGGTTGAATTCCTGATACGACGCAGAATTCGCGTCGCCCGCAACCACGGGTCCCTCCTTGGGTTCGGTGATGGAATCAAACACTCCGCGCAGAGCGTAATAATCCGCAGCCGTGACCGGATCAAACTTGTGGTCGTGACAACGCGCACACGCGATGGTGAGGCCCAAAAAGCCACGCCCAATCACGTCAATGCGGTCATTAATCACATCGTCTTTCTGATTGAAGCGCTGCCCCACAGTCAACAAGCCCATCGCCGCCAGATTCTCCTTTTTATTGTTTGGGACCTTGTCGGCAGCCAACTGGTTGAGGATAAACTGGTCATAGGGCATGTCGGTGTTCAACGCGTTGATAACCCAGTCACGAAACGAATAGGCGTAAGCATAACGGTAGTCCTGCCCCCTCCCATTGCCGCCCACAATACCCGTTGTATCTGAATACCGGGCCGTATCAAGCCAGTGTCTTGCCCAACGTTCTCCGTAAGCGGGGTCAGCCAGCAGCTTGTCGATGACACGGGCGTAGGCTTTGTCCGGTTCGGGGTCACGGACGAATGATTCGATTTCCCGGGGCGATGGCGGCAGGCCGATCAAGTCAAAATAGGCGCGGCGCAGCAAAGCCTCCCTGTCAGCCGCGGGTGCCGGCATCATCTCCTTGGACTCCAGTTTGGCGAGGACAAACTTGTCGATCGAGTTAACACACCAAGCCGCATTTTTCACCGCAGGAGCCACGGGACGCGACACGGGCTGAAAAGCCCAGTGAGACTTCTTGTCCTTGACAACAATTTTTGAGGCATCACGCGGATCAGGAGCCCCCATCCCAATCCATTTTTTGAAATCTTCAATTTCTTCGTCGCTCAACTTCTTCTTCGGAGGCATTTGAAGGTCGTCAGCCCAAGTAATGGCCTTGACGATCAAACTCCCCTTGACATCACCTTCCTTAAACGCCGCCCCAGTCTCCCCACCCTTGAGCAACGTTTCTCTGGAATCCAGATTCAAGCCCCCTTTGATTTTCCCTTTTTCGCCGGAGTGGCACTCCAAGCAGGAGTTGTTAAGGATGGGGCGTATCTTGTTCTCGAAAAAATCGCGTTGCTCGGGCGAGATCTGCGCGGTCACAGCTCCGTGCACCAGCGAGCTGTGCCCCGCCAAAAGAAGGGTAGCTGCGCCAAGAAAGAAACGTTGAAGATTCATAGGGAGGAGTCTGAGTCGAAATACGGACGTTAACAGCTGGAAAGGCCGGACGCTGACGATCATCTATCGCAGCGCCCGGCCTGATCTCAAGAATCAGAGTGAAGGCTATGCGATCAATTCCTTGGCCACATTGCCAAAGTTATCGGTGAGACGGAACGGACGGCCGTTGTAGTTGTAGATCAATTTGGTGTGATCAAAACCCATGAGCGCCAGAATGGTTGCGTGCAAATCATGCACATGCATCTTGTTTTCGGTAGCACGTCCTCCGAACTCGTCGGTGCCGCCATACGCCTGACCGCCCTTGACGCCGCCGCCTGCCATCCAAGAAACCATCGCTTTGCCATTGTGATCGCGGCCAGGAGCGCCAGCGCCACCACCTGCAGTCACAGTACGTCCGAACTCCCCACCCCACATCACGAGAGTGGAGTCGAGCAGACCACGGTCCTTAAGATCCTGCAACAGCGCACCTGCCGGGCCGTCAATGCCCTGGGCCGCCCGCCTGACACTGTTTCCGATATCGGCGTGGGTATCCCAGCCGCCGGTAGCGACCTGCACAACGCGGACGCCGCGTTCGATCAAGCGACGCGCCACCAACAACTTCGTACCATTGGCATTGCGCCCGCCCATTCCCATTCCGGTCCCGCCGGCGGTGCTTAATTCATACTTGTCACGCATGGCTTGGGGCTCCTTGGAAATGTCAAAGGCATCCGTGGCTTCGGTCTGCATCTTGAACGCGATTTCAAAAGCCTGAATGCGCGCTTCGAGCTGGGCGTCCTTCTGGAGTTGGGCTGCGTGCATTTTATTCATCTGCTCCGCAAGATCCAACTGCCGGCGCTGGCGGTCGAGACTGCTGAATTCACTCCGAATATTGGCGAGAATCGTCGAGAGACTGGCATTCGGATTGTAGTTTACATTACAGCCCTGATAGATGCCGGGAAGGAATGCCGCCTGCCGGAAGGTGGAGTCACCGCCAAGGGTAATGAATCCAGGCATGTTCTGATTCCCGCTTCCGAGACCGTATACGAGCCACGAACCAAGGCTGGGTTTCGGCAACTGAGCGGAACCCGTCATGAGCATTTTCGCAGCGATGCCATGGTCCGGAATTTCCGCAAACAGCGAACGGATGACTGCGATATCATCGATGTGTTTGCCGATTTCCGGGAAGACCTCGGACACCTCAACACCACTCTTGCCCTTCTTCTCAAACTTGTAGGGAGACCCCAAGGCAAGCCCTTCATACCCTGGGATTTTCTTGCCGTCATTTTCGACCAAGTCAGGCTTGGGATCCCAAGTATCCACCGTGGAAGGAGCACCGCCCGCGAAGATCTGGATGATCGCCTTGGCTTTGGCTGGAAAATGAGGTTCCTTGGGAGCCAGTGGGCCCATGGGCGCGGATGCCGCCGCGTTCAGATCAAAGGGATTGATTCCAAAGAGTGCAGCCAAACTCAACCCCCCTATGCCAACTCCGCTACGAGCCAAAAAGTCACGGCGCGAGAAGTAGCCCGCAGACCCAGGGTGCAGGAGTGGAGAACTGTCTGCGCCGTAGGAACAATTGAAGGTAGAGTTAGGGTTCATAGTATTGAGTTCTGGGTTGAACGTTAGTTTTGGGGATTGCGAGTTAAAAGTAATTTCGGAACTTCTGGAAGGCGCGCGAGTCTGCCGAGCGCTTGCAGAAGGGTGTATACGAGGTAATGTGCGGAGAGGGTTCTGACTTACCGAAAAAAGATTTCTTTCTGAGTTTTGTAATCTAAAGCGCGCTAAAAACGACGACTCGCGGGTATATAGCGGCCATCAATAGCAAGCAAAACACACGGAATCAAGCTCCGTATTGCTTAGCAACCCAATCACGGTAGGCTCCCGAAACGACACTTTTGACCCAATCCGGATGGTTCAAGTACCACTCCACCGTCTTGCGGATGCCTGTCTGGAAGGTCTCGGAGGGCCACCAACCCAGTTCCCGCTCAATGAGAGAGGCGTCAATGGCGTAGCGCCGGTCGTGGCCGGGCCGGTCCTTCACGTAATGAACGAGCTCCCAGTAGGACAGCCCCCCGTCGCGAGGCCGTAGTTCATCCAAAATGGCGCAAAGCGTCTGAACCACCTCCAGATTTGTCATCTCGTTGCGACCGCCCACATTGTAGGTTTCACCCGGTTTTCCCGCCTCCAACACCCGGCGGATGGCAGAGCAGTGATCCGTGACATAAAGCCAGTCCCGCACATTTTTTCCGTCCCCGTAGATTGGCAGAGGTTTGTGATTGAGGGCATTGAGGATCATCAGAGGGATGAGCTTCTCTGGAAAATGGAAAGGACCGTAGTTGTTTGAACAATTGGTGGTGAGCACCGGCAGGCCGTAGGTGTGGTGGTAGGCGCGTACGAGATGGTCGCTGGCGGCTTTGGAGGCCGAATACGGACTGTTAGGCTGGTACTGGTGTTTTTCTGTAAACGCCGGATCCTCGGGCCCGAGGGAACCGTAGACTTCATCCGTGGAAACATGGAGAAAGCGGAACGCCTGCTTCTGGTCGTCCCCCAGATTTGACCAGTAGCCGCGCACCGCTTCCAACAGCTCAAAGGTGCCCACGACATTTGTCTGGATGAATTCACCGGGCCCGTGAATGGAGCGGTCCACATGACTTTCAGCGGCGAAATTGAGCACCGCACGGACAGCATGTTTTTCAAGCAAGCCCGCCACCAGAGGACGGTCTCCGATGTCGCCGTGCACAAACGTCAGGCGGGAATCCCCCTGCAGTCCGGCAAGGTTGCCTGGATTGCCAGCGTAGGTGAGCTTGTCCAGTACGAGCACAGGTTCCTGCTCGCGTGCAAGCCATTCCAACACAAAGTTTGAGCCGATAAATCCGGCGCCGCCGGTCACTAAGATAGCCATAAATTCGGGTCCGAGAAAGGAGGTTGAGGAGTCTCAAAAGAATCGGGGCGGAATCAGAGCGCCTCCCTAAGAATCGAGAAAACGACGGTATTGTCCAAAAAACCGCTGAGTCGCTCTGAACCAGGGCCTCTTCCGACCCCAATCATATCTTCAGCCGTGTTTAACCCAGAAGGGTGCGCCACTGCCGCGGGTTCGTTTCTTGGCACGGTGATTCCAGGCTGGGGACCATTGGGGCCGGACGCCCAGCTCAAGTAGGGATATCCAGATGGATCGGGACCGAAGAACTCGCCCTTCTGCTGTTTGAGAAGCGGATAACCACTCAGCGTCAACCCGCCTGTGCCATGGCGCCCCACAGCCAGAATCAGGGCCTTGTCCCCCGCTTCGCGCACGGCCACAGAAACGGCTTCATCCAGAGCCATCACTTCCCTCAGGGCGCGCTCGGCTTGGTTCCCTTCGCAGGCAGCCGTGAAAAGGGCGGCGTCCACAATTAAAACGTAGCCACGGCGGTGCGACTTCAAAAGATCGATGGCACGCCGCGTCATATCTGGGAGGGAGGGCTGTTCGCTTCCTGACTCCATTTGATTGGCAAACGCGAGCGGTCCCCCGCTGAAGAGTCCAACCACCCGTCCAGAATCCCCTCCCTGAGCAGTCTCCAATTCCGCCTTGCTGCGCACCACCTCAACGCCCTTGGCCTTCCATTCCGAGACGAGATCACGTCCATCCTTGCGACGTCCCCCTTCCCCCTCGGGTAGAAAATCCAACCTCCCCCCACCCAGAACCACCTTCATCCATTCCTTTTCAAAGAGTTGAAGCGCGACGCCATCACTTTCCTCAGGACGGGCGGTGTGAGCATAAAAAGCAGCGGCCGAGGGAGCGGTCAGCAGGGTGTTTGTCACCAACCCAATGGCACGTCCCTCGGAACGCGCCTTTTCCAAAATGGTGTCAAACGAACGTCCCTTGCCGGTCGCAGCGACGGCGCGATGGCGCGTGCGATGCCCCGTGGCCAATGCGGTAGCAGCGGCGGCCGTGTCTGGAACAGCAAACTCTTCACTGGCATTTCTGAGCAACGCGGTGTGCGGAAATTTTTCGAGTTCCAGCCGGTACTCGGCACCACCCGCATACAGGCGCGCAGCCGTAAGGGGCCGGGTTGCAAGAGCATCACTGACGAAGAGGATGATCTGCCGCGGCTTCTGCACAACCCACATTCGAATATAGAGCGCTCCCAGACCGGCAAATGCCAGCAAGCAGGCGGCAGCGATGAGTTGATTGCGAAATTTCATCTATGAAAACGGTAAGGTTAATGCATGGCCGAAGCAAAACGCAATCGCCGAGGCACCCGTGGGCCGCGGCGTGCCAGGGCTTTTTGTTTTGAAGTCAGATTTTCTGGTTGAGGAGTTGTTTTGCGAGCATCGGTTGAGCGCAAAGCCCCTCACGCCGTGTGGGCAGATGACCCTCTACGGGGCCCATGCGCGAGTACATCAAAAGGCAGACGCTACGCAGC
>CANJPY010000012.1 GCA_947476255.1 Chthoniobacteraceae bacterium | reverse complement strand
GCGCCACCTTGTTGAAAACGCCTTTCTGCATCTCAAGCGCTGGCGCGGGATTGCCACCAGATACGCGAAAAGAGCCTCGTCGTTCCTGGCATTGGTTCAAATTCGTTGCTTCATTCTTTGGCTTAATATCTCGTGACGACACACTCTAGCCCTTTTTTACTGGGTAATAGAAGTCAAGGGTTGGAGAACCTGGACGCCGCCTTTTATCTGGGTCGGCGCCAATCCCATCGCGCTGTATTTGTTGGGAGGAATGGGGCTGTTTCGCACGGTGTCAGAGCGGCTGGTGGTCAAACCGGATCCCACTGGAGGTTGGTTGGCTGCTACGGTGGGTTTTGTTGCGGTTTTATGGCTTGCGCGTTGGCTGTACCGGAAAGGCGTGTTTGTTCGCATCTGAGGCCGGCCGGCCGCAAAGGCGGCACTGCGTTTGTGCGCAGCAATTTTAGGATTTGTGCAGACTCCCGTATGCGAGGGCAAGAACGTGTTGCGGAAACTCATGCACCTGGCTCCAATGAATTCCGTCTTTGGAAATTAATTGTTTTCCAGGCCACAAAATACCCACAAAAATCCCCGCCCCGAAAACTGCGTTGGTAGGGGCGTTTTCGTTGGGCTCGCGAGTCCATGCTTTTCCATCCACGGATCGGTATGTGGCGCCCTGCCCGATGCCTACGAACTGGCGGCCATCCCAAATCATCGCATTGATGTGTTCGCCTTCTTCGCCGTTGACGATGTCTGTCCACGTGAATCCATCCTCGCTGCGCATTCGCAACCCGTGCATGCCGCCGCCCACAAAGACACCGTTTCCAAAGGCGATATCCACCAGCGTCTCTTTTGCGGGAACACCGAGAACCGCCTCAAAAAGGGCCCGATCAGGCTGGCGCACCAGGCGCGCACCATAATCGCCGATGATGACCAACCGGTTGTTTCCGCGGGCAAAGCGTCTTAAGCCCGCATCATGCTTGAGTCCTTTGCGTTCGGCCATCAATGGTTTGCGCGGCGCCCAAACCGTTCCGTCCGGCGAGGTGCGCACGCCTGGAATGGCTCCGTCATCATTCGCGATGACCTGAAATTGTCCGTCCGCCGAAAAAACGGGGCCAAATTTTCCTGCATAGGCTTGGGTGTTCAGTTTATTTTGAGTCCACGAAATGCCGTCTGTCGTTGACCATGCAACGGAATCTCCTCCGAATTTGCCAACGACGAGACAGCGTCCCCCGTCAATACAGGCATGGTTTAAGAGCATGCCCTCGCGGTCTAGTTGCTGGTGCGTCCAGCGGACTCCATCGACAGAAAACACGCGCAGACCGTTTTCGCCTGCGGCTGCAAAAACAGCGCCAGTGAGGGGGACTTCTTCGGGCATTGGAACTCGGCTGCGCGTTTAAACAAGGCCAGGAAGGCGGCCTTCGTATGCTGCCTTTTTGGACGTTTTACTGTTTCCGAATTCTCCGGAGCGATCCCCTAAAAGATCGAGGACTTCGACGTACAAATTAGCGAACGGCGTTTCCTTTTGGTAGGCGATGTGCCGCCCGCCCTTTAGCTTGCCACCGGCGCCACCGGCCAAGAGTGCCGGATAGTTTTTGGTCCCGTGGCCGCCATCAGCCATGTAGGAAGTATAGAGCAAAACGGTATTGTCCAATAGGCTGGAGCCTCCCTCGTCAATGGCCCGCATTTTTGCGACTGCATCCGTAAAAAACTGGGAATACCAAGCGTGAATTTGCCGGCAACCCTCGCGCGCCACGGGGTCGGCGTCCTCCACGCGCGCGGCATTTCCATGATGCTCGAGAGTGTGGGCATGGTGCTCGTAACCCACGGTGACGACGCCTGGGAACAAGGCTTCGTCGGTGCCAAGTCCCAAGCTGCAAACACGTGTGGTGTCGGTTTGAAACGCCAGTACCATCAGGTCGGTCATGACGCGTAAATAATCGCCATGAATCGCCGGATTTCTGCTGACGGCACGCACCATTTGGTCCTGGGCTGCATTGTCCGTTGGTAGGTTAGACGGCGCATGCGGGTTGGAGGGGCCGGGGTCTTTGAGATCGACAGCTTCTATCGCAATGCGTTCGTGCAACCTGCGGACTCTTTGTTCGATGCTAAAAACAGATTCCAAGTATTCGTTGAGCTTCCCTTGGTCCGATCGCCCCAACTGCTTCTGCAACCGCCGTGCGTCATCCAGAAGCAAGTCGACCACCTGTGCGTCATAAGCTTTTGACCCCAATGGTTGAGCCTCTGGGGACCCTCCCGCAAGACGGCGAGACCAGTTTGGAGCAACCAGTTGCCGGCCTTTAAACATCCGCTCGAAAGCCATTCGGGGATTGCGCTCCACTCCAAGAGAGCGTCCTTGGCGGTCAAAGAAAAAAGAGGTTTCGCCTCCCGAATAACCCATTCGAACGGCGGGAATGAGACTTTGGGCACCGACGATTTCCGCAGCACGCTCGTCCACCGATTGGCTGGCCATAGGCTTGCCGTTGAGTTTGCCAACGGTATCTGCGCATGAGAGGTGGACGTAGGCGCAATGTTCGTGCGCATTGATTCGACCATCGCCCTGCCCGGATTGTGACAAATTGGAAAGAATGACCAAATCCTCCTTGTGGGGTTCCAAAGTGCGTAAAATCGAGGGCAGTTTTCCGAGGTTTCCCAGTTCCTGAGGAACCCAGGATTCGGACACTGTTCCGCCGGTTACCGTGTAGATTCCAAAACGCACTGGGGGTTTTAGAGGGACGCGAGAGCCGGCTCGGACCACTGAAGGGGCGACTGTCTCTAGAAAGGGGAGTGCTGCGAGGACGCCGGCGCCGCGCAAAAAGGAGCGTCGTGATACTGGAACCTCGGATGTGGAAGGGAATGGCGTTTTCACTCTGCTTTTCGGTTTTGAAAGGGATAACTCTTAGCGACCCCGAGTATTAGCGAGGAAAAACGATGTTCGTTTTGGGCCAGAGCCGTTACGATTTCATCAAGAGCGGGTTCGTCGTAGTAGCTAAGATCGCGCCCCAAGGCGTAGCTCAGGGTTTGAGCTGCTATGTTGCGAATAATCACAGGCTGCTTTTGTTGGAGTATACGGCGCAAGCCTTCGACCCCTTTAAAGTCACCGATTCCTGGCAAGGTTCCAGCATTGTCCACGGTCTGGCCTCCGGCGTCTGCCCGCCAGGTTCCGACGGCATCGAAGTCTTCGAGTGCGAATCCGAGGGGATCCACTCGGCGATGGCAGCCGACACAGCTTGCATTGCTGGCGTGTTGGGCGAGTTTCTCTCGAAAACTTTTTGGTTCGATTTTGTCTTTGGACTTTGGTGCGAAAGTTCCTGCGTTGGGGGGAGGTGGCGGAGGTGGTGTGCCCAGTAAAACCTCGAGGATCCACTTGCCTCGTGCGGTTGGCTTGGTGCGGTCGGTGTGGGAGGTCATCGTGAGGATACTGCCCATGCCGAGCAGACCGCCCCTGTGGTCCTCGGGGCGGAGATTCACCTTCGCGAAATCTTTTCCCGAAGGAGGGATTATCCTGTAATGCTTTGATAGTTCAGCATTAACGAATGTATAGTCCGCCTCGATAAACTCGAGGATGCTGCGGTCTTCTTTGCGCAGATGTTCACAAAACATCCGTGTTTCCCGCTCCATTGCATCGCGCAGGCTGCGCGTGTACGAGGGAAATGCATTCTGGCTGGGGAGAGCTTTTTGGATGGACGGTAATTGCAGCCACCGCTCTAGAAAGTACCGGTTCAAGGCTTCCGCTTTTTGGTGGGCGAGCATGCGGCGGACCTGTCTCTCAAAACCTTCGGGCTCCGAAAGGGTCCCATTATTGGCAGCGATGAAGAGTTCTTCATCAGGCATTGTTGCCCACAGAAAATAAGACAGGCGGACGGCCAGCTCTGCATTGCTGACCCGCGCGACTGTGCCTGGCGTTGCGGAGGCAGTGGATTCAAGGCGCAGCAGAAAATGAGGCGAGACAAGAACGGGTTTGATTGCTTTCCGGACCGCCTCTTCAAACGCATCGCCGTTGGTGAGGGCGGAGACTCCAAGTCGCGCAAACGCATTGACTTCCTCGTCAGCCACCGGCCTGCGAAATGCTCTGGGCAGAAAGACACTCAACACTTTGCGGAGAGCGGAGTCGGGTTGTGTGGAGTCGTCTGGACGAACCACAAGCAGGGTCTTCAGAGGACCCGCAGCCGCTTTATCGCCAAAGAGATAATCTAAGGCCAGGTCTGCGGCAGTGAAGAATTTTTCCATCAACACTGGCTCAAGGACAAGGCCGCCTGCGCGGTTGGAATACCCTCCGACTACGTTCTCTTCGGGAATTCCAGCTTGGGAGGCTGCGTCAAAATTAATACGAAGCAGGTCGCGTAGGGTTGCGTTGTATTCCGCGCGAGTTAATTGGCGTGCGAGCGGCGGGCCTGGATGGGGGCTTTTAGAGGTGTCAAAGGTCCCGGCAATCCAATGGAGTAGGGTCTGCTTGTCCTCGGGTTTTAGCGCCTGTTCGTCTTCTGGGGGCATTTCACCGGAGCGCACTTGTTCGGCGACTTTGCGCAGCAAATGGTAGCGATCCAAAGCGGTTTCGCCGTTTGTCACGACGGACAGGTCGACGCCTCCTTTTTGTTTTTTTTCGTCATGGCACTCCAGACAGTACCGCTCGACGATGGTGCGAAACCCCTCTTGAAATTCAGGGACGACGGCGCCAGCCACAACAGGAAGCAGGGAAAGAGAGGCGTATATAAACCGCGCTAAATTCATGGGGTGGTGGCGAAGCGGTACGCGAAGGACAAGGCTTCCCTATCCAAACCAGAGCGTCGGATCCAGCCCAAACAAGCCTTTGAGAAAATGACAGGCGGCCCGAAATCAGGTTTTCGTTGCGTTTTAAATGAATCCTAAGATGTATTTAACCTGAAGATTAACTACTTGCAGGCTGTCCCGAATGATTTAAAAGGAAGGTTCTCCCCAAATGATTACACGTCCCCCCTCGCAGTATGGCCAGCAGGAAGGCTGTGTTGTTCCCCTTCTCAGAGGGAGGGCTGCAATTGGACGCAGAGGATTTATTAAGGCAGGCATGTTGGGGATCGGGGGGATTGCTTTTGCGGATCTACTCCGGGCTGAGGCTGGCGCAGGTATTTTGTCTTCTGGGAAGGCAGTGATTAATATTCATCTGGATGGGGGTCCGCCTCAGATGGATTTGATCGATCCGAAACCTGATGCGCCTTCGGAGATTCGGGGGGAGTTTAGTTCGATAAGGACCGCGATACCCGGCATGCACGTGACGGAACTGCTGCCACGGCTCGCAGCCAATGCATCAAAATACGCGTTCCTGCGGTCGCTTGTCGGGGCGGATGGAAAGCATGACGCCTTTCAATGCCAGTCTGGATACGATGAAAAGGATATGGCCGCGATTGGCGGACGTCCGGCGATGGGGTGTGTGCTCAACAAACTGGCGGGTGATGTTCAAAGTTCAGCGCCGCTGTTTGTGGATCTGATGCAGGGAAGGCCCTACGTGCGGAACAGTGCGAGGCCGGGATTTTTAGGCGTGGTGCACTCGGCCTACCGACCGGATATTTCCGAGATGTTTCCCCTGGCACTATCGTCTGGGATGAAGGCTGAGCTTGACCAGAAGAGCCAGAGTCGCAGCGAGGGCCTCGCTCTGACCGAAGGTCTTTCGATAGGGAGACTCGAAGACAGGGTGTCTTTGCTTCAGTCGTTGGACAAATTCAGGAGGGATTTGGATAAGACGGGGTCTATGGAGGCACTCGACAAATTCACGAAGATGTCCCTAGCGATTCTCGGGTCGAAAAAATTCGCGGATGCGCTTGATTTGGAGAAGGAAGATCCACGGGTGTTGGAGCGTTATACGCCGCGCATTGTGATGCCGGAGACGCGAGAAACGATGGAGACACCCAAGGCGGCTCAAAAATTCCTTTTGGCACGGCGCATGATTGAAGCCGGCGTGCGTTGTGTAAGCATCTCTCTTGGAGATTTCGATACGCACGAAGACAACTTCGAGCGTATACGGTACCTTGGCCCGCTCTTGGATCACGCACTGGATACGTTGGTGCTGGATCTCGAGGAGCGCGGCATGCTCAATGATGTTATGATTGTGGTGTGGGGAGAGTTCGGACGCTCTCCCAGAATCAATCCCAAAGCGGGACGTGAACACTGGCCGCGGGTAGCGATGGGGATTCTTGCGGGAGGCGGGCTCAAGACAGGACAGGTGATTGGGAGCACGGACCGTCTTGGGGGCGAGGCGACGTCGCGTCCTGTTCACTACCAAGACGTACTTGCCACGATGTACCACCACCTTGGTATTAATGCGGGCACAACGATGTTGACGGATCCCAGTGGCAGGCCTCTTCAGTTGCTGGACATTGGGCGTCCGATCGCAGAGTTGCTGTAGCAATCGGGCCTGAGGAATTTGCTCAAAGTGCCTCGATGGCAGGGAGTGTAAACGGTGCCCGGTAGTTGCGGGTCATCAAAACGTTTGCCGCCGTGTTGTGGACGAACTCCTCCCGGTGGGCGTTCAAATACAAATGCTGACCGAGTGTTATTTTATCCGTCTCGGGATCCACACCGGCCTCTAAAAGGTATTCCCGGTGTTTTTCGAAGGTAGCTTTCACATCATCCTGAACTTTCAGTGCTTCAAGCTGGGTCTGGATTTCCTTGAACGAAGCCGGACTGCCGGTGCGAAAGGAGATGTTCGCGATGTGGCATAACGCCGAAGACAGGTGCCCTTCAAGAATATCCGCAGCCAGATCCGTGGGCTTGCGGGAGCGCACCGCTCTTAAGAAATTTGCGAAGTGGTTTTCCGACTTTGCTTCAAAGGTGCGCACCAGATTTCCCTTTAAATCATATAGATGTGCATCAGCGATGATTCCTTCGCTGCCGTAAAAAAACCACATGGACTTGATGGTTGGATGAAAGGGGGCGGTCTTGAGATTGCGGGTCTCGGAGACGAGCGTCTTGTTTCCGAAATCGTAGATCGCGATTTGTGAGTTGGGTGTTTCGGCAACGTCCTTGTACCCGAAGCGGCCGCCGTAGCTGAGGACGCTGGTGCCCAGACCTGAAACTCCAAGTCCCCAGCGGCAGATGTCGATGGCGTGTACGTTGCTGTTTCCAATTTCGCCATTGCCCGTATCCCACATCCAGTGCCAGTCATAGTGAAACTTAGCGCGTGTGAGTTTTTCCATCGTTGCAGGGCCGGCCCACAGGTTGTGGTCGCAGCGCGGCGGAGTGGGGCAGTCGACGGGGCCTCCGATAGACGAGCGAGCGCTGTAGAAGACGCTGCGGGCGAGGTTAACCTCCCCGAGTTTACCCTCATGCATATAGCGCACGGCCTCCGCCAAGGAGCCACGAGAACGGTTTTGCGTTCCCGATTGGCAAATGCGGCCTAGTTTACGCGCAGCCTCGACCATCAGGCGTCCTTCCCAAACGTTATGGCTGACGGGTTTTTCCACATATACGTCCTTGCCTGCCTGCATAGCCCAAACCGAGGCAAGCGCATGCCAGTGATTCGGCGTGGCGATAAAAACAACATCGATGGACTTGTCCGCGAAGATCTCGCGCAGGTCTTGAATCTTGCTGGGCATGGCGCGCTGAAGCTCCACCAAAAGTGCTCCAACCTCATCTGCTCGATCCAAATCAGGATCACACACTGCGGTGATTTCACAGTCTGCCAACTTCGCAAGCTCCCTTGCATGCGCCTTGCCTCGGATTCCGCAGCCAATGATGGCGGCGTTTATCCTGCCATTCACAGCTGAACGGGTTTTTGCACTGGAAGCGGAGTCAGCGCCGTAAAGGTGGGTCGGCACTGCGATGGCGGCGGCGGCCATGACCGAGTCCTCAAAAAAACGCCGGCGGGTAATGTTGTTCATGTCTGTGGGAGGTATCGGTCTATTTTGGCAGTTGATTCAGTTTTTGGGCGGCTTCGAGTTTGGCCTTGGATAAAACCGAGGAAATGTCGACGGGTTTACCTCCTTGGCGGACGCTCTCGTCGGCCGCTTCCATGAACGCAAAAATCTCGAGAGTCTCTTCGTTGCTGACCGGAGCAACCCCTGTGTGGAAGAACTTTCCGATCTGCCTGCAGAGGGCCTCGTAGCTGATCATTTTTCCGCCATGGGCCACCGTTTTAGTGCCGTAAGCGGTGGCACCGAATTCCGATTTGCCCTTAAGGATTCCGCGGTAAGTGCCGATTCTGCCATCCTTCCAAACGCCTGTGGACTGGTCATGAGAAGGTGTTTTAGTGCGTGAAACGGTAGTGCAGCCCGGGCCCATCAACGTGAAGAGCGACTCCACGCCATGGATTGCATAAAAGAACAAATCAGGGGTTCCGCTTTGGTATGAACAAGGCCCCCACGTTGTGGCGCCGACAATTTCGCCTATTGTTTCGGTGTTGAGCAGGCTGCGGAGGTCGTCTCCAAAACGGGATGAGGAACTGGAGAAAAAGCTGACATGATGCTGTTTAGCGAGCTCAAAAACCAAGATGGTTTCCGCAAGTGTGGAGGCCACCGGCTTGTCTATAAATACAGGTTTTCCGCTGGGAAACACCTGCCGGCATTCTTCGAGATGAATGCGCCCGTCCACACTTTCCAAAAGCACGACGTCGACCTTTTCGAGGAGTGCCGGGATGCTGGTTACAATTTCAACGCCCATTTCACGCACCTGTTCGGTGAACTTCGCGACCCGATCTTTACTCGCCGGCATGTCGGTGCCTCCTGGATATCCAGCAACAACCTTGATGCCAGCTAGATCTCCGTCGGCCTTTGGTCCGTTAAAAAGCTTGGTAAATGCTGGAACGTGGGAGGTGTCCAAACCGATAATTCCTGCGCGAAGGGGCTTGGGACTTTCCTGTGCACCTAAGCTGAAGGTGAAAAGTGAGGCAATAGCAGTTGAGAGGAGGATGGGGAATTTCATGCGAAAAGCTGGCGATGAGATGCGCAATGTGGAACGGTGGAAATCCTAAAAAAGATTGTGGCAAGCTGAGGCTTCTGTCGGACGGACAAGGTGGAAACAGCCGGAGATGGCTGAACTAGAGGCGAGCCCTTGGGTTGGTCTGGTGGAATGCAGACTGGCCATTTGTGGGGTGGTATTTCTGCGCACTCAGGCAGCTTGGTCCTTTGGGGTTTCCTTGAACAACAGGCCGAAGATGACCACGAGTACGGCACCCATGATGGCTGGAATCAACCATATCGCCTGCCAGTTGTGAGTGGACCCTTCCGTATAACGTTGGGCCACCACGCCCGAAAGCCACGATCCGACAAACATGCCAGCGCCCAGGGTCACGATGGCGTGCAAACCTTGTGCAGCGGCGCGAATATCGGGGCCGGCATGGCGGTCAACGTACATCCGGCCCATGACAAAAATAAAGTCATAACACATTCCGTGAAGGAGGATTCCGGCGAACAACATCCAGAGTGCAGAGGGTTGTTGCGGGAAGAGTGAAAAGAGACCAAAGCGCACAGCCCATCCGCCGATGCCCAGCATGAGAATGCCCTTGGCGCCCAAACGAGGCAGGAGCACGGGAAGCAGAAGAAGAAAAACCACGTCGGACACTTGTCCGAGTGTCATCTTTGCAGCGGCGTTTGGAATGGCCAGTTCGTTCATAAACGCGTTCATCCAGCTAAAGTAAAAGCTCAGAGGTACGCAGATTAAAAAGGAACAGAGCATGAAAGTCGCGAAAGAGCGGTTCCGCAGAAGTTTGATCGCATCAAAACCCAGGAGACTGCCAAGAGAGGCTGGCGAACCGGCCCCCTTGGGAGGCGTGTGGGGGAGAGTGAAGGAGTAAAGTCCCATGAGCAGTGCGGCGCCTGCGGCGAGGCGAAACATCCCTGCGTTGTCCTCGAGTTTGAGTGCACTTACCACCAGGCCTGCGGCAATCCAACCGACGCTCGCCATGACCATGACTACTGGAAACTCCTTTGCCGGATTCTTGGAGTGGTTCAAGGTCAGCGCATTGGTTAAACCATGGCCTGCCATGTACGTCACCGTATAGGCCAGAAGCACTGGATAAAAACTGCTAAAGTCCTTCAACGTGGAGACCCAATAGAGCAGAACTGCCCCGAGGAGATGCAAAAAACCGAGGATACGTTGAGTGGCAAAGAAGCGGTCGGCAATGACTCCGACGATGAGCGGAGACAGCAGCGCACCAACGGCGGTGGTGCCGTAGGCCAAGCCCACTTGCCCACCGGAGAAGGCTAGCTGCTTTGTCGTGTAAGTGGCCATGGTTACATACCAAGAGCTCCAAACAAAATAGTGGAGGAAGACCATCAGCCAAAGGCGGACAAGGAGAATCGGATTCATAGGAGGGGCGGAGACTGAGAGGCAAGTCCAGCAAATAAGAGGCGCAACCGCAATTGCAGAAGCACCTTATTGGGACAGTTCCGGCGCCGAAGGTGCTTGGAGGGTAATGTGCACTGCGTGGCGGTCCGGTTTGTGGAAGAAGTGTTGGTTCAGGTCAGTGATCTTTCTGCGGCTCATTTTGAATGCCCGCTTTTTCCTGAATCCACTGAGCCAGATGGTAGAACTGGGAGGAGACATCATGGAAGGCCTCGGTGCTTACAATCACCACGGCTGTTCCGGCTTGGCCGGCAGCGTCGCTTCGTTCAAACCAGTTTAAAGAGCTATGTATGCCGTTTGACCCAAAATGGTAGGCAGAGGCAGGCTTTTTCGAGAGCATCAGAGCCCCTGCGCCGTAAAAGCAACTTTCCTGAGTTTGACACAGAAGCTGAAAAGATTCCGGTCTCCCGAGAATTCTAGGTCTCTCGAGCGTACCGTTAACGCCGTCCATCAAATATTTGGTCAGCCTCAGCCATTCGGGCAAGGTGCAAAACGCGCCTGCCGAAGGTGTGATCATCGGGTGCAACTCGGAGGCATCGAGATCTCCCAAGCCCTCTTCCTTTGCGCGTTGGACAGCCCAAGCGCGGGAGAAAAAACGGCCACTCTTGAGGCCGAGCGGTTCGAATATCCTCTTTTTCAGGAGGCTCGCAAAGTTTTCGGGAGGGTCGGAGATGCGCTCCAAGATTTCTCCCAACATGGAGTATCCCTCGTTTGAATAGTGGAACGCATAGGGAGCGTCCGCGAAGTCCTGTTTATAGCCGACCGGACCCTGTTTTAAAACTTTGCGCATCAAAGCATCCTTGCCTCCGGTGGCCGGCATTTTGAAGTCGGTGGAGTCTACCCCCGGAAAGCCGGCATGATGCGTCAGGACGTTCATGAGAGTGATTACTTTAAATCCGGGATGGACCTCAATCGGTGGAAGCTTGCGCCCTGCTCTTCGATCGGCGGCTTCGACCTGCCGCATCAACGCGTCTAATTTTGTATCTAAACTTAGGTGTCCATTTTCAATGGCCTGAATCGTGAGAACCGATGTCAAGGTCTTCGTGTTCGAGCCCATTCCAAACTGATACGTGTTCAAAAATAAAGGATCACAGCGTTCAAGATTGCCATCGGAACGGATGTGGTACGGGAATTCGCCGCCGTCTTTTGTGCTGTAAATAAACCATGTGTTTTTGAGCGACATCGTTTTCAAGAACTCTTTTAATTCCTGCTCGTCTATGGCGGCTCCTGACGCTGCCTGAGGCGCAAGCAGCCGACAAAGGGTCGTTAAAACGACGAGCCACAGAAGAGATCTGAGGTGTGATTGGAGTGGCTCAAACATCCGTCCGCGTCGCTGCCTGCTTGCGGATAACTTGCCCGAAGTTCGCATAAAACGGGCCGATCGTTATTTTGTACGAATGGGACGTCCGGGCCGAACCTCGGTCCGCAACTCTCCGGCGCGGACGACAAAAACGCCACCTACGAGAACATGTGGGATTCCGAAGGACGGCGTGGTCGGAGCTTCGAAGGTGGCCTTGTCGATTACGAGACCGGGATCAAAGACCGTGATATCGGCGTCGGCGCCTAGGGATAAACGGCCTTTGAGCCGCATGGAAGGCACGTAAGCCTCCAAGCGCTGAGCAGGCAGGATTGTCATCTTTGAAAGGGCGTCCATTAGGGACAGCAACTTTTTCTCGCGCGAGTAACGCCCGAGGACACGCGCAAACGTACCTGCGCCGCGGGGATGTCCTGTTCCGTCAACGAAAGGAACCCCATCGCTGGCAATCATGATGCCGGGGTGAGCGATGGCTTTTTCTACGTTTTCATCCTTCATCATGTAGATAATCACCCAGCCGCCCTGCTTGCGGTAACGGCTGAAGGTCTCTTGTGTAAGCCTTTCGCCGGTGGCAGCCCATGCCAGATCACCGTAGTCAATTTTGAGATTTGACTGCCAGCCGGGGTCGAACATCGCAGATTCAAGTGTGGTCGATGCTGCCGTGTACGGATAGACTTCGGTTGTCAAATCCATGCCGGTTGCGCGCTGCTCGTCTAGCAGCCTTAAAACCTCTGGCATATCGCTAATCGCGCTGCTTCCGATATGGACGACATGCAGTGAGGCGCCTGTTTTTTTTGCCGTATCAATTGCTTCCCGAATGGCTGCAATCCCGAAGGCGCGGGTATGTACAAACGCAGGGACTTTGTTTTCCGCGGCGATTTTAAAGATACGCTCAATCTCGCTTGGAGTGGCCGCTGGCGTATAGTTAATCCCGAACCCGACGCCCAGGCCGCCTTCTGCCAGGCCCTGCGTGATGGCAGTCTCCATGAGCTGCATTTCTTTGTCGGTAGCGACTTTGTTTGCACCTGCGGGGGAAGCCCCTAGGGCGGCTGCTTTTGCCCGATGCACGGGCCAATGTCCCAATATCAGTTCGGGATGGAATGCAGCAAAACGCGCGGCGATATGCCCGACTGTGGCACCGTAATTTAAGGGTGCTTTTCCTTCCATCGACTTGTACCAGGGTGCGACTGGGTAGACGCCCGCTTCCAAATCTAAAACCGTGGTGACTCCGTCCTGAGCCTTGATTTGCATGTCGCCCACCGTTTGTCCGTGAGCATGGAGGTCAATAAACCCAGGCGAGACAACCTTGCCCGCTACGTCTAGAACATCCCTTCCGGCGAGAGGCTTCTCCGAGACAGCGGCTATTTTTCCAGCGAGAATGCCGACATGCCGCACTGCGTCCAGCTTGGTAAATGGATCCATCACCCTCCCATTCGCCAGAACGAGGTCATACTCTGTTTGCTGTGCGCCGCCCGTGACAACGAGCAGGGCTGCGAGAATTAAACCGACGAAAAGCTTCGGGGGGGTAAGCATGCAGAAAGATGCATCAGAAACACTCATCCTGACAAGACTTGGATTGCTCAACGTCTATGCTCAGAGACGGAATGCGAGGGGAACAAGACAACGAGCACTTTCACCTTGGTGTGAGCAAAGTGACGACGGCAAAGTGTGCTTGAATTTTAATGCCCTGTTTCAGGCTTCTCGAAGTTTCGGTGTAAAAACGAACGTATTTTTTCGCGGACCGCCTCCGTATCAAACTGTTTTCCTCCATGACCGGCTCCTGGGAGGTGGAGCAGTTCGCTGGAAATTCCTGCGCTGCGCAAGGCTTCATGCAAACGGACACTTTGGTCCAAGGGCACCAATGGATCTTTATCACCGTGAAGAATCAGAAACGGGACCGATTCTGAGGATGCCCTATGAAAAGCACTCGCGTTTTTAGCAGCCTCGGGGTGATCTCGCACGAGGCCACCTACCAAACGTGCGCCGTTTGTGCGTGCCAACTGGGCATCGGTGCGTCCCGGCTTTGGAACATTTGAGGGCAAAGAGAGCAGGTCGGTGGGTCCGAAGAAATCAATGACTCCGAGAACTCTTGGAAGGTGTCGATCGGACGGCAAGGGAGTCCCCAAGACAGCGGCGAGATGGCCGCCTGCGGATGCGCCGGCAACGGCTATCTTGGAAGCATTGACGCCGTATTCTGCCGCGTGGGTGCGCAGCCAGGCAATCGCATCTCTGCAATCCTCTAACTGGGCCGGCCACTGAGCCTCGTGCAACAAGCGGTAGTTGATGCTGGCAACGCCAATGCCTTCAGCAGCCAGCCACGGTAAGACGCAGTGCTCCTCCTTGCTTCCAAAGAGCCAGCCCCCTCCGTGGATCCAAACAACCAAGGGCGTGCCTTCGGCAATTGCTTTTTCGGGGAGGTACAAATCTAAACGCAGGGGTCCTGTCGGACGTTTTGCATACTCTAAATCCGGAATGCGTTTGACGTTGGGCTCCAACTTTGGACGGACATCCCCAACCGGACGAACGCCAGAGCCGCGGTCACCGGTGAGTGTGTCTCCGAGTTCCTGCCGCGCTTTTTTGACCTCCTGCATCAGGCGCTCCACTTCGTGCGGATAATCCTGCGCTTTGTTAAAAGACTCGCCGGGATCAGCTTCGAGATCGTACAGAGAGAGAGGGAGCGATTCCACGCGGTAGCCATGACGGCTTGCAATTCCACGAATGCCGGACTCTTCAATCGCCATAGGCTTCATGTTTTCGTAGTTGGACGGCTTGCCGCCCTTGCCGGGAGTACCAGCGACTTCCAGATATTCATGAGGGAGGTGAAGCTTCCATTTGCCGACGCGTACAGCTTGTAGTTCTTGGCCCGAGTAGTACCAAAAAGTCTCGCGGCGTGGTGCGTCTTTCAATCCGAGCAGGAGGCTCCCCAAGTCGATGCCATCGAGTTTTATTTTGGGAAGAGTGGCCTGGCAAAAATTCGACAGGGTCGGATAAAGGTCCATCGCTGTAAAAAGCGCGTCTTCTGTCCCGCCTGCGGGAACCTTTGAGGGCCACCTTATGATAAACGGCATTCTAACGCCGCCTTCAAAGGTTGTCAGTTTGCCTCCGCGAAACGGAGCCGCGCATCCGGCATGTTCACCATAAGAAAGGAAAGGACCGTTATCTGAGGTAAAAATCACAAGGGTATTGTCGTCGACCCCGTTTTGTTTGAGAGCACGCAGGATCTCACCAACAGAGGCATCAAGCTCCTCAACAACATCCCCATAAATACCTCGGCTGCTTTTACCTTTGAAGGCTTCGGAAGCAAAGATCGGCACGTGTGGCATAACGTGTGGAACGTATAAAAAAAAGGGTTCCTGGCGGTGCGTCTCGATAAATTTCACCGCCCGGTCGGTGATTCTGTGTGTGAACTGGCTTTGATCCGGATCAAGTTCAGAAACACTTTCGCCTTCCTTCCATGGAAGAGGTGGAAGGCCGCGAATGATGGGGTGCAAAGGTCCGTTATCATTCGAGTAAGGAAGACCGCTGACTTCGGTGAACCCGCGATTAAAGGCCCAAAACGTCGATTGCTGGCCTAGATGCCATTTGCCAAAAGAGCCCGTGGCATAGCCATGGTCGGTGAGTAGGCTGCAGAGAAGCTTCTCCTCTTCATGAATACCCGTGAGACTGGTATGATTGAGCGCGCCGACCATTCCTACACGGTTGGAATAACAACCAGTGAGCAAAGCGGCTCTTGAGGCTGTGCAGACGGGCTGCGCGACGTAGAAATTTGTCAGGCGCATTCCTTCCTTCGCCATTTGGTCGAGGTTAGGGGTGCGGATGTCTTTCGCGCCAAAGCAACCAACGTCACCATAACCCAAGTCGTCCGCAAGAATCAGGACGATATTCGGGAGGGGAGGCCGTGCAGGCTCCGCCACCACATGCAATTGCAGAAGGAGCCCAAAAAACAGTAAGTGGAGGAAGCGAGAAAATCTTCGCATGCGCTGTTGGATAAAAATGAAATTTTACAAGACCCTGCCGGAAATTGGAGGTGGCGTGGGACGGTAGAAATGAATCGTGGAAGGAGAATATGGGATGCCAACAAAACCCGTGAGCCCAAAGCATGGGAGGAGCGTTTGAAATCTCACGTCTGAGCGTGCGCAGAGACAGGTGTCGGATTTGTAGCGCGAACGCAAATGCAGCGTTCGCGACAAGCGCAGGGCGAGTGCCTAGGGTTTATTAAGCCCCTCAGGCAAAGCCGCCAAGCGGTCGATTTTCTTGAGCTCTGTCGTGACCCGTAGATTGCCGGTCTTGCCTATCAAGGTGCATTTGGAAGGCACTCGCGTGCCGTCAACATCCACAGGAGCGTTGAACAAAAACTGTTCTCCTTTCCACGCGATCTTTAGGAGATCACTGGTGGTCGGGTCAAAAAAAACCTCCATCGCCGGCTCAACGCTGCCGCTTACCTTCAAGCCTTTTGCCTCCTTGCCGTCGATCACGGCAGAGGGAATCGTCTCCAACTTCGTGCGGGGATCGACAAGAGGTCCAAGCGTCCACATCCACACGTCCTGACAAATCGCCCTTTTGTTTTCCTGCGACACCCGTTCTGTTTTTCCGACAAACCACAAAAGTGGCGGCTGAAGCACTGATTTCCTATCGGTCGGTTTGCCGCTGGTACCGAGGACGTAGGTTTCTTCAAAACTTAAAATCCGGAGGAGTTTCTCCGCGCCGCCGTGACTGGCCACGATGCGTTTTGCGAGTGCGATCGGGTCGTCTGTAGCGGCCTGGGACCACCCGGAACAAAGTGCGAAAGGTGAGAGGAGAAAAACGAATGCGTAGAAATACATTTTCATGGGGGGATGCGTGGGCCCTCTCCAGAGAAGGGCTTGGGGTTCAGGTTTAGGAGGAAGCCTGTCTGACAACCAAACGCTCTCCAGAATGAAGGGTAAAAAGCAGGTAACTCATCTGCAGCGGGTTATCGAGCAAAAATTACGGCTGCTTTGTCCTTGTACCCCGGAGCCGCACTAAAGTGAGCAACTTGTTTGCCGTCCTCCATATTCCAAACGGTGATGGTTCCATCGTACCCTCCAACGGCCAGACGCCGCGTGGGCGCGTGAATCGCGAGCGCATACACCCAGTCCTCGATCGAAGTGAGGGTGCGCGTGGTCTTTAATTCTGCAACCGAAGCCTGCCCGATTTTTTTGCCACTGCCTCCGAAGTAGATTTGATCACCGGACACCTGCATTCTGAGGACGTTTCCTTCCAGGGCGAGTTCACGCTGCTTCTTCGCATCAGCGATGTTCCATTGGTGCATCGATTTATCGTAGCCGGCGGTCATCATCTGTTTGCCATCGGGGGCGAAGGCGACGCTGTAGAGGGGGCTTTGATGGTCCCGGTAAATGGCAACTAATTTGCCCGTTTGAATGTCGAAGACCTTGGCTGCCCGATCAATGGAAACAGAGGCGACTTGCTTGCTGTCCTGGCTGATGGCGACGGATGTGACAGCGTCAGAGTGTGCTGCGAGCCGATGCCTACGCGCGCCTGTGGGGAAGTCGAAAATTGAAACATAGTGGTCCGCTCCACCCGTGGCGATCCAGCGGCCGTCAGGACTGATTTTAACATCGAGAACGGCGTCGGCTGCGCTCACGATCTGGCGGAGCATTTCCCCCGTTTTGGGCTGGTACACGCGGACCTCTCCAAACTCACCCGGTGCTCCGCTGGCAACGGCAATGGAGGCGCCATCGGTGCCATACACGATTTGAAAAGTCCGGGGAGCCACATTGCTGATGCGCCGCAGTAGTTGTCCGTCCTCGGGACTCCATACGGTGAGTTCCCGGAAGCCGCTTGCGGTTAATTCGGACCCATCGGGGCTGAACGCGAGTGCCGTCACTGGGACGGGAAGCGTGTAAGCCTCCGGTGCCTTCGGATGGGTTTGCGGGGGAATGATCTCCACCAACGAAGCTGTCTTGTCATCTCCATCAAAGCGCGCTCCCTCGGCGATCCAACGTTTCACGAGCTCAGTGAGTTCGGGAGCGAGCGGCGCCGCTTTCTTCGGCATTCTTTCGTCGGCCTCCGTGGTGACGAGCAGTCGATAAAGGTCGCTCAACTCGGGCTTGCCTGGAACGAGGGCAGGATCTCCGTCGTCGTCTTTGCGTGAGAGGAAATCAAAGGTATCCAGGCGATATCCGCCTTTTTGTTCCGTTGGGCCGTGGCAGGTCTGGCATTGTTGGAGCAGAAGCGGTGCGATTTGCTGGCGGAAACTCACGGCAGGGCTTGCGGCGTGGGCGGAAGTCAGGCCGGACAGGCACAATCCCAAGGAGCTCAATACCAGTCTTGTGTGGGGAGGCAAAGTCATGGGGGCTGCGGTTAGTGGCGGAAGACAAATTCGCGCAAATTGAGAATGGACCAGGCGACGTCTTCCAGAGAAGTCCCGCGGTCCGGGCGGGCCGCGATGAATTGTTTGGCGCGCTGGAGTTCAATCTCCTTTGGGCGCCGGCAGAGGGCTGCGAGGTAGAGTTTTTCAATGATCTCGTCGTCGCTTTTAGTCTGCTGGACGAGGCTCTGCACAAATTGACCGCCCCCGTTTTTGAGGCGGTTTTCCACGGTCTGGCTGTTGGAGAGTTGGAGGGCCTGGGTGAGGCTGGGCTGGCTTTGCCTCTCGCACGCGCAGGAGCTCTGGCGGCTGGGCTGGCCAAAGGCCACAAGAAACGCGTTGTTGGGTTGGGGCGAGGGCAGCTGCGTGGCTGGCGTGCCAAGAGGCAGGTTGCCAAATTTCTCCGGCTGGCCCGTCACCTGGCAGACGGCATCCAGAAGCTGTTCCGCGGTGAGCATCTGTTGGCGTGCATGTGAAAAGTTCTTTTCATCTTCCTTGTTGGAGGCGTTGGGACGCGAGCTTGCCTGATAAGTCCGGCTGTTGAGAATCGCGCGTAAAACGTGTTTGCGGTCAAAGTGGTGCGTCACGAAATCGCGGGAAAGAGCGTCCAGAAGTTCCGGGTTGGAGGGAGGGTTGGACTCCCGGAAATCGTCGATGGGTTCAACGATGCCGCGCCCCATGAGCTGCCACCAGAGCCGGTTGACTTCGACTCTTGCGAAATACGGGTTCTCCGGCGCTGTGAGCCAGGCCGCAAACGCGTCCAGACGGTCCGCCTCCTGCGGGAGTTGGAGCTCGCCAGCACCTGGCGCCCACGGTGGCATTTTCTTTCCGGTCCGGGGCTGTGTGATTTCGCCGCGGCGCGAGGAGTAGATCACCAGTTCATCCGGCCGGAGTCCTTTCTTTCTTTGCACGCGTTCAAAGAAGGCGCCGAGTCCGTAATAGTTGTCCTGGGTCCATTTTTCAAAGGGGTGGTTGTGGCACTTTGCGCACTGGACGCGGGAGCCAAGAAAAATCTGGGCGGCCATTTCGGTGGCTTCCGAGGTGTTTGTGGTGGTGCGGAAAAAGTTGGCAGGGGGGTTGTCGAGGGAGCTGCCCTGGGCGGTGAGGAGGGTGCGTGCGAAGGCGTCGTAGGGGAGGTTCTCCTCCCACGCTTTGATAATCCATGCGTTGTATTTGTGGGTGCCGGGCTCTTTGAGTGTGGCGGGGCTGATGCGGAGCAGATCGCCCCATTTGAAGGCCCAGAAGCGCGCAAACGCGGGGCGGCTGAGAAGATCATCGATGATTGCAGCGCGTTTGTTTGGGGACGTGTCGGCGAGGAAAGCCATGGTCTCCTCCACCTTGGGAAGCAGCCCGGTAACGTCGACAAAAACGCGCCTCAAAAACTCCGCGTCCGAACAGGTTTCGGAAGGCTGGTACTGGAGCAGTTTGAGTTTTGCGAACACGGCGTCATCGACGTAGTTCGCGGGTGTGGGAGCCTGCCACGTGAAGCCTTCGATTTTGCGTACAAACGTGAAGTAACAGGTCTCCACGTTGTCGAGAAAACGAACGGAGATACCGACTTGTCCGCGGCCACTGGCCACAACCAATCCGGTTTCACTCACGGATGCTAGAGCCTCTTCGGAGCTTGAATACATGGCGAGGCGTGTGACGTCCCGTTCGCTGCCATCGTTAAAGGAGGCGGTCACTCGCAACTGTTGCGTGTGTGCGGGCCACTCGAAGGTACGCCGCGCGGACGGGTCCACGCGGATGCCAACAAGGCGCGGGGCCTTGTCGTCGTCGAAAGTGCAGCCTTGTGCAATCCAGTCTACGAGGAGTCTGTAGCTGTCTTCGTTTTTCTGGAGTCGAAGGCCGCCGCGGTGTGCAACCTCCATCAGCGGTTTCCGCAACACGAGACTCGATTCGGGGTCGGGCGGGTTGATGCGTCGGTTATAAAAATCACGGGTCAGCGTGATCTTATCGGCCTCCGGGTCGAAGGCGACCATCGAGAGGGCGAACCCGCCCTTGCCGCTGGGGGCACCATGGCAACCTCCCGAGTTGCAACCGTTTTTCGAGAGAGCGGCAAGTGTTCCATAGAGGAAGGAGACCTTCTCGGGAGTCTCCTGACGGGTCACTTTGACTGGCAGTTTGTGCTCACGCCCGCCGGCTTTGACGCGTATTTCGGTGCTGCCATTTGCGAGAGGCGAGACCAGCGCATTTTCAATCTTCACCACGCCCGGAGCCTCTGCACTCAAGGTTGCAACGCGTGTCAGATCCTGCACCACGCCGTTCGCGTAGAAGCCAGAGACCACGATTTGGATTTTTTGCAGGGGTGAGCCAAGGAGAATTTGTGGCGGCTGGATCTCGATGCGTTCGGGATTACCCACCTCCACGGGTTCCATCTTAGGTTGAGGCTTCGCGGGTTCGGTCTGACTTGAAAAGGCTCCGGCGAGGCCCAGCCATACCGCAAAAAGGGAAAGCAGAGCTGTTTTCATTTTTTGATTTCGAGCCGGATGGGAAGACTTTGAACCGCGACATCCACGCTGCTGACACGAGT
The DNA here is from genome assembly GCA_947476255.1 of Chthoniobacteraceae bacterium. GTDB lineage: Bacteria > Verrucomicrobiota > Verrucomicrobiia > Chthoniobacterales > Chthoniobacteraceae > Chth-196. Next base: position 46,144 of record CANJPY010000012.1, on the reverse strand, counting down.
CGTCGCGTGGAGCCTGAAGGTTTCGTATTGGCCCTCGACGGCGGCTTCGCACGCTTCCAACTCCACGACAACCTCGGTCTGCTGGGGTTGCAGCGTGACTTTTGCCGGGCCTGTGATTCCGTCGGGAAGTTGCTGGAGAGCCACTTCGACGGGCTGTGGATCCGTCTTGTCGTAGCGGGTCAGCGAGATTTTCAGGGACTGTTTTTTGCCGGGCGCGATGGGAGCTTCGGTCGTGGCCGTTAGTTCCAGCGGCTTGATGATGTGCAACGGCACCTTCTTAAGACGCACTTCTTTTTGCACACCCTTGTGGTCGGCGGTGGCAATGATTTCAAAAGCGTGTGAACCCAGCGCGATGTCCGGAGGCGCGCTCACTTCGCAGATAAAGTCGACTTGTCCGTTGATGCGACCTCCCCGAGCCTGCCCGCTTTGCACAGTGACCCCTTGCGGCAGTCCTTCAAACTTGAACTGCGCGGATCCCTCGTATTTCGGATCGAGAGATTTTTGCCGCAGAACAAAGGAGGTTTTGCCAATCACGTTGGGCAGGCGTACGTCGCTTTCGGTAAGTTCGATCGCGAAAAAGTCGGGTGCGTCCGGCCCGACGCATACGGGAAAGGCCTCTGCAAGCAGGCGGGGCGGCTGCGGCATCGCTTGAAGGGAGACCGAGATGGCGTCCGTGGCGGGTTTGTTGGCATCTGCCTTTGGTGGAGACACCGTAATACTCATCTTCTTTCCGCCCTCCTCGGCGGTGCCGATCATTTTCAGATGATAGATCGTTCCTGTGGAGACGTCTTTCGGAACCGTGACTTTGAGCTGCGTGTCGTTTTTACCCTTCTCGATGACGTTTTGCTCCAGTTCGAAACCGTCTGGCAGAGGTGTGCCGTCGTGGGTCACGAGTGCAATGGAAATCGGGCCGTTGACGCTCTTGCGTTGCGCTGTGATTTTGGTGCTGAACGAGCCTCCGCGGGGCGCCACAAAACGGTCCGAGGAGGAGTTGAGGTCAAAATCGAGTCCGGTCCGTTCCAAGCGGATGCCATAGGTAAAATCCCGTCCTCCCCTGCGCGCGACATCCTCTGCCACGACCTTGTAGACACCGTCTTTTTGCGCCTTGAATTTCAGCGGGACTTCATGCGCAGAGCCAGTTCCCGCGGTGTCATTCTCTGCCACAAAGCCACCAGCCTCGTCGTACACCGCAACGTATAAAATCGCGGGGGAACCGATGGCGCGGAGCACCGGGGTCAGTGTTATTTTGTCCTCTTTTTTGGCGGACAGCCGGAAGGTGTTGCGGCGCGAAGGGGCGTCCAGACGGCCAAAGACAGCCAGGGGGCCGGTTTCGGGGAGTGTTTGAAGATCTTGGTCTGCCGACTCTTTTTGCACGTGGATCGAGGCGGGCTCGATGCGGAGCCGCGCGAAGGCGGCGGGTTTGTCGGGGCTGAAACGGACGGGAACAGGGAGATCGCCGTGTGCCGAAGCGGGCACTTGAACTTTGAGAGGAGGGACTCCGTCCACGGCTTCTCCCATGGCTTGGAGTTCCAGAGTTGTGCCGGGGGAAGCGGCTGGAGGAAAGAGGTTTGAAATGAGGGGGAAATCGCCGGCCCGAAGGTGATAAAAGAAATCTTCGCCGCCGGAAAAGGAGGCATCCCTGATTTCCACAAAATACGTACCGCCCTCTGCAGCGCGGTAGCGCAGGCGGCAGTCGCCTGCGAGTCCCGGCGCATCATCTGCGGAGAGGACTTGTTGACCCTGGCTGTCGAGGAGACGCAGGAGCGGGTCCAGTCGCGAACCGAGGCGGCTGGCGAAGACCTCGAGCGAAAATCCTTCACCCTCCTTGAGAACAACTTTGTAAAAGTCTGAGCGGCCTGCTTCTGCGCTTCCGGCCACGGCTCCCGGCAGGGTTAATTCCTGCGCATTCTTTTGGGAGTTGTTTTGCGGTTTCTTGATCGTGGTGGAAAGGTCATCCACGAGAAAAAGGAGCGCGCCAGACATGCCCGTGCTGGTGGGTAGGCGCAGGAAGCCGATCCCAAGGGGGGCGTCGGCGGGGAGTGTCAATTTTCCGAGAAGTTTTTTGGGATCGGCCTTGGGGGGCGCGCCGTCCTTTCCTGGCGCGCCTTCGAGCCATTTCAGGTCGGCTCCAAAATTGGTCCAGAGTTTCTCGGGTTGGAGCAGGTTGTTTCCGCTCAGCGTGATATCGACTGTTTCTCCGGGGCGGGCGGAGCGGGGGAGGATTCGGCTAATTTCGGGAGCCTGCGCGTGGAGCAGGGGCGCAAGGCACAGAAAGGCAAGGCAGAGTTGGGTTCGAAGTCCTTGCATGGCAGGGCTTTCTTCTGGGGGGGCTGGAGGCCGCCGCTAAATGAGCGCCTTGATGACCTCGCCCTTCTTGGCCAGAAAGATGGGCCTGCCGTCGGGAGTAAACAGGGGTTTCTCGCGGTCGATGCCCAGGAACTCGTAAACCGTTGCGGCGTAATCTTCGGGTGTATAGGGCTTTTCAGTCACATACCCGCCCTCGCTATCGGTCTCGCCGATGATCTGCCCGCCGGGAATTCCCGCGCCGGCGAAAACAATCGAATATGCGTTTGGCCAGTGGTCGCGCCCCTTTGTTTTGTTGAGCCTTGGCGTGCGGCCGAACTCGGTGACGAAGCACACGAGCGTTTCCTTGAGCAGGCCGCGCTGGTCCATGTCTTCGATGAGCGCGCTGAATGCCTGGTCGGTTGAGCCCATCATCCACCAAGTTCCAATGCCATACCGGCCGACTCCGCCCTGCGCTCCGGCGAGGTTGCAGGTGCCGTTGGCGTAGATGTAGTCGTGATGGTCCCAGTTCAGGTTTCCGCCGCCCGGCGTTTTATCCGTCTGGGGCTCGCGGACATCCACCGTGACAAAGCGCACACCCGACTCCACCAGCTTGCGTCCGGCCAGATAGGACTGGCCCCGGTGCCCGCGTCCGTAACGGTCGCGCGTTGCGTCTGATTCGCTGGAGAGGTCAAACGCCCCCATGGTGTTGGGGTTGGTCAGGAGGTTTTCGGCCTGATCGTAAAACGTCTTCATCGCCTCGGCGTCCGGCGTGCCGTCGGTCGCAAGGCCAATGTCAAGATTGCTCAAAAGATCGCGCCGATCCTTGAACCGGCGTTCATCAATGCCCGTGATAAAACTCAGGTTCGGCACTTTCCAAGCCGGGTCGGACAAGTCTTTGCCCGAGGTTTTGAAGACCGAATAACTGGGGGGCAGATAACCGGAGCGGGTCATCGCCGATTGTTCATGGTTGCCGGGAACCATGATATAGGGCGGCAGATACTTGCACTGGCTTCCCGAACGGAAAGCCACGACGCTCCCAATGTCAGGCATTTCCACGGGCCCGCCGGGGACTTCGCCCGAAAGAATGTACTGCGTGCCGCGCGGATGATCGTCCACTTTGATCTTGTGGTGCATCGAGCGTACGACGGCGAGTTTGTCCGCGACTTTGGCGGTCTTGGCGAGGAGTTCCGTGAACTGCATCCCCGGCACCTTGGTGGAGATGGGCTTGAAGACGCTCCGGTGTTCCGAAGGCGCGTCCGGCTTGGGATCCCAGGTGTCCATGTGGGAGAGTCCTCCCTGTTCGAGTATCACAAGAACGTTCTTGGCCCGCCCAAAGTGTTTGCCCTGCCCGCCCAAACCCGCGCCCGCGAAAACCGGGCTCTTTCCCAAAACCGAGAGCATGCCGCCCAGTCCGATCCCCACAAAATTGCGGGCGCCGCGCTGAAGCAGGCAGCGGCGCGTGATGCCCTCCCTGAGGGGCGGCGTGGTTGAAGAAGCGGACATAACATGCCTACCCCGGCCGGGCATTTCCCTTAGGAAGAATCCCGCTTAACGTGCGGTGGTGCCTGAAGGGCGGGAGGCATCCTTCCAACGCATCTTTCGCAACTTGGAATGCGCTCGCTGCATGCAGGGCTGTGCCGTCTCCCGTATCTGATCCCCGTCGCCGCTTTTCACAAAAAAACCGGCTCTCACCCCTTGGTGGCGGTCGTCTTTGCCGGGCATTTGAAACCGCGTGGTTTGGTCGAGATCCACTGGGCGAAGCGTTGGATTTCCGGATGGGTGAGGAGTTTTTCAACAGTATTCCAAGCGCGTTCCAGTTCCTTTTCCGTGAGCAACACATGGATTTGAGAGTGGCAGGGGCGGCAGATGCTAACGGTTTGGCGCACGAGACTGCGCTCGAATTCCCGTTTGTTCCGTTTGTTGCGGTGGCGGGTTCGTGGAATGAGATGATGGCGCGTGAGAGTCTCGACGCGCTCGCAAATCGGACAGGTGCCCTCCATAAGGTTCCGCTAAACGATCGCCCTGCGGTCTGTCGAGGGGGATGTTTGTGTTGGAGCCGCCCGTCGCCGTCTCCTTGGCAGGGCTTCAGTCAGAGGGAGGTTTCGCCCGAGCGTTGGATTTTCGGGCGTTTCTGTTACGGCAATTTGTCTTGCTTGCTATGCACCGTGCTGTGCTAGTGTTCTCAGGCTGCCACCCCTTGTTATGAACGCCCACAAGCCAATCTTGCCGGCAATGTTGCCGACGTTGTTCCTGGCGGCTTCGTTTTTTGGCGGCACAGGGGCCGCGCAGGCCGCCTCCGTCGTGGCTTCCGAGCCCGTTGGTTTTGTGAAAGCAACCATTCCCGCGGCCTCGGTGCAGGCCCCCGCTCGAATCGGAATGGGGCTGCCTTTCACCCGGCCCTCTGTGTATTTCGGACAAATCGTCACCGCCGGCGGCTCCTCCTTAAAGGCGCAAGCTCCCAACTGGACCGGGGCGCAGTTCGCCAAAACGCCGCACTTTGTCAAAATTCGCTCGGGTGCGGGCGCGGGACGAACCTTTTTGATCAGCGCAAATACAGGGGATACGTTGAGTGTGGACGCGGAAGGCCAGTCTCTGGACGGCCTTGCCCCGCCTGAAACGACCTTCGAAATTTTCCCCGCGCACACTCTGGAGAGCACTTTTGGGGGAGTCTCGACGCCGGTGCGGCTCCAGACGGGGGCCACGGAAGCGGAAGCCGATGTTGTCCGGATGCTCGGTGGGACCCAGTGGAGCTCCTACTTTCATGACGGCACGAGTTGGCGAAAAACAGGGTCCAAGGACGTCCAAAACAACGTGGTGATCCGCCCCGAACAGGGCGTGTTTTTGGTTTCAAAATCCAACCGGGGCTTGGACGTCCCTCTCGGCGGCGTTGTCAGCGTGAAGCCGGAACTCACGCCTATTCCGGGAACGGGAGACGCCTTTGTCGCCATGCGGTTTCCCCTCGCAAACACCCTTGCTGGTTTGCAAATCCAGGGGCTTCCCGGGTGGAAGACAGCCGCCGCCGCTTCGCAGGCCGACAAAGTCATGCTCTGGAACGGCGCTTCTTGGAACATCTACTACCACACCGGCGCCAACTGGGAACAGGTCGGTTCCTTTGCCAACCAGAACACCGCCCCGGTTCCGGTGGGGGGCGCCTTCCTGCTGCGTCGGGTGGGAAGCACGGGGGCCAGCCTGCTCCCGTCGGCGGTCCCGTTTGCGTATCCTTGAACCTTTCGCGTCTCCTGTAATGAGGTTTTTTCTCCCTATCGTTGTGTTCGTACTCGCCCTCGCGGGAGCGGGCGCGAGCGCGCGCGCGCAGAACCTCACGGAGGTGGCGTGGCAAAACACCGCGACCACGTTGCTTCTCGACAGCAAGGGAGCCGCCTTGAGTTCAGGTGGGGCCGAGGATGGGGATGGGGCCGGCGTCCAGCTCGGGTATTACACCAAGGGCACTTCCACGGCGCCGTTTGCAGGCGTTTTTGTCCCGCTCACCGGGGGCGCTTCTGCCAATGCCGCCTTTCGGACCACGTCCATCGGAGACAGTGGGGGCGGGGGTGCGGGCCGGTTTAGCCTCGTCTCAACCTTTGTCCAAGGGGCGGCCGACTCCGGCCAGACGCTGCCGGTGGAAGGCACGCCGTTGGTGGTCCGGTTTTTCGACGGGAAAACCGTGGGCATCTCCACCCTGTACAACGAGGTCAGCGCAGGGTCCAAATGGAACTGGCAGGCCCCCAGCAGCATTCCGGGGAGCCTCGTGTGTTTGTCGCTGCTCGATAACGGCCTTGTCTGGAAAGGTGGGGCCGCATCCGCTTTCCGCACGACTCTCCCTTGCGGGCCGTTATTCATCACCAATCCCCAGAGTTTGAGCGTGGATTCCGGAAGCAGTGCGACGTTCGCCGTGGAGGTCAAAGGCATCGAGCCCATCCAGTACCAGTGGTTCAAGGGCAGCTCCGCCATTGCCGGTGCCGTGAGTGCCTCCTACACGGTGAGCGCGGTGGGCGCCTCCCAGTTGGGCGATTACAAGGTGGTGGCCACCAATATCGCGGGGACCCTCACGAGTTCCGTGGCGACTTTGCGTTTGAACACGCCCGTGGGGATTCTCAAACAACCCGAAAGTGTCAGTGCAAGCGCCGGGGGCAGTGCCAAACTCCGTGTCAGTGTGACGGGCACGGGGCCTGTCACCTACCAGTGGCGCCACGCCGGAGTGGTGCTGCCGCAGGCGACCACGGCGGAGCTCGCCTTGACCGCGCTCAAACTCACCGATGCAGGTGTTTATGACGTTGTGGTCACCAACCGGTTCGGGTCGAAAACAAGCGCGCCTGCCGTTCTCTCCGTCGGCGGCTCGCTGGGCAGTCTGGTCGTTACCCAGCCCGTGAATGTAAAAACGATCCAGGGCACTGCGGCGACTTTGCCCATCCAGCTCGCGCCGGCGGCTGCAACGGTGCGTTCCACCACCTACCAGGTCTTTATCGGCACGGGTGGGGTGTTCAAAAACCCGCTGCCAGGCATGAGCGGTTCGGTGCCGGTGAACGGGTCCTTGTTGCTGCCCTTACGCGCGCTTCCGGGTTCGGGAGAATACATCGTGCGTTTTGTGCGCACGTTTGCGGGAACCGCGGCTCAGTTTGACAGCGTGCCGTTCCGCGTGGAAGCGAAGCCCTGGTCCGCCCTGGCGGCGTCTTACGAGGCACTGCTTCAAGATGACAAGGACGCGCTCGGGGATCACGCGCTTTACCGGGGGCAGGTCTCCTTTGACATCGCCACCACCGGCGCCGTTACCGCGAAACTCACCTACGTCGAAGCTCCCGTGGTGCTCGAAGGAAAAGCGAAGACCGTGCGCGCGTACCTGCCTGTGTCGCGCTCCTACGCGGGGGCGTTTGCGCCCGTGGAAGGGAAGCCTTCGGTGTTTGTGTTCGCGCCCTCGAAAGCCGCGGTCAATCCGGGGCAAACCTTGGGTCTGGAGTTGGATTGCTCGAGTGTGCCGCCTTCGGTGAACGTGTCGGTTCAGGACACCGCTTCGCTCGCCGGCGGCACTTACCTGACAACCGCGCTCAAATGCCTTCCCGCCGCTCTCCCCGCAGCGTTGCCTGCGGCCGCGCCGACGGGTTCCTACACGGTCCAGTCTGCCAACCGGGTGTTGCTTCAGTTGCAGGTGCTTAATACGGGCCGCGTTTCATGGACCACACGCGCTCCCGGGTACACGGGTTCGGGCAGTGCCTCGCTGCGCACACTCAACGGAGGCACGTTTAATTTCCCCTTCTGCGAGACCAGCAGCGCATCCAGTGCCACTTCCATCTCGACCCGGACGCTGCTGGGATACGTTTACCTGACCCGTCCTGCGGAGGGTTGGAAGGTCTGCGTGGGCAACGCCTCGGGGGAAGGCGCCCTCGAGCAACAGGGGGGCAATATCGCAACAAAACAAGGGCTTCTGGCTTACAACGAGGCGGCCGGGAACGTTTCCTCTGTGCAACGTCTGTCCTTTGTCAATCAGGACGGTTTGCGGTGGGTGCCTCCGGTGGCCTCCGCTCTGCCGGATTTCCTTAAACCCGGGGCGAAATTTCTGCTGACGGCGCGGGACCCTCTCTCCGGTGCCAGTGCGGCTCCGTACCAGTGGCGGGTTTCGTTTTCGCTGAACGCGGCGCCGCGTGTCGAAGTGGTCCCGCAGGCAGGGGGCAATGTCCCCGCCCTGACGCTGCGGTTTGACAATACAACCGGAGCGCTGACGGGTGAGTATGTTTCCCCCAGCGACAAAGCGAAGCGCAGCCTCGTCGGGGCGCTGTCCGTGAAACCGACCTTTGGCGCCAAAGGTTGGACGGAGGTCACGAACCCGCAGGGGCTTTCTTCGTCCGATTGGTCCCTCGCGCCCACCACCCAGCCATGAAGCTTTCCGCCTTTCGAAAATCAAAACCTGCCCCGCCGTTGCACCCACGGCCCTTCCAAGCGCACCCCATGTATCCCATCCACCTTTCTTCCGGTATGACTTCGTGCTCAGTCTTTCGAACCGTCCTGCGGAGTGTCCTGTGTTGGATCCTGCTAGGCGCGCTGCTGCCGAATGGGGCTCAGGCCCAGCGGATGCCGCAGGATACTTGGTATTTGGCGAAAGAGTTTCGAGGGCAGAACGAGAACGGGAGTGCCGAGTTTGGCGCCACCCATGGCATCGCGGTTGATGCTGACGGAAACATCTACATTAGCGATTACAATAATCACGAGATCCGCAAGTTTGATAAGGCTTACAATTTCGTAAAACGCTTTGGTTCCCAGGGTAGTGGAAACGGACAGTTTGTGGGTCCCGGGGGGCTTGCAATCAGTCCGAACAACCGTTTGTACGCTGTTGATTGCGATGGGAACTGCGTGCAGATCTTCGACTTGGATGGAAAGTTTGTGGCGAAGTTTGGCGGTGCCGGAAGCACGGACGGGTTGTTCAACTCCCCGTATCAAGTTGCGGTTAGCAAGACGGGCACTGTGTTTGTCACAGATCGCAACAATCATCGGGTACAGGTGTTCGACGCGAACGGCAAATTTTTGTTCAAGTTTGGGAAGCAGGGCAGCTTTTATGGCGAGTTTCAGGAGCCCCATGGTCTGGCTGTTTCGCCGGAGGGCTTCCTTGCTGTCGGAGATGCGGGTAACAGCAGGGTACAAATATTCGACTTGAATGGCGGCTTTGTGCGCCAGTTCGCGACTCCCGGGGGTTATTCGTCAGCTCGCCCGGAGAGACTCTGTTTTCTGCGTGATGGCCTGCTTTGCGTGCAGTGCGAATATCAGTGGGGCTTCAGCGCAATGCGATTGTATATAGTTTCAGGTGAATTGTTGAAGGAATGGGATTGCAAGTGGGCTTGTATTGCTGAAACGGTTTCTGGCGATATCGTCGCAGCTCATGGAGGCGACCACGTCGTTCGCTTGTGGAAGCGCACGTACCGACTTGCGCAGCCCGAGCCGGGTAACGCCGTTCCTCTGCCGAGTATTCTGTCGCAGGCAAGGCGCCCGGGGACGTCGCTTGTGGATGTCGATTATGTCGTCAAGGACGCGGACGACGCCACAGTCCAGACGGCCGCGCTTGCCTTTAAGAACGGCGGCAATTCGCTCGCTGACGTCATTCCCATCACGAGTTTCGCCGAGGGAACGGGCGTCCAGTTGGGGACGGGCATCACAACGGGCGCCGTACACCGCTTTACGTGGGACGTCACGAAGGACTGGGCCACGGACTTTGGCGAGGTGCAACTGGAGATTCTCGCGAAAGACAAACGAGGGCTGTTGAACTTGGACTTTATCCGGATTCCGGCGGATAAAGGACTTCCTGAGTTGAAAATCAGCCGCTCGCCTTTAAACGATACGGACTTTCTTTCGGTGTGGTACTGGCTGATTGCCACGCAGAACCCGAACATTAAGCTGTTAGATGGTCGATTGTTAAGTGCTGGAACACAATCGGCAATGGTGCAAGGGGCCTCTGCGGAGTACTTCTCCAATGCAGATTTCACCGGTCAATATTTCCAGAGAATTGATGACGTTCCTTTGTTGAACTACGGCTGGTCGCCCTCTGGAGTCGCCGGTATCCCGTTTGTGCCTTACAGCGTTCGATGGAATTGCGAATTTGTGCCCACTGTTACAGGAAACTACACCTTGGACATTGGTGTTGATGATGTGGTCACTATCTGGTTGGACGGTAAAAAGGTGGTCTCTGAGAACAATCCAAGTTCATACGTTGTTCAGACTCAGGCAGGTGTCCCGATCTCCATGCGTATTGATTTCGATGACAGAGAGGGAGGATACCACTACTTCGCTTTGAACCTGTATCCAACCGGCACAGGACCATCGGACATCAGTAAAACGCAGATACGGTGCGATAGTTCCCTAGCTTCTGGGACTGGTACATCTCTTGCAGGACGCAAGTTCCTCTTTGACCTCATGGGTCTGCGCGAGGCCACGCCTGAGGAGGTCAAGCGCGCGAAGGAGGCAGGCACGCCTGGCGTCATCAACCAGTGGGATCCCAAGACCCGCCGCGTGGGGCCGGACGAGCGGCCAGCCAAGATCAACTCCTACGGCTTTGACACGGGGGCGGATGGCTTCTGGGTGGTTCCTGTCACCAAGTAACGAGGGCTTTAACCCGAATAACCATGGACGGCCCGCATCCGGTGACGCCTCGCGAATCCCCCCCCAAGCGACTTTCCACTCGCGCCAAAAGCGCATGGGTGGCGCTGCTTGTCGTCATTGCGGGCTTCGTATACGCGGCGACCACGGCGACGCAGGTCAAACTGACGCAGAGTTCGGACCCGGCCGGGATCGTGACGGGGAGTCGTTATTATGATGTGAATACGACGGTCTCGGTCTCCTCGCCGCCGATGCAGTCGGGGGCATACCGGTTTGCCTACTGGAAACTCAACGGCATCCGGCAGGCCGACAGTTTTGGCATCTCTACCACGGCGTTTAATTTTCCGATTCTCGAAAACACCGATGCCGTCGCGGTGTACCTCAAAGAGGATCTGGATTCCTCTGCACAGGGCGTTCCCGATTGGTACAAGCTATTCCATTACGGCACGCTCGCGATTTCAAGTTCCAGCGACACCGATGGCGACGGCGTGTCCCTGCTCAACGAATATGTGAAGGGCTCGCAACCGCGGATTCCCGACAGCGCCGCTGACGGGGGGATTCTTGAGGGCGGTGTTTCCAGGCGGCGCGGGGAGCGTATCGCGGTGACCGTCGGGCCGGGCTACCACCTTTACACCGAATCTTCCAACCCACCGGGGATTGTCGCGCGCCGTGAATATGTGAAGGCGGGCACCACTGTCGCCACCGCGAATCTCAGCGGCGAGACGCAGGGCTACCGCTTTACCCAATGGAAGATCAACGGGGTGCGGCAGGAGAACGGCAATGGCATTGCTTTGAGTCAGGTGAACATCGTGTTGTCCGGGACTACAACCGCGGTGGCGGAATACGTCCCTATCGCGCAGGACACTGGAAATAAGGGGCTTCCCGACTGGTACCGGCTCTACCACTACGGAACCCTTCTCATCTCGGGAACAAGTGACACGGATGGTGACGGCCGCACGCTTGCCCAGGAATACGCCGACGGCACGCAACCCCGCATCTCCGACAGCGCTTCGGATGGGGCGGTGCTCGAGGGCGGTGTTTCGCGCAGGCGCGGGGAGAAACTGGCGCTCGCTTTTTCCTCCAATTATGTGAAGTACACGGAGGTCAGTGTGCCGCCGGGCATTGTTTCCAAAAACACGTATCTGACGCTGGGAACCCTGGTCACCACGAGCAGCGCACAACCCGAAGTCAACGGGTACAGATTTGGGCATTGGTTGGTGAACGGCATCCGGCAGGAATCACCCGCTGGGATCGGACTGATGCAGGCCACGTTCACGTTAAATGCGGATACCTCGGCGGTCGCAACCTATTACCCGGTCGCTGCGGATAGCGATCTGGACGGCCTTCCCGACTGGTACGAGATGTGGCATTACGGCGCGCTCACGCAGGGCGCGACCTCCGATACCGATGGCGACGGCGTCACGCTTTTGGCCGAGTACTTGCTGGGGTCCCAGCCGCGGATCCCGGACAGTGCGGGGGATGGCGGGATCCTCGAGGGCGGCGTGTCCCGCCGGCGGGGCGAGAAGTTGGTGCTCAACCTGCAGTTTTTCCCAGCCAGCCAGGCTTTTGAAAAAGGCGGTGGCGGGTTCTTCAAAAACGTTTTCAACGGGAGTCCGGGCACGTTTCAACTTCCCAACGGAGCGAGTGCGCCGGCTCTCGGCGATGTGGATGGCGACGGGGACCTCGATTTGATTGTGGGCGGAAGCGGGGGTGCGGTGCGTTTTTACCGCAACACGGGTTCGCCGTTTTCACCGGAGTTGAAGGCGGATGCCAGCGCGCTGGCGGGTCTTGCGAACTGGCCGGGTGGCGCGGTGTATCCGGCGCTCGGAGACTGGAGTGGTGATGGCCGCGCGGATCTCGTGGTGGGTTCGGACGACGGTGTGTTGCGTTTTTACCGGGCAACGTCCAGCGGAGCGGTTCTTTTTGAGTGGGTGGGAAACCTGAAGGTCGGTGCCGGCGCGGTGCATCCCGCCTTCTGGAACAAGGTCGGAGGTCCGGACCTGTTGGTTTTGGACGGGACGGAAGGCAGGGTGCTGCACTTTGCAAAACGTTCGGGTGTGGTGCCGTACGTGGCAACGGCTACGAGTGCCGACTTGCTTTCGGGCAATCCGATCTTGGGAGGCACCGCCCTTTCCGTTTTGGATACCGACAATGATGGAAATGCGGACATTCTGGCGTCGGATGCCGATGGGCGGATCTGGCGTTTTCTGGGCAAAAGCAGCGGCGGTTTTGGCTTGGAGAGCAAGGTTTGGGGCGGGAGTTTTAATGGCTTCCGTGCCGGGTTGAGCGCGGCTGTGGCGGACTTTGACGGGGACGGCGCGCCGGATGTAGTCGGGGGCGGGAACGACGGGGCGCTTGTTTATTTGCAAAACCCGGCGACGCATTTGAGGCTGACGCCCGCGGTCTTAACGCTCGGGACGGGGGAGAGTATGCAGTTCAGCAGCATCGATGATGATGGCACGTTGGTGTGGAAGTTGGGCAGCAGCCGCAGTGGGGGCAGTGTCTCGAGTGGAACGCTTGTAACGGGCGGGACCACCGCGGTGGGCGGGCTGTACACGGCTGGGAGCAAACCGGGCATTGATCAGGTCGTTGCGACCAACGGCGCGGGACGCACGGGAGTGGCGTGGATCAACGTGGTGCAGTCCGACCCCGGGACACTGCACAAGTTCCGGGCGCTTCTTGTCGACGGACGCCGGAGTGTCAATGACCCGGTGTGGCTGGCCTCCGAAACACTGACTTCGCGAGCGATGGATGTGCTGAAGTATCGCGGCCTGCGGAATGCGGATATCCGGACGCTGGGGTATGGCAGCCGCGCCGCGGCACCTCCCACGCGAGCCGCTCTGGCGGCGGCCCTGAGGGACGGGGGCGCGGTGGATGCAGGCACGGAGCAACTCTTTGTGTACCTCGTCGACCACGGGCGTATATCCAACAATGGCGACGGTCTTTTTATCCTCTCGGAAACCGAAACCGTGACGGGTACGGAGCTGGATCAGTGGCTGGACACCCTGCAGGCGGCGCATCCGAAACTCTCGGTGCTGGTGCTTGTGGAAAGTTGCTATGCAGGCCGGATTACGACGGCGATGGCAAAGCCGGATGGATATGCGGCGCGTCGGTTGGTGTTGAGTTCGACTGGAATCAACCAACTGGCGCATCTGGCGGCGAACGGGTTGGTGAGTTATTCCATGATGTGGTGGAGTGCGGTGGCCTCGGGGAAGACGCTGGGCGAGGCGCATCTGGCGGCAGTTGCGGCCATGGCAGGCCTGCAAACGCCGCAGGCGAGCGCGGGCGGGGCGTTGCTTTCAGCGGGAAAACTCGGGTTCGACATCGTGGCGGATTCGGGCCGGCCCGTGGCGAGTGTTGTGGGGGGAGATGTGGTGTTGCAAGGCACGCGTGAAACCACGATTACGGCGTCCGTGTCGTCCGCCCTGGCCGTGGAGCGGGTGTTTGGCGTGATTGTGCCGCCGGGCTACCGCCCCACTGGAGACGCGCCCGTCACGAGTCTTCCGGAGGTGGACTTTCATTTGGACAATGCGACGGGGTTGTGGTCGTCAAAGGTCGGCGGCTTTAGCGAAAGCGGTGCGCCCTACACCGTCTTGGTCCAGGCACGCGATGTCTGGGGGCAGGTGAGTGCGCCTTCCCTTGTGCATATCACGCAGCAGTCGATGCGGAGTCGGTTGGTGGTGTTTGGCACTGGAAAAACCACGTGGACCGGCTCCGCAGATGCCGGCAAACTCGCGAAGTACGCGGTCGAAGCGGCAACACGGAGGCGCGTGTTGGAGGAGGATATCAAGGTTTTTGCGGATCCCGCGCTTTTGGTCAGCAAGGCGGCAGGGGCGACCGGGGCGAACTTGAAAGACGCCATTCAACGGTGGGCCAATGCGGACGGCCAACTGGGCGTCTTGACGTTGTTTCTGGTTGGAGAGGCGAGTCCCAAGGGGCTGTTGTGCGCCAATGGAGAGGTCATCACGCCGGCGTCGTTGAAGCTGTGGTTGGATACACTGCAGGCAGCTTCGCGCGCGCAGGTGCAGGTCATTGTGGACGCCGATTATTCGGGCATATTCGTGAAGGGCGCCGCCAATCCAAACAAGAGCCGCATCTTTATCTCCAGTACGAGCAGCGAAAGGAAGAACACCTATGTGAACGGGCAGTGGTCGACCTTTAGCAACTGGATCTGGAGCGCCATCGCGCGGGGGCGCGACCTGCGTGAAAGTTATGAAGAAGCCATGACCTTCGCCGAACTCATTGCCGCTGCGACGTTTGGCAAAGACAATCCGGCGCAGTTTGACGACAATGGGGACGGCGTTTTTGACAAAGCGCAGGATGGGCTCAAGTCGATCAATGCGTTTGTGGGGTCCGCTTACATAACGGCTGACGATCCGCCGTTTATTTGGAAGGCAAGCATGGCGGTTCAAACTCCGCAAAAGGGCGCGGCACGTTTTTACGTGTCGGGCGTGATGATGCCCGACGGCGGGTCTCCAGAGCGTGTGTGGGGAGACGTCATTGGACCGGACGGTTCAAAACGCGGGGCGGTGGAACTGTGGAGAAATGCAACAAAGGACAGGTATGAGGGTGTGTTCAAGAAATTCTCGGAACCTGGCATTTACCTCGTGTTTGTCCGAGGGGGCACGGAGGGAGATCCGTCCCGGAGTACGCCTGCGGCGGTGATCCAGGTGTTTTACGCTGGGAGCTCGAGGGCTGGCGCGCCGGCAACGGTTGCGCTGCCAAGGTTGAAGATGCCCTTGGATGGGAGCCTCATGGGTGTGGAGTCTTTGGAGGGCGGCAATTGGCGCATTGATTTGGAGCGTGGGCAACGCGTGCTGCTTGAGGCGTTGGAGGTTTCTCCGAACCGGGATGTTACCCTGCAAATTATCGGTGAGAACTCGCAGATTTTAGCGGAGGCCAACCGCTGGGGAGAAGGGTTTGGCGAGGCAATCAACGGCTGGGAAGTCCCAGCGGACGGGAGCTACATCGTGAAAGCCATGTTTGTTGGCGAGGGTGGATCCGGCAAAGCGGTCTGCAAAGTGCGGGCCTCGATAAAATACGATGCGCTCGCGAATGATCCAGGAACGCCGCTGACACAACAGACCATCACTTTTCCGGCCGTTGCGAATCGTCTGCTCGCGCAAGGCTCTCTGAAGCTCTCTGCCACGGCGACTTCCAAACTGCCAGTGGCTTTTGAATTGGTAAGCGGCCCGGCGAAACTTCAAGGCACGACACTCGTCCCGACGGGTGTTGGGAAGGTCATGGTCCGTGCGCTTCAAGATGGGAGCAACAAATACGATTCCGCAGAACCCGTGCTCCGGACTCTTGATGTCACCGCTGGCACGATTGAAACCTACGAAACGTGGGCGCAGCGTGTTTTTGGCAGTAAATATGATTCCGTGGGAGGCGCTACCCAAGACGCCGATGGAGACGGCCAGTCCAACGAAGCGGAGTGGCGGGCCAAGACGGATCCCAATTCGGCTGCAGATTTCCTGCGCATCTTAAGCACGGCTGTCACCAATGATGTCTTCACGCTTCGTTGGTTTGGTAAGGCCGGGGTCCGGTACCGCGTGCTGACAAGCGGTGATTTGAAGACATGGAGTGCGGTGGCGAGCCCTGACCTCAATGGGCTGGATGCTGAAATGGAGTTTGTGGATTCCATTTCAAAAACGGCGCAGCGTTTTTACCGGGTTGAGGTGGTGGTTGAGTAATGCCTGCGGGTCCCGGCGGCGGGGACGTTTTTGAAAAGTTGACAACAAGTTTATAGTGAAACTTTTATGTTCCACTGCTTCCTGTTCCTCCTTTGCATGCTGGTGCCTGCAGCCGCTTTGCGGGGCGCCACCGTCGCCGCTCCAAAACCCAACGTCGTCTACATTGTTTCCGATGACATGGGTTACGCGGACTGCGGTGTCCAGGGTTGTAAAGACGTGCCGACGCCTCATTTGGATTCCATTGCCAACCGGGGTGTTCGTTTCACCGATGGCTATGTGACCGGCACCGTGTGCAGTCCGACCCGCGCCTCCCTGCTTACGGGGCGCTACCATTACCGTGACGGAGTTCACGACTGGGTGCCGCCCGGCAAGCCCGGCCTGAACAGTAATGTGCCCACGATCTCGGAGTATTTGAAGGCGGCGGGTTATCGTACCGGCGTTGTGGGAAAGTGGCATTTAGGGGAACAGCCGGAGAGCCATCCGCTTAAGCGCGGGTTTGATGAATTTTACGGATTTCTTGGGGGTGGACGGAGTTATTTTCCCGACAAACCCAAGGGGCCCGACGCGAAGGTAAACCTGTACACGCAGATCCTGCGCGGGCATGAACCCGTGGCCCTCACGGAGTACGCGACCGATGCATTTGGACGCGAGGCCGTCGAGTTTATCCAGCGTCAGAAGGGCGGAGGGCAGCCGTTCTTCCTGTATCTGGCTTTTAATGCGGTGCACACCCCGATGGACGCGCTTGAGACGTATCTGGCGCGTTTCAGCCACATTGAGGACAAGAAGCGCCGGACATACGCGGCCATGCTTGCGGCGATGGACGATAATATCGGACGTGTTCTTGCGGCGTTGCGCGAGGCGGCTTTGGAAGAGAACACGCTGGTTTGTTTCCACAGCGACAACGGCGGACCAATCACGAGGAACGCTCCCAATGCGTCCCTGAACACGCCTCTGCGCGGCGGCAAGGGGCAGACATGGGAGGGCGGCATCCGGGTGCCGATGTTTGTCCAATGGACGGGCCGCCTCAAGCCGGCAGTCTACAAGCAACCAGTCATCCACATGGACCTGACCGCGACCATTCTGGCTCTTGCCGGCGTGGAACCGGATAAAAAGTGGCCTCAGGACGGCGTGAATCTGCTGTCGTTCCTCGAGGGCAAAACGGGCCAACCACACGTCCTGTTATGTTGGGACTACGAAAGACAGTGGGCCATTCGCAAGGACCAGTGGAAGTTGACTTTTGCAGGTCCCGAAAAGGGTGCGAAAGAACCGTCCCTGGCGCTCTACGATTTGTCGCAGGATAACGCCGAGCAGAACAATCTCGCGGCCCAACACCCGGACTTGGTGAGGCAACTTGAGGCCGATTGGAAAGCCTGGAGTAAGGACGTTGTGGTGCATAAACCGATGCCACCCGCCACCGCCCGGGATGCGGCGAATGCCCCCTAACCTCGCGGGGTGAGTTTGGTTGGGTTGAAAGCGCCGGTCTGTAGGCGTGCTTTCCAACGCTTCTATGGGCATCCGAGCTGCCCGAAAGGGGGGCGAAAAGACGCGTTTGGATGGATGGTTTCCTCTCCAAAATCTTGGAGATAACTGGTCTTCTTCCTCTGGGACCGCGGAGCCCCAGCTCCGCAATGACTGTCTGCGTTTTTGGAGCGTCAAAGCGGAGCTGGGGCTCCGCGGTCCCGGGAGAGACAGCCCAGTTTTTTCAAGATTTGCTATCAGAGAGTCCTTCCGGAGCTCCGCTTTCCCAAAAGCTGAGGTTTTTTAATAATCAATAATCCATAAAGAGATGGTCTAATAACTAAAACTGAATTGAATTAGCATTACATGCCTACCCGGACCAAATCTTCGCGCCGTGATCTTTTCAAAACGGTGGGCGCTGGAGGTTTGCTTTCGCTGGCCGGATTGACCACAGGCCAGGCGCAAACAGCGGCACCACAGGCTAAGACTTTCCGCATCGGTGTGATCTCGGCATCGATCCAGGGTAAGGCGCAGCCGCGCAACGGGCATATCTGGCATTTCGCCCAGTACCTGCACCCGGAATTCGATCTGGAGGCGTTAAAGAAGCACTATCCTTACGGTGTAAAACTGTTTGGAAAAGTACTGCGCAATCCAAAGTACAACTTTGATTCGCTGCCGTTTCCAGACACGCGCATCACGCACTACTTCGATCCACTCGACGCCAAAGCGGGTGCGGCCTTTGCCGAGGTGTTTCCCGGAGTTCAAGTCGCCACGAGCCTAGAGGAAATGCTCAAGGAGGTCGATGCGATATGGATGGGCGATGCTTCGGGCTTGGGGGATGATCACTTTGGTCTCGTGGCTCCGGCCCTGGCTCGGGGACTTCCCACCTTCTGTGACAAGCCCATCGGTGGTACGCCCGAGGGGACGCGGAAGATTCTGGACTGGGCCCGCAAGCACAACGCACCTTTGATGTCCTCGAGCGCGTGGCGTTACGAGTGGGGAATGGAGGCGGCTCTGCGCATGCGCGACTCGGGCGAGTACGGTGTCCTGGAACATGTTTCAGCCCGGTTGTTCAGCCGCTCGAGCCTGCCTGGCTGGATGATTTATGGACAGCATCCTGTTTGGGCTGTGATGACTTTAATGGGCCCCGGTGTCGAGGCGGTAAGCCTGATCGAACACAAGGATACGTGCCACGCCTTCATCACCTATCCGGACCGGTATCCGTGCCACGTGTGGTTTGGACAACCCTACGAAAAGTTTGAATACGACAGGACGGACCTCTACTTCAAAAAGAAGCTTCATTCCTTCACTCCCTCTATCGAGGGCAGTTTTGATTTCGGCTACCACTACCAGATGTTCCGCATGGCGGCGACGTTCCGCCAGATGTTGCTAACCGGGGTTGAGCCTGTGCCGCATCAGGAAATTCTGGAGGTCACGGCGGTGATCCATGCAGCTGCAAAATCGCTCACGGAAAAAAGCCGTCTTGTGCAACTAAACGAGGTGCTTTCAGTCTAAACCGGACAAATGCCGCCGACCCACAAAACCATGAATTGCTTCCGCTTGCTGCCCTTTGTCGTCCTTTGTTTTACGAACCCTGCAGTCTGGGCGAAGCCTGGGGCCAACGTGCCGCAGTTTGTCGCGGAGCATTGCGCCGATTGCCATGGGGAAGACTCCCGCAAAGCAGGATTGCGCCTCGACACGCTGCCTCTGGATTTCCGCGATGAAAAAACGGCGGCAGTCTGGACGCATGTGTACGACAAATTGGTGGCAGGTGAAATGCCGCCGCCAAAACGCGAGCGGCCGCCAAAATCCGAGTTGGAGGAAACAACGCGGTATCTGCGGGAGCAACTGTTGTCGGCATCCAAAGAACAGCAGCGTCGCACTGGCCGTGTGGTTGTGCGAAGACTGAACGGAACGGAATATGAAAACACGCTTCACGATTTGCTGGGCACAAACGTCTCCCTCAAGGAGATGCTTCCCGAGGACAGTACCACGGCGGGTTTTGACAATGTAAGCCGAGGGCTGGACTTGTCTCCGACACACTTCCTCCTTTTTCAAGAAGCCGCCGCAAAGGCCATCGCATCGGTTGTGCCAGTAAGTCCTCCACTTCCCTTCAGTGACGTCCGTAACGGGCAGGACTTTGTGAAGAAAGGCCCAAACTTCAACCAAGGGCTGGGGCGCAACTCCAGACTCGAGGGAGATTCTCTGGTTATTTATAGCAAGCTTCCCCGTTATGGCTTGTGTGCCACGGCGGCGGTTCCCATTGAGGGCCGCTACCGGATCCAGATGAGAGCGTGTGCGGTGGGCGAGGACAAGAGACCCCTTGCCGTTGGGTTTTGCACCGTCATGGCAAGCGGTCGGGAGTCGCCCGTGCTTCGGGAGGTGCGTGAAATCCCCCATGGGGAACCGACAACGATTGAGTTTGAATGCGACCTGGCCCGCCAGCAGGCCTTTGTGGTGAACCTGCTCACGACTTGGGATATCCGGGGCTTCAAAAAGCCGATCGAGGAATATACGGGACCGGGGCTGCTTGTGGAATCCTTGAAAGTCGAGGGACCGGTAGACGTGTTTCCCTCCGCCAGTTATGCCACGCTTTTTGCGGAGGTTCCGCTGAAGGCGAAGTCTGTGCTCAAAGCGGAACTTGCCGGCAACAAACCGCC
The DNA here is from genome assembly GCA_947476255.1 of Chthoniobacteraceae bacterium. Taxonomy (GTDB): domain Bacteria; phylum Verrucomicrobiota; class Verrucomicrobiia; order Chthoniobacterales; family Chthoniobacteraceae; genus Chth-196. The sequence goes on along the minus strand of CANJPY010000012.1, from coordinate 25,971 downwards.
TGTGATCAGTGCGAACCGAACGCAGGCGCAATGGATTGGTGATCCTCTTGTGCCTGCCTCGGAGCATCCCAAAGAGGACGCGGAGCGGCTGATCCGGAGTTTTCTGCCCCGGGCGTTTCGACGGCCTGTGAGCGAGGCCATGCAGCTTCACTTTGTGCAGAAGGTGTGGGCGAAGCTGGACCAACAAAGCAGCTTCTACGATGCGATGATGTTTGGTTACAAACTCATCCTGTCTTCCCCGGACTTCCTCTTCCTCATGGATTCGACGGTGGCGCAGGCGGACGCACAGGGCTTTCTGCCGGGCCCGAAGCTGGATGATTATGCGCTGGCGGGACGGCTCTCGTACTTCCTGTGGTCCACACAGCCCGACGCGGAACTTCTTGCTGCGGCGCAACGCGGAGAATTGAGCTCTCCTGCGGGACTACGCGCGCAGGTCGAACGGATGCTCAAATCCCCCAAGGTGCGTGCATTGACAGAAAACTTTGTCGGCCAGTGGTTGGACCTGCGCAAAATTGATTTCACGATACCGGACCCTCTTCTTTACAGCGACTTTGATGATCTCCTGCGGTGGTCCATGCCACGGGAGACGCAGCTCTTTTTTGAAGAGGTCCTGCAAAAGAATCTCAGCCTGCTCAATTTCACGGATTCCGATTGGACAATCCTCAACGAACGCCTTGCAAAACTTTATGGAATCCCCGGCGTCGAGGGGAATGAATTTCGCAAGGTGTCGCTTCCCGCGGGGATGCACCGTGGAGGGGTCATGACGCAAGCCAGCGTGCTCAAAGTGACGGCGGACGGTACGCGCACCTCTCCCGTGTTGCGCGGCAAATGGGTGCTGGAACGCATTCTCGGCAAACCGCCGGCGCCGCCACCGCCGGATATTCCCGCGATCGAGCCGGACATCAGGGGCGCGACGACCATTCGCCAGCAACTGGAGTTGCACCGGAACACTCCCGCCTGCGCCACCTGCCACATTCATATCGATCCTCCGGGGTTTGCGTTGGAAAACTTTGATCCAATTGGAAACTGGCGGGAGTTTTACCGCAGTACCATCAAGACGGCTGCCGGGGTTTTGTCTTTGCCTTATTCCGGCGGACGCGCTGTCTATCGCGGGCTGGATGTTGAGCGTGGAGGGACGACTCCCGGCGGGAAGACGTTTGAAACGGTCGACGACTACAAAAAGATTCTGCTCGAGGACAAAGATCAACTCGCGCGCAGCCTCACGCAAAAGCTGCTGATCTACTCTACCGGCGAAGACATTCAGTTTGCCGACCGTGAGGTTGTGGAGCAGATCCTGGCCAAATTGCGAGGGACCAACTACGGGCTAAAAACGCTTGTGCACGAGGTTGTGCAGAGTCCGATCTTCCAGAATAAATAATACTTCCAAACCCACAAACCTATGAGCACCCGCCAACACATTAACCGTCGCACGTTCCTGCGTGCCACAGGAGTTGCCATCGGGCTTCCCTTCCTTGAGGCCATGACTCCCGCCAGTGCCGCCGAGGCGAAGGCCGCGCTTGCGCAGAAACCGCGCATGGTTTTGGTGGGGCAGCCTCTGGGTTTGTACGGGCCAAATTTTTTCCCAGAGATGACGGGCCCCGACTACCAGCCCAGCCGTTATCTGCAAAAGTTGGAGGCGATGAGAAAACATTTCACGGTGTTTTCGGGGATGTCGCACCGTTACGCGGCCGGCCATTTTGCCGAGGTTGGAATCTTCACCGGCGTGGCCCCCGAGTTTATTCGGGACAAGGACATTAAAAACGGGGTCTCCCTTGACCAGGAGGTTGCCGCCCACATTGGAAATCAGACGCGTTTTTCCTCTCTGGTGCTTGGCGGCGGAGATGTGGCGTGGAACAAGCGCGGCGTGCGGATTCCCGCTGAGAGCCGCGCCGTGCAGGTATTTCGAAAGCTCTTTATCGCAGGGACCCCCGAGGAGGAGGCGCGTGAAATGCAACGCGTGAAAGACGGGCAGAGTATCCTAGACGACGTGGGCGAGCAGATCAAAGCGATCAATCGCAGGGTCAGCCAGACGGACCGCTCTCGGTTGGACTTGTTTCTGACGTCCGTGCGGGATGCTGAAGTCAGGCTGCAGCAGGACGAGGTGTGGAGTACCACGCCAAAACCTAAAGTCGAATTTGCGCTGCCAAGCAGTGAATATGGCGGCCCTCAGTTGCTGGAGCGTTCGAGGCAGTGGTACAACATCGTCCACCTCGCGCTGCAAACGGACTCGACGCGGGTGGTGTCGCTTTGGTTGGGGACGCAGGAGCGGCCTGACATTGTGGGGGTTAATCTCGGCCACCACGATGCCTCCCATCACGGACAGGATCCAGGGAAACTGGAACAGCTCGCTTTGATTGAAGAGGCGGAGATCAAAGTGTTGGGCGAGTTTATTGAAAAAATGAAAGCAACGCCGGATGGCGATCAAACGTTGCTCGATCGCACCGCGATTTTGTATACGAGCAATCTTGGAAATTCGTCTTCGCACGACAACAACAACCTCCCTGTCTTGCTTGCGGGTGGGGGTTTCGCGCACAAAGGGCACATCGCTTTTGATTCAAAACACAACACATTGCTTTCCAACCTGTACGTCCGTCTCCTTCACCACATGGGTGTTGAGGCGAGGACGTTCGGAGCCAGTAATGGAATGATTTCGGAGGTTTAAGTTTTCCGATTTGGGGGCGGGGACGGAAGGGATGCCGTTTGGCGATGGCTTTGTCAGGCAAAGTCGAGGATGAACTGCCGATAAAAGGCGGCTGCTTGAGCGACCTGCGTGACCTCGATGTATTCATCAACCGAATGGGCCTGGTCGATGCTTCCCGGGCCAAACAAAATCGTGGGAAGGCCTGCGCGGGAGAGTTTGCTTGCGTCACTTCCAAAGGGGACTCCGCAGGGCGAGGCATCCAGTCCAAGCTTCGCCAAAACCTCCTGAGCAACGCGCACAAGGTGCGAATCCACAGGCGTGTCCAAAGCCTCGTCGACAAGCAATGGGGGTTCCTCCAGAGTCGCGTCGAAGCTTGGTTGCTCTTGTTTGAGACGGTCGAGGAGCGCTTGATAAAGGCGTAAAACCGAAGAGGCCGTTTCACCCGGCAGGAGACGGCGATCGATTTCTATCGTACAACGATCGGGCACAAGGTTTACCTGAACACCGCCATGGATGACTCCCACGTTGACTGTCGGAGAGCCGAGCAGTGGATGTGGGCTGGAGGAGAACCGCTTGTTCTCTTCTTCAAGAGCAAGCACAAGCCTCGCCATGTGCGAGATGGCATTGTTTCCCAAATGTGGCTTCGCGCTGTGGGCTGCCTTGCCGTGGGTGCTCACTCTGAAGCGCAGGACACCTTTGCTTGCCACCACTACGCGCAATTCCGTGGGTTCGGCGACGATCGCGGCATCGGCCTCAAGGCCTTCGCACAGGCGTACCACTCCGCGGTAGCTGAATTCCTCGTCTACCACAGCCGCAAAAAGCACCTCGCACGGTGGCACAATACCGTCGGCGTTGATCGACGCCAACGCGTGCATCATTGCCGCCACACCGGCCTTGTCGTCCACAGCGCCACGGCCGTACAGGCGCCCGTCTTTCAAAACGGGTTCAAACGGCGGGATGGTCATGCCCTTGATCGAAACGGTGTCCGTATGCGCTTCAAGCACCAGGCGCCGCCGGGTTCTGCCCGGGAGGCGCGCGAGAATGTTGTGGCGGCCGGGAAACACCTCTTGTTCGGTGGTTTCAATCTTACGCTCTGAAAAAAACCTCCGGATGAATGGCGCCGCATTGGCTTCGGTACCGTCATCGTTATAGGCCGGATTCACGGTATTAAGGCGAATCAAGTCTGCCAGCGTTGCGAGAACATCGGACATCGAAAAAGAATGTTTAAGAGTTGGTGGTGCGCTCGAGGAGCTGCCTTAGCACGCCGAGGAAGCGGTCAATGTCGGCTTCCGAATTGTATCCGTGCACCGCGATCCGGATGCGTCCGGCGTTGTGCATGACGTGGACCTCTTCGCGCTCGAGCGCTGCGTGCAGTTCCGTGCTACGCGGATGTTGAAATGCGAGAATGCCAGAGCCGTTCCAGCGGCACATGAGAGGAATTCCAAGCGCCTGAAGACCCTTTTGGGCGCGTGCCACCAAAGGGTCCGCGTAAGCGGCGATCGCAGGCACACCGACATTCTCCAAGTAGCGCAGGGAGGCGTTGAGGGCATATAGAGCTACAAAATTGGGCATACCAACGGAGAAACTGGCAGCCCCCGTGCGCGTGATTGCGCGTTCAAAGCGGTCGGATGCAAAAGCGTTCTCGAGGTGCAACCAGCCTCCGGCGCGCGTGGTGAGTTTGTCGGCGGCCACGGCGGGGATACCGATGATACAACCGCCGTGAATTCCGAGGGTCCATTTGTGGGTGCTGGAAACGAGGATGTCGGCGTCCGGGCAATCAAGCACCACACGGCCCAGTGCCTGCGTGATATCCACCGAAATAAGAGCGTTGGGAGCGAGGCGACGCACGGTGTCTCGAAATGCCGGCCAATGAATGCGGTGCCCATTGTAAAAGCTGACCAATGAGACCTGCACCAGACGGGTGCGTTCATTGAGCAACAGGGAGAGGTCGTCTGTGGCGAGTGCGCCCTCGACGGCCTTCCAGAGCCTCAAGCGGGGGGGAGTGGCCGCGCGCAGCCACGGGGAAACTCCAGCGGGAAAGTCGAGATCCGTCACCACAACCTCGTCTTGTCCGTTCAACTGCAGCGCGGTCGCGAGGAGGTTGTAGGCTTCGGAGCTGCAGGAGCAGAATGCCACCTCGGAAGTCTGCAAGCCGAGCATGCGGGCGCTCGCTTCTCGGCAGGCTTCCACAGCGGCAAAATGTCCGTCCCTTCCTTTCATGCCCAGCAGTTTGTCACGCCAGTAGGCCGCGATCGCGTCGCCTGTGCAGACTGGCGGAATACTTTCTGCGGCGGTGTTGAGGTAAGTCCGTCCCGTGAGTGCGGGGAAATCACGAAGGCGCGAGGTCTCAGAAAGCATGGAGGGGTGGGAAGAAGGAGCTTAAAACGGTTTGCGGGGTGAATATTTCATGCGGCTGCGCCAGTGCGTGATAGCGGCCACAGTTGTCTCAGCGCCAGAACGCCCAGCCAAGGGGCGAGTCCTGCGAGCACCAAGCCGCTGTCGTAACTGTGGGTGCGGTCTACGAGCAGGCCGAACAGGCTGTGAAGGGGGGAGGTGACACCCCAAACCCAGAGACTTAACAACCCGGTGAGGCGGCCCACGTAAATGGGAGAGAGCTCTTGCACAAAACTGTAATAGCAAGGAAACAACGCTAGCGCCCCGGCGCCGATAAGGCACAACACGGCGAGCAATGGCAGTCCCTTCTCAAGCCATGGGAGGAAGACGCTCAAGGTCGTAAGGATGCAGGCTCCTGCGTATACGGTGCGCCTAGCGCTGTGCGCTGAGGTGCCTTGCCGGCGTATCAGTCGAAGAGACAGTGCGCCGGCGAGAAGACATCCCACATCTGTGCACATGAAATAAATGGAGTTAAAGTTGAGCGCGGCTTCCTGCTCATAGCCTCTGCCGGTGACCAGAAACTTCATCAACCAGACCCTGTAAATGTGCCAGACAGTTTGAGCCCCAACGATGAGGATTGCCACGGCCCAAAACCGACCACTGACAACGATGGAACGTAGACTGCCTTTGCTTTCGTCAGTCTTGGGGGAATCTGAGCTTACGACTGAGAGCATATGGAGATCGCGAGAGCGGAGAAAGGCGAACCAAAGGACCACCCACAAAAGCCCGACAGCACCGACAGCCATAAAAGCAGTACGCCAGGACCCTGGCTCCTGCGTCATGAGAAGTTTGATGATTTGAGGTGTTAGGATTGCACCGATGGACGCACCACTCTGAAGGAGGCTGTTGCCCATCGTGCGCTCTTTCTCGTCCAAGACTGCAAATGTGGTTTTTAGAGCACAAGGCCAGTGGGCGGCTTCGAAGAAGCCTAACAACGTGCGCAGCAGCAGCAGGCTCCCAAATCCCTGCGTCCATCCGGAGGCAAAGCCCATGAGCGACCATGCCATCAGAACGGCTGGATACAGGTAATAGACACGGACCTTGTCGGCCAGAAAACCGAACACCAGAGATCCGGCAGCAAAAGCCCAGCCAAAAGCAAGTTCCAGGTGGCCGTACTGCAGCTCGTTCAAGCCCAGTTCATGGGTGACACGCACTGAGGTTCCGGAGAGCGTCACCCGGTCCATGTAGTTAATGGTCGTTGCAAGGAGCAAAATTCCGCTCACCCACCACTTCCACGCGGGAGATCTCGTCTTTGAGTGCGGAGCATCGTTTGGCTCCTTGGATATCGAGGGGTGGACGCTCATGGAGGGGTGAAGGGTAGAATTTTAAGTCAGGCCAGAATGTCCTTCACTACATGGCCACTGACATCCGTAAGTCGGAAATCACGGCCAGCATAACGGTGTGTGAGTTTTTCGTGGTCGAGTCCGAGGAGATGCAGGATCGTGGCGTGGAAGTCGTGGATATGGACTTTGTCGTTCTGTGCGAAGTAACCGTAATCATCCGTGGCGCCGTAGGCAAAGCCGGGCTTCACGCCGCCCCCGGCCAGCCACATGGTGAAGCCGTATGGGTTGTGGTCTCTGCCATCGGTGCCTTGGGCGGTTGGAGTGCGTCCAAATTCACCTCCCCAAATCACCAGGGTGTCCTCGAGTAATCCGCGCTGTTTAAGGTCGGATAAAAATCCGGCGATGGGCTTGTCGACTTCTAGCGCATTTTTTGAGTGGCCTTTGAATAGATTTCCGTGCTGGTCCCATTGGACCTCCCCGTCGCTGTGTGTGACCTGGACAAAGCGCACCCCGCGCTCCAGAAAACGCCTCGCCATGAGGCACTGGCGGCCGAAGTTTTCGGTGATGGGCTGATCCATTCCATAGAGGCGTTTGGTGGCATCGCTCTCACCGGTGAGGTCCTGAGCTTCCGGCATTGTGCTCTGCATGCGGTAGGCCAACTCAAAGGCGTTGATACGGCCCTCGAGTGCAAGATCGGGGCCGACGAGTGTTTCATGGGCGCGGTTTAATTTCGCGATAAAGTCCAACTGTTGGCGCTGTGCGACTGCGCCGGTCTGGGTGTTGAGGATGTGCTTTACGAGCGCCTTGTCGGAGGGAATGCTGGCGTTTCCGATGGGGGTTCCCTGACAAAAGGCGGGGAGGAAAGCGGAGCCCCAATTGTTGACGCCGCCATGGGCAAATGTCGGGCAGATCGTAATGAATCCCGGCAGGTTTTGGTTTTCCGTACCGAGCCCGTATAAAAGCCACGAACCCATGCTGGGACGCACCTGGGTGTCGCTGCCAGTATGCAGTTTAAGGCACGCGCCTCCGTGCGCCGTGTTGGTGCCGTGCAAAGAGCGAAGCACGCATAGCTCATCCGCGTGGGTTGCGACGTTTGGAAAAAGCTCGCTGATCGGGAGGCCGCTTTGGCCATGCTGGCGGAAGGTCCAAGGGGATTTGAGAAGCTTCCCAGTGGTTGCAAACTGGACGCGCGGTTGTTCAAAGGGGTAGGGTTTCCCGTCGTCGCGTTGCAGTAACGGTTTGGGGTCAAAGGTGTCGACGTGGCTTGGACCACCCTTCATAAAAAGAAAGACGATGCGTTTTGCGCGGGCGGGTAACGAGACTGTGCGGGGGATGAGCGGGCTTTGTATGGAAGTTGGAGCCGACTCCGCGGCGAGAAGCGCTTGCAGCGCAAGGTAGCCAAAGCCTCCAGCCGTTTGTTGAAGAAGCGTACGGCGCGACAGGGAACGGAAAACATTGGGTTCCATGGATTTTACCTCAGGTAGACAAACTCGTTCGCTGCGTACAGAGACTGGCAAAAAAGCGCCCAAGCGCGGTCTGTTGTCTCGGTCTTTTCGAATTGGCGCACGCATTGAAGTGCATCTGCTGTTTCACGGGCAAGCGGCGGTCTGCCGAAAAGCAAGGAGTAGGCGCGTTCTATTCTGTCTGTGTGGTCGGGCAATTTGGAAAGGTCTTTTGCGAGATGAGTACTCGCTTCCAAAACGACTGGAGCGTTGAGCATCAGCAGCGCCTGAGGGGCAACGACTGTACTGTTGCGGCTCCCCATGGGCATCGTCGGGTCCGGGTAGTCGAACTGCTCGAGCATGTCGTACAAATGGTTCCGGATGATTGGCAGGTAGAGCGTCCGCCTTGGGCTCTCGTAAGTGGTGGCATCCTTGCTGGTGTGATTGAAGACAAACTCGCGATTTCGCAGCGCAATGGTTTTTCCGCCCATTTCATAACTAAGCCAGCCGCAGGAGGCGAGCAGTGCGTCGCGAATTTGCTCTGCTTCAAGGCGCTGCAGGTTGGCCCGCCAAAGGAGTTTGTTTTCGGGATCGACGAGGAGAGGATCCGTGTTGCCGGCCGCTGTAATGCCGGGACTGCTGCTCTGTTGATACGTATCGGAGAGCATGATCAAGCGATGGAGCTCTTTGGTGGACCAGCCGCCTTCCATAAACCGGCGTGCAAGCCAATCCAGAAGGTCGGGGTGGGAAGGCCTCTCGGCTGCGGTTCCAAAATTGTCGGTGCTTTTTACGATGCCTTGTCCGAAATGCCAGCGCCATACGCGATTGACGTAGACTCGCGCCGTCAGTGGATGTTCGTTGGCCGCCAGCCAACGGGCGAGCTCGAGGCGTCCGCTTTGGTTTTCGGGAAGGATCGGTTTGCTGAAACTCGTCAGGAGTACCTCCGGGAAGCCCCTTTCCACAGGCTTGCCTAAGGTGAGGTGGCTTCCGCGGATGTGGACGGGTAACGTCGGCTGTATTCTGGAGTCCGAGACGCCCATGGCCGCAGGCAGATCGGGCCGGGCGGCTTCGAGTTCCGTGATGGCTTTGCGCATTTCGGCAAGAGACGCCAGGGTGGCGGCATTCAGGATATCCGAGTCTTTTGCTGGAAGAGCGAGGAAGCCTTTTGGGTCCACAAGGCTGCTGTAAGCGGAGCCCGATCTTGTTTTAAAAGCCTCTGTAAATATCTCGCCATAATGCTTCTGTATGGTGCTTGTATCACGCTTGGCCGCAAGGTTGCGCCAGTCTTTGAACAACTCTTGTTCCGGATGTTTTTCTAAATATTGGCGGCAGCTCAGGAGAAGCTCCGCACGCACTTGGAATGTTTTGGCAACCGGGGTGGCGTCCATCATTTTCGCGTCTGGTGGCAGCAGGGCGGCGGCTGCAAGATAGTCTGCGGCGCGTGCCTCCGCTTGTGCCTTAGCCTCTGCTCTGGCCTTTGAGAGGAAGGTCGTCACCTGGGTTTGCTTGTCCTTGAGGAGGTCGTCGCTTTGCTTTTTTGACTCGCGTTGGGCTGGTGTTGCAAGGGAGTGCTCATACCAGTATTTAATGGCCCCTGTTTTTTCTTCCGATAAACTGCGGGTGCTGCGAAAGATGGCGGCGAGGGCGTAGTAGTCTTCTTGGGAGATGGGGTCGAATTTGTGGTCGTGGCACCGGACACATCCGAAGGTCATACCGAGGAACGTTTTGCCGATGGTGTCTAGCTGCTCGTCAATGATGTCCATTTCGAGCTTCTGGCGGTCAGGTTCGGCTAGAACGCGCGCTCCGAGGGCAAGGAAACCCGTTGCGGTGAGGGCTTCTTCACCGCGGGGAAGGAGATCTCCGGCGATTTGTTCGATGAGAAATTGGTTGAAGGGTTTGTCCTCGTTGAATGCTCGTACTACGTAGTCGCGGTAGCGCCATGCATGACCAAACGCAACGTTTTCGTCCATGCCGTTGGAGTCTGCGTACCGGGCGACATCGAGCCAGTGTCGTCCCCAGCGCTCCCCGTATTGTGGGGAAGCTAAGAGTCTCTCGATGACGCGGTAGAAGGCTTCGGGAGAGGTGTCGGCGACGAAAACCTCGGTGTCCTGGGGCGTGGGCGGAAGTCCCGTCAGATCAAAGGTGGCGCGTCTGATTAGGGTGCGTTTATCGGCGGGGGGAGCGTGGGAGAGGTTGTTCTCCTGAAGCTTTGTCTGGATGAAGGCGTCGATGGGCGAAGAGGCCTTGGCGACGGCAGGAACTGCAAAGCGTTTCAGCGGAGTGAAACTCCAAAATTTGCGCCCCTCTTGGATGTCTATAGGTTTGGCTGACTTTGGCGAAACAGCACTTGTGCGCGGGTCTGGAGCGCCCATTTGGATCCACGTTTCCAAGGTTTGAATCTCGGAGTCGGAGAGCCTCTGTTTTGGGGGCATCTGGAGGTCGCGGTTCTTGTAACGAACCGCCTCCATGAGAAGACTTTTTTCAGGTGCGCCCGCTATGAAGGCGGCACCGGAGTCGCCTCCCTTGAGAGAGGCTTCGCGTGTATCCAGCGCGAGCCCGCCCTTTGTCTTTTTTTCCTGACTGTGGCACTCGTAGCAGCGGTCGAGGAGTAACGGCCGCACCTGTTTCTCAAAAAACTCCGCGCCACGAGCGTCAACGTCGGTGATGGAAAAGCCTGTTGTGCCGTACAACAAAAACAGGCCGAATGCTGCAATTGAAGACTGAAGAGCTTTCATCAGGCGGGGAATGGGGTGCCGATCGTGATGCGTCAGATGTCACGAGCGAACAGAAGTTTGAATTATTTGGCTCAGGAGCCGCGAGATTTTTATTGGGATGGTTTTGTTTGATATCGATTGGTCTGAATGACCCTCGGGGCTATAAAGTGCGATTGGGGAGTTTATTTGTCGAGGTGGGTGTTCCTCGTCCAAGGGTTTTCTTGAAAATGGTAAGTGCATAGATTCCCGACTGTTTCGTCTGGTGGGCAGCGGTTGGTGCCTCTGGGTTCCCTGCGGGGGGGTAAAACGGCCGGGGTGGCTTTTTATCCGGGCGGTTTGTGGTTGGTGGCAAAAGGGCGTAGATGATGACACCGATTGTTCGGATGGATCACAAAGTGATTTTCCATATCTGAGATTTACATTACAAAGTGAGGCGAGATGTGTGCGTCCTTCGAAGCCAACGGAAAACAATGGAGACCCGGGCGTGTGATTGGGGTGTGGAACCAGGGCCGGCCCGAGCGCTTGGTATGGAGCGGATTTGCGCGGGGTGAGATTTTGTCGTGGTGGATGGACAAGGGTTGTGTGCCGATAGATGTGCCTGCAGTGAAATTTGCGGAACGGTCGCGCAGGGAGGGGCGGCTTGTGTGGGGGGACATGCCGCCGGGAATGGTGATTCGCGGCTTGTGGGATCCTTCGGGGAGTGTTCCGCAGGTTTTGATCGTAACGCGTCAGGCGACTTCAGGGGAGGAGGAGATATTTGGGCATGAGCGAATGCCGTTGCTGATGGCGCCTCTGTACTCGTGCGAACTCGTTCCTTTGCCCCCGGAACCGGAGGAACCGGCACCCGATTCGCGGCAGTTGGAGCTGTTCTGAGTGGTGGTCTCGTAAGCCTAGAAACGGCAATGAGGGATCACATGCCGGAGGCATCACAGCCATTTGCGGTGGTTGAGCGTAGCGACACCGCCGGTTGTCAGACCACAAAACAAGACATCCCGGAGGGATGCAAGACTGCGCCAAGCGTAGGTTTTTCATCGGTACCACGCAGCTTCAGACAGCCCCAGCACACTCTGGCATCCCTTTGGGATGCGTGTTTGTGGGCTGGAAGGTACCGGTGGTGTCGCTTCGCTCAACCGCCGTATAGCTGGGAACCCTCCGGGTTCAGGCAGTTTCGCGGTCCATGGGAAAGTGAGCACATGGAGAAGACAGTCCTGTCTTCCCCGGCTTTGGAGACAGCGCACGGAGGCTCACCCAGTGGGTGAGGCCCAAAAGAGGTTCTATTGACATGCATCAGCTTCTTCCGCATAGAGTTACATAAAGTGTGCCGCGCTCTCATTGCCGCATTTAGGATAATGCGAAGCCGAAGGTCCCAAATGGTCGTCCGTTCTCGCCGTAGTTGCCCCTTCTCCGCGCCAGCCCTTCGCTGAACATTTGCCGGCGTACCGCCACCCTCTCACAGCCTCCACGGAGCACGTTTGCGCACTCCAAAATCTGTGAATTCTCCGGGAGACACTCGGCTGATGTAAATCGTCGTGCCAATCACGCCCACAAAAGTGACCGTGAACACGCCCACCACAAGCCACGCCGGCATTCCGTGCCCGGCAGCGATCGCATCAAAAAAAGCATTCCAAGACCTCACCTCTATGGAGGCATGCAGAAAAATCTTCGTCAGCCAGGCTCCTAAAATCAGGATGAAAAGGTAGATGTAATTCCGCTTCAAACGTCTTCCCAGAGCCTCAAACTTGCTGATTTTGAACGATGGCATCAGCAAGTCCTCGCAAAGCGCCTTCCGCCAGTCTCCCTCCAAAAAATGAGTCTCCTGCGAGACCATTGGCACCAAAAAATGCGCCTCCAACAGACGTACCCGCGCCCGGAACGCATCGTAGAAACGATACCTTCGAGCCTCGATCCACAACAGGATCCAAACCACGGCGATATTGAAAAAGAAAATGCCATGAGGCACTTCCCGAATCGAAAAAGCCACCGTGAAAACCGTGGAAGTAACCGTGATCGCCCAGTTCGTCGTCGCATCCAACCGGGTGCGCCAAGCCATGATCCGCCCCAATTCACCCCTGTAAAAATGCGACATCGCGTTGACATACGCAGGATCTGTCTGCCGCGCCGGCCGGCTCCCAGCCGCGGGCGGAGTCCCGTCCGGCTCCGGAATGTCCTGCATGAAATTGGTGTTCATTCGAAAACAAGACCGCCAACAGGCCCACCCTCTAGTCACCCTCCTCAAAAAACGACCGCTCAGGGCAGCTCAGGGCAGCTCAGGGCAGCTCAGGGCAGCTCAGGGCAGCTCCAGCTAAGGGCGCGCGGGACCTGACGGCCCCTTGCGCAGCAGCGCCTCTCTTGCCACTTCCAGCTGGGCCTTTTCACTCTCGGTCAAACTCGCCATTCCCGTGCGGCCAATCTTCTCCAAGAGCGGATCAATCAGCTCAAGCGCATCGGGTTCTTCCTGAACCACCCGGAAGGCGACCGAAGCCGCCGCTTTTTTCTGCACCGGCACCGGCTCCAGCACCCTGAAGTTCTTGTTTTTGCGCGGCAGCGAAATCACCGGCATTTCCCAACGCCCCTGCTGCACGCGGATGTACGCGAAGGCGAAACCCGCAGACACCAGGGAATGAATAAAATGCCCCCACGCATGTTCCGCCACACAGGACAGGAGCTGGATTCCCAGAAAAACCAGCGCAGTCCACTTTGCAGAAATTCCAAAAAGCAACGTCACGCTGGGCGCCATCGTCGCAAACGCCACGAACAGCGCAAAAGTTCCAGGCAACCCCACCCACTGCGAGGGAAAGAAAAACCCGACGGCGACTCCCGCCAACGCCGGTGCTAAAACGATCCCCGCACAAAGCTTGAGAAAAATCCGGCGCCCGAAATACGCCTCCAGTTCCCGCCCAAACCACCACAACATCAGCATGTCCAGCGCCAGCGAGAGCGTGGGCGGGTTCCATAAAATATAGGAGACCAACCTCCACGCCTCGCCCCGGCGCAAGATGGCCTCACTCGAGAACTGCAGCAACGACGCCCATTGGTGGTTGAAGGCAAGGGCCACCGTCGTCAGCAGCATCGAAACGATGCATCCCCCTACCAACGCCAAAGGCGCGTTTACAGGATGACCAGCCACTTTAAACCAAGGGCCGCGGTCTTCAGATGTGGAACCGCCAATCATGGGTTTCGACACTGTATCACAACGGGAGGGACGCCGCACCCTAGAAAATACACCCCCCTCAAAAACACGGACGCCCCAAAAAAAAGGAGGCCGGCGTCCTGGCTCTCGCCTAGACACCGGCCCCGCGGTCCACGTGGATTTCACGTGTTCGACTTCGGATCCGTTACACCGCCCGGTCGCCCGTCTCGTCCGTGCGGATACGCACCGCCTCACTCACCGCAGACACAAACACCTTCCCGTCTCCGATTTTTCCCGTCTTCGCCGCCCTCACGATGGCCGCCACCGCCTGGTCCACCAAGGCGTCGGTGAGGACCACCTCAATCTTGATTTTAGGCAGGAAGTCCACCGTGTACTCGCTGCCGCGGTAGATCTCGGTGTGTCCCTTCTGGCGCCCGAAGCCTTTGACTTCAGTCACCGTCATCCCTTCGACGCCGATTTCCGCCAAGGCATCTTTGACCTCTTCCAATTTGAAGGGCTTAATAATCGCTTCGATTTTTTTCATGATATCCAGTCGTTTGTAAAACTCGGGGTTTTATGCAGGCTCGTAAATAGGTGGCTGAGGTTAGAGCAGGTAGCCTTCCTCCCCATGTTCGCTGATGTCAAGCCCAGCGTCCTCGACCTCCGCCGTCGGCCGCAGACCCATAACGGCCTTGAGCACCAAAGCGATCACGAGCGTGGCTACAATGGAGATCACAAGCGTCAAGGCAATCGCCTTGCACTGAACCCCCACCAGACCGCCGTTGGCCACCAGCGAGGCCAGCCCGTTGCCGGGTTCCGCCGCATCCTTCGCAGCCGTCACCGCCGTGTCCAAATTAGCGTTCACCGCTTTGTCCGCCAAAAATCCGGTCAAAACCGCACCCAGAGTTCCGCCCACCGCATGCACCCCGAAGGTGTCCAGGGCATCGTCGTAGCCAAATTTAGCCTTCAAATGCATCACGAAGATGTAGGGCACCACAGCAGCCGCCACCCCAATGAGCACCGCTCCCGTGCTGTTCACAAAACCGCAGGCAGGTGTAATCACCACCAGACCGGCGACCGCCCCGGAGCAGAAACCAAGAATGGAGGCATGCCCCCGCAGAACGCGCTCCATGAGCGCCCACACGAAGGAAGCCGTGGCGGCGGCGAGCGTCGTCGTCGTGAAAGCATTGGCGGCCACTCCGTCTGCGGCAAGGGCCGAACCCGCGTTAAAACCGTACCAGCCCACCCAGAGCATTCCGGTCCCCACCATACAGAGAACCATCGAGTGAGGCGCCATGCGGTCCTTTCCGAAGCCTGCGCGCTTTCCTAAAATCATGCACAATACCAGAGCGCTCCACCCCGAGGTCATGTGCACCACGGTTCCACCCGCAAAGTCGATCGCAGGAATCACGGCTTCCTTGTTCCAAACCCCGTTCATCAAGCCTGTGACTCCCCAGACCATGTGGGCCATTGGGAAATACACGAGAAACATCCACGCCCCGATGAAAGTCATCACAGCGGTGAACTTCATACGCTCCGCAATCGCTCCCACGATCAGGGCCGGGGTGATGATCGCGAACATCATCTGGTACATCGAGAAAACGTTGTGCGAGATCCAGAACGAATAGTCGGTGTTCGGAGCGGAATCGACGCCCTGCATGAAGAAATACTCAGACCCGCCCAGGTAAGGACTGGCGAAGTTTTTCCCGAAAACGAGGCTGTATCCGAAGGCCCACCACAGAAGAGTCACCATCCCCGCGCATCCCAGACACTGGGCGAGCACGCTGAGGACGTTCTTCTTCCGCACCAACCCTCCGTAAAAGAGAGCCAACCCGGGCAGGGTCATAAAGAGCACCAGCGCGGTGGACGTCATCATCCACCCGTTGTGACCGGGGCCCGCAACACCCAAGGTGCTCTGCTTGAAGCCTTCTGGGAAAACTTCCTCCTCTTCCCCCTTGTCATTTTTTTTCTTTACCTTCAGAGATTTAAAAGCGTCCTCTGGATTGGTGTTTTGAAGGTACGCCTCGAGTGCGTTGACCCGCATTTCCAGGGTTGCCTCCGGCGCGGACGGCGCCTCGGGGGCGACCGCCGCTGCAGGCGCTGGCTTTGCCTGAGGCGCTGCGGGCGGAGTTTCCTGTCCCTGGGACGACGTTAAACTGAGGGCAGCGAGGCACGCGGCCAGAGCCATAAACTTCGGTATTCTTAACATACTCATTTGAGGGGTTGATTGTGGTTGCTTTTCATTTTTCAAGGCCCCCCTCACACGAAGGGAGCTTTCCGTGGCCGCCACCGCTTCCGCAGCACGCACCACACCCACAGCCTATAGCTAACCGCGTGCCAAAACATTTAAACATCTGCCAATCAATAGTTTGATGTTTTCACGTAAGAATTCAAAGCCATAAATCCGTGTCCGCTTTTGAGCATGTGTACAAATTTAAGCACTTCCAGCAGCAATGTGATTCCGCGTCCTTTCAAGGTGTCCGTTTTAGAACACCGCGATCAATTATCAATCTCGCCAACCCCCTTCCAGAAGGGTGTCTTTAAATCAAATGCCTGCAATCCAATGCTTTAAACAATATGGCACACACACTGCTGATGGAAGCGGCGGCGGGTGGACCGGCTTTCCTCCCGGAAAGTCGATCCACGTTTCGGCGTTGTTTGACAAACGACCCGCCCAACAAACCGTAAACCAATCCAAACCATGAAAATCCTGACGCGCAACACTCTCGCGCCTCTTGCTGTTGTTATGGCGTGGTTGGCCGCCCCAATCGGGACGGCCTCCGCGCAGGACACAGCTCCGAAGCCCGAGGCAGCACCCGCAGCCGCCACCGCTCCCGCCGCCCCAAGCGCTCCGGCAGCTCCCGCGGAGCCTGAAAAGCCCAAAGATCCAGTGGCCGACCCGCTCGGCTACCTGCCCGGTCTGAACGGCGGGACAAAGCTGGATCTCCAATGGCCCGTGCCGGCGGAATCCAAGTCCGTGAATCCCGACGGCAAGGATGAGGTTTCGATGGAGGAACTCATCAACAACGTGGCGCACAACAAAGTCTCCATCAACATGGTGTGGGTGCTCCTCACCGGATTCCTCGTTATGTTTATGCAGGCTGGATTCGCCCTTGTGGAGACCGGCCTCTGCCGCGCCAAACACGCGGCGCACGTGATGGCCACCAACCTTCTCATCTACCCTCTGGGCATGATCGGCTTCTGGATCTGCGGCTTCGCCTTCATGTTCGGCGGCTACTTCAACGGACCGGTGGCCATCGGCTGGCAGCCGCCCTTCGGCCAGGGCCTGCAGCTTCTCAATGGGGAGTTCTCCATTGAACTCTTTGGAAAACCCTTCGGCCTCCTCGGCACCAAGGGCTTCTTCCTCAGCAATGACTTTCTGGACACCGCCGTCTTCGCGCTGTTCCTCTTCCAGATGGTGTTCATGGACACCACTGCAACGATCCCCACGGGCTCGATGGCCGAACGCTGGAACTTCAAGAACTTCCTGATCTACGGCCTCTGGGTCGGAGCTCTCTGCTACCCCATCTATGGCAACTGGGTCTGGGGCGGCGGCTGGCTCGCCCAGCTCGGCATCAACTTCGGCATGGGACACGGTCACGTCGACTTCGCCGGCTCCTCCGTGGTGCACATGACTGGAGGGGTTCTTGCCTTGATCGGCAGTATCATTATCGGACCGCGCCTCGGCAAATACGGTCCGGACGGCAAGCCCCGCGCGATTCCAGGCCACAACGTTCCCTACGTTCTCTTGGGCACTTTCATCCTCGCCTTCGGCTGGTTCGGCTTCAACCCAGGGTCCACTCTGGCTGGCACTGACAACCACGCCTCTATCGTCGCAGTGAATACGATGCTTGCATCCGCAGGCGGCGCGCTCGCGACCACCCTCTGGCTCTACCTGACCACCGGCAAGCCCGATCCCACCATGATCTGTAACGGCATGCTCGCGGGCCTTGTCGCCATCACAGCTCCCTGTGCCTTCGTCAGCTCCCTGGGCGCCGTTATCATCGGCTTAATCTCAGGCGTTCTCGTGGTTCTCTCCGTGAACTTCTGGGACCGCGTCATGAAAATCGACGATCCCGTCGGAGCCATCTCAGTCCACGGTGTCTGCGGCGCTTTCGGCGTGCTCTGCGTGGGCATTTTCTCCAACGGCTCTTACGGCGCAGGTTGGGGCGGCGTGCATACGCTGCTCAAGGATGGAGCCCTCCAAACGGTGCTCAATGACGGCACTCCTGAAATGCTCAAGAAGTACGCAGAACTCACCGGCTCAGGTTGGACTGATCAGGGAGTCACGGGCATCCTCGGACCACTCTTTGGCGGCAACTACGCAGACTGGGGTCAGCTCACCGCGGCCTTCATTGCGGTCATCGCGAACATCGTGTTCGTCTCCATCTCCGGTTTCATCTGGTTCAAGATTTCCAACCTGATCTTCCCCTTGCGCAGCAGCAAGCAGGACGAAATGGATGGCCTCGACATGCCGGAAATGGGCGTCGAAGCCTACCCCGACTTCCACCTCTCGGACCGTACATCGCCGCCAGTTCACTAAAAATCAATCGCCGGGCCGGCGCGTTTCATCATGCGCCGGCCCGAAAAATGGACTAAATAGATCTCATGAAAAAAATCGAAGCGATCATCAAGCCCTTCAAATTGGAAGAGGTCAAAGACGCCCTCGCAGAAATGGGCGTGGAAGGGATGACAGTCACCGAAGTCAAAGGCTTCGGCCGCCAAAAAGGACACACCGAAATCTACCGCGGAAGTGAGTACACGGTGGATTTTCTACCGAAGATCAAAATCGAAGTCGTCCTCGGCGATGCCTTGATTGATGCCGCCGTCGCGGCGATCGTCAAGGCAGCCAAAACCGGAAAAATCGGGGACGGCAAAGTGTTCGTCTCCGAAGTGCACGAAGCCGTACGCATCCGCACGGAAGAGACCGGCGAAAAGGCCTGTTAACGCTGTCAAAGTTCGCCTGCCGCGAACTGTCCAGTCCGGAGCGACGGAATTAAACTTCCGTCGCTCCTTTTTTTCTCCAACATCCCCTCTCTTCCCATGACCCCGCTTTCCATCGTTCTCGCCGTCAGTTCGCTCGTCATCCTCATCATCGGGGTCCTGCTGAAGCGCATCAGTGACAGCCGCTCCACTGCGATGAATTGTTTTTTTGGCAGCGCCTGCCTCCTCTTCGCAGCTTATCAGTCGGTGGCCCGCACCAAACCAGAGTGGATTTTCATGCTCCCTTTTCTCGCAGCGATGCTCTTTTTGGGCCGGACCCTGGGCCTCTGGTGGCGGGTCCGCAAAGAACCCGAACTGCGCCCCCACGCGCAATTGCTCGCAGTCGCGACCTTGGTCAGTGTGATTGCCACCGTGACCGCCTCGGTCTGGCGCTAACACCCCCCCTGCAACCTGCAGACGGACGCCTCAACGCCGTGCGTAAAAGTCGCCCGAGCAGCGTCCCTCCTTGGTGCAGCGCACTTCTGCACACCATTCCGTGCACACCATTCCGAATTGGCGCACAAGGCGGCAAGACGCACGCCCCGGGCGCCTACGCTTCAATGCAGACAGACAACGAGCTCCGTCAACAGACTCCCACCGTCAGCGTCTGAACATCGTTCCTCCGCGCTGCACTCTCATCAGCATCGGCCACGCTTCGATCCGGCCCCCACGCCCCCCTCAAACTTCATCGAGAACCGAATGCGCCCCCACCCTCCACCTCTGCGCCTTATGCCTGACGTCTCCCCATTAGAGGCTCCAAGCGCCCGATGAGAGGCTCCAAATCTGCAGGCTGCGCCGTCGCTCCCACCGCCCCCACTCGGCGCGTCTGCCTCTGGAAACTCAAGGTGCCCGAACGCTCTTCCTGACCATCCGCAGACACAGCCACAATCGGGATCTCAAAATCTCCGTCAGGCAACGTAAAATGGTACCGGAAGGAACCGTCCGGTTGCAGTTTGATCTCCTGTCCGTTCACACGCACGGTGGCATCGGGTTGGGTGCCCCCATAAAAAATCACCTCCGCATTGAGATGCATAAAAAAGCTCCGCTCACGCGCCCCAAACGGCTGCGCACTCCAACTGGCTCCCATGGGACTGAATAAACTCGAGCCCGAAGGCCCAAACGCCGCGGCGAGTCTCGCCGACAAACCACTCGCAGCTTCACTGTGCAGCCTTTCCTGTAATGCTTTACGCAAAAGCCGGTCAATCTCCTCGGATCCCAAACCCACCACATTAATGAGCGATTCTCCAAGCAGCATCGCCAAAAGACGCTTTTGCTCCGTGCTCCAAGTCGGGACGGTCCCGGACGACATCTGAATTCTACCCTCACCCGAGATCCGCGCGATCGCCTCCAAAAGCGTCTCCCCCTCGTCCATATGCTGGCGCACCAGCTCCTGGAGCCTTTCAAACGTCAATCCCTGCGGAATGCTTGCGAATGCCTCTTTGGTGCCTTCTGGGGACAAAATATCAGCCGGCGTTTTCGCCTCCCCCGACCGCACCAACCCGCGCCAGGATCCGCGACGATCAAAATATCCCAACTCAGCCGTATACACGGTGCCTCCATCCCTCACGGGAACATACCAGTTCCGTGCCCCGGGGTGAATTTCAACAAGCGTTTCCACCTCGCCCGAAAGACGCGCGACCCGCAAATAATACGCCTGGCGCCCATCCCGCATCTCATGCGCCGCAACCCGCGACCAGTTCAAATCCCAATAGGAAAAAAGCCACCGTGGATCGCGTGCCGTTAGAAAAAGCGAGTCATGATGATAAGTCTCGGGGAGCGCTCCAAACTTCTCGTCTTGAACCTGAGGCACTGGTTGGACCACCGGTTGCGAAGGCTTTGGCCCCGACGCGTGCTCCGTGCGCACCTCCGCAGCCGGCCCTTCTCCTTTCATCGGAACGACATTTCCAGGATCGCCTTGCACAGCACGGCCCGGAGACTGCCCACCAGGACTCGGTTCAGCCACAGCTGCTGTTCCGGGAACAAGAGGGTCCTTGGACACCTTGAATTTCCCGCCCTTGCGAGTGGCCTGTATTTTGGAGGGAACTTCAGGATCGGTAGCGAGTGGATTGCCCATAGGTTTCTAATACCCAGAATCGCCCGCGATGTGGAGCCCGGTCTTTAATGAACATCTCTGATTTGTTTTTTTTCTCAGAAACACCGATTATTCTCTCCTTTTCACCCCTCCAAGCTTCATTTTGTTCCCTCTCATGCTCACCAAGCGCGTCATCCCCTGTCTCGACGTCCACGACGGCAAAGTCACCCGCGGCGTCCAATTCGGCCGTGCCGAGGATGGCGGCTTGCGCAATGTCGGTGACCCCGTTGAACTTGCGCTGCGCTACAACCAGCAGGGCGCCGACGAAATGGTCTTCTTTGACATCACCGCCAGCGCACACGGGCGGGCGTCCATGGTCGATGTTATTGAACGCACCGCCGCCCAATGCTTCATGCCTCTCACCGTCGGCGGAGGAATTCGCTCCGTGGAGGATATGCGCACCATGCTCCAGGCCGGGGCAGACAAGATCAGCATCAACTCCAGCGCCCTCACCCATCCCGAACTCATCACCGCCGGGGCAGAACGTTTTGGCTCCCAGTGCATCGTGGTCTCCATAGACGCAAAACGCACCCGGCCAGGCTTTTGGGAAGTGCACTCCCACGGCGGACGCAAGGCCACCGGCCTCGACGCCGTCGAATGGGCCGTGCGTGCCTACCACCTCGGGGCCGGTGAAATCGTCCTCAACTCCATTGATGCCGACGGCACAAAAGCCGGCTACGACTGCGTTGTCACGCGACTCGTGAGCGAATCCGTCGGCGTCCCCGTGGTGGCGAGCGGAGGTGCAGGCAATCTCGACCACATGGCCGAAGTGCTTTTGGAAGGCAAAGCGGATGCCGTACTCGCCGCCAGCGTTTTTCATTACGGACAGTACACCGTTGCCCAAGTCAAAGCGCACCTTGCCACCAAAGGCATTCCAGTCCGGCCAGAACAGCTGGCTCACCCGTAATTCCAACCGCTCCCCCCCCAGCGGACCGCCCTGCCGACCGCACCGCCTCCATGGCTCCTCCAGGCTATCTCGCCCTCGTCCTTCATGCGCACCTGCCCTACGTGCGGCATCCCGAACACGCGCGCTTTTTGGAGGAAGACTGGCTCTACGAGGCCATCACGGAGACCTATATTCCCCTGCTGTTTCTTCTCGAGGGATTAGCAAGAGACTCCGTCCCTGCCTGCTTTTCGCTCACGCTCACCCCAACCCTTTGCCACATGCTCAGGGACTCGTTGCTTCGAGAACGTTACAGCGCGCACCTCGAACGCCTGCTGACTCTCGCCCGACACGAAACGGAACGTACGCACAATCAGGGGCTCGAAGCACAGATCAGCCGCTTCTACCTCCACCGCCTCGAAGACGTCCATGACGCCTGGCATCGCCGCTGGAACCAAGATCTCGTCGCCGCCTTCGATTCCTTCGCCCAAGCCGGCTTCTTGGAAATTATCACCTGCGCCGCCACCCACGGCTTCCTTCCCCTCATGGAAGTCTGCCCAGAGGCCATGCGTGCCCAGGTCCTCATCGGCCGCGACCACTACCAAGAAACCTTTGGGCGCGCCCCCTCCGGCATCTGGCTTCCCGAGTGCGCCTACGTTTCCGGCCTGGACCCCATTCTGCAAGAAGCCAACCTCCGCTGGTTCGTCCTTGATGCCCATGGCTTGATGTTTGGGAGTCCGCGCCCGCGCTACGCAATCTACGCACCTTGTTACTTGCCGGCCGGCCCCGCCGCATTCGGCCGCGATCGCGACTCCAGCCGCCAAGTTTGGAGCGCCGAGGAAGGCTATCCGGGGGATCCGGCTTATCGCGATTTTTACCGCGATATCGGCTTTGATTTGCCACTCCACAAACTTGAACCTTTTTTTGGCGACCAACTCCGCCGGTTCACCGGCCTCAAATACCACCGCATCACCGGTCAAGGTGCAGACAAAGACCTTTACCGCCGCGACTGGGCGTTGGGCGCCGCAGATCATCATGCAGCCCACTTTCTGAAGGCCCGCACCCAGCAAATCGCCGAGTTACGCTCATTCATGAATGTGCCTCCCGTGGTGCTGAGTCCTTTTGACGCGGAGCTTTTCGGCCACTGGTGGTTTGAAGGACCGGAGTGGCTCGACAGCTTCATTCGAAAGGCCGCGTACGATCAAACGGAGTTCCAACTCACCACTCCCTCCCGTTATCTCAACCAACATCCGACGCACCAACTGGTGGCGCCCGCGGCCTCGAGTTGGGGCCACAAAGGCTACTGGGAAGTCTGGCTCGAGGAGTCCAACGCCTGGATCTATCCACACCTCCACACCGCCGCGCGCCGCATGACAGAACTCGCCCGCCGCCACCTTTCCACAGACTCCGCCGACCTCCTTCGCGGCCTCAAACAAGCCGCGCGCGAACTGCTCCTGGCTCAGTCCAGCGACTGGGCCTTTCTGATGAAAACAGGCACTGCGCGCGAATACGCCACGCGCCGTACGGAGGACCATCTGCACCGTTTCACACGCTTGTACGAGCAACTCTCCTCCGGAAAAATCGATGAACCCTTCCTTGCAAATTGCGAGGCGCGGGACAACATTTTCCCCAGCTTAAACTGGCGTTATTATGCTTAATAACTTCCCCCCCTCGCGCTTTCACGCACCCCTCACAGTTGCCTCCCTTCTTTGCCTTCTCGCTGCGCACGCAACCGCACCCCTGAACCACGCCCAGCAGCCTCCCGCCGGCGCGCCCACCACCTCACTTCAACCCGTTCCAAAAGGTCCTTCCATCCGGATCACCTTCCTGCCGCCTCCCATGGACGGCACGGTCAGCCTCGCTGTTTTCGACCGCTCCGGAAAACGCGTGCGCGCCCTCCACACCGAAGCCGCCCAGACAGATCTCACGGTCTCCCTGAACGGCCTGAGCACCACTTGGGATGGCAAGGATGACGCAGGAGAAACCGTCTCCCCGGGAAAATACCGGGTGCGCGGCTTGGCCGTGGGAGACCTCGATCTGAGCGGAGAAGCCTTTCACGGGAACGATTGGGTCGAAACAGAAGACGGTCCCCGCCCGTCTTCCTTCAGCGGATTGAAGCTCTCAGGCTCAACCCTTGAACTCACAGCCACCGATAATGCCGGCCAACTCTGGCGTATCACCGAGTCCATTTTCAGCAACGAAGACACGCCGCGCTTTGAAAAAATCTCCGCAGCTCCTCAGGACACTAACACCCTAGGACCAGCGACTTGCCCCGGAAAGGACGGAACGACTTGGAGTATCGAAAAAGCTTTGGGCGAAACAGTCGTCGTCCAGTTGGATGTGAAATCCGAAGTCCTGCGCCGCCTGCCTGTCGGCGCCGGGCAACCGGTCCCGGTTGCAATCGCGGCGTCTCTCACAGAGGACGTTGTCGTCTTGCTGGAACAAGACGGTGAACGCTGGAGAGTCCGGGGCCTGCGTAAAAAGGACGCTCCCGAAAACACGCCGCCGCCACCAGTGCGCCCCTCACGCGCCACGTCCGCAAAGCCCGCAACACCCGCAACACCCGTAGCAGCGGCTCCGGTGTGGGAGACCTTTTTTGAAAAGAACCGCTGGCCGTGCAAGACCTTCACCGAAGCAGCTCCACGCGTCGGGCGCCCAAAGCCCTTCGTCGCCGAACCTCAAATCACCGTTAAATCTCAGTTCAACCCGCTCTTAGGCGGCGCCAGCACAGACATCGCACTGAGCATAGGGTTCGACGAATCTGGAAGTTACCTGAAGACAACCGACGGCATCATGCTGCGCCGCTTCACAGAAACAGCCAAACTGCGCTGGGCTGTGCTCGGACACGATGCGCGTCAACCTGCCTTGGTCTTGCTCCAAAGCGATGGCACCGTTGTGGAAGAATACCGCATTCATTCAGCCAACATGCTCATGACTTTCGACGCCGGCGAATACCAGTGGACCGGCAAATAACGCGGGCCGCAGGTGGAGCGTAGAGCGGCCCTCACAGCCGCTCTTTTTTCGGCGTTTCCAACGTTCCACCGCCGTTCGATTTTTACCTTTTCAGGGGAAGTGCTAACGCACTCCTCGACGCGGCGGGAGGAGCGTGTTCAATATGGAGGTGCGCAGACCTGCCCATACTCTTTGATTCACCGCCTAAAGTTCCCGAACACATGCCTTCCTTCGATATTGTTTCAGACGTCGACAAACAAGAAATCGATAATGCGATCAATCAGGCGCACAAAGAGTTGGCGACTCGATTTGACTTCAAGGGGTCAAAGGCAACCATCGCTTGGGAGGCGAAGGAATCCAAGATCGTCCTCGCTGCAGAAGACGCCTCCAAGGTGAAAGCCCTCGATGAACTCGTGATGGGCAAGCTCGCCAAACGCAATGTGGATCTGCGCAACGTGGAAAGGAAGGATCCCGTCATTTCACCTTTGGGGCACGCCACTCAAGACTTGTTGATCAAACAGGGACTCGACGGGGACAAGGCCAAGGAGATCACCAAGGCCATCAAGGCGCAGGACTTCAAGGTGCAAAGCACCCTTCAAGACCGCCAGGTTCGTGTGACGGGAAAAAAACGAGACGACCTTCAGGAAGTGATCCAGTTTTTGCGAGGCCAGGATTTTGAAGTGGGCCTTGCCTTTAAAAACTTCCGCGACTAAGGGCGTGTTCAACGCCCGATGCGGCGTCTCAAGTGCCGCCTAACGACTCCGGACAACACCCCGAGACATCCGGCCGCTCCAGCGCCTCTGTGAGGAAATAGGGGGCAGTCAGTGTTCATTTTCTTCCAGCCATCGGTTGCAGATGTCATTTGCGTTTGCTGAAGTTCCCGACATGGCGCGGAGTATTCGATTGGAATTTGAAGGAGCTTTTTATCATGTGATGGCTCGAGGGAACCGGCGGGCGGCGATTTTTTTGGACGATCAAGACCGGCGGTTTTTTTGCAATGCCTGGCCGATGTCTGTGAAAAAAACAGGTTGGCGTGTGCACGCTTGGGTGTTAAGGGGAAATCATTACCACCTTTTCATTCAAACTCCGGAGGCGAATCTGGTGGAGGGTATGAAATGGTTTCAAAACACGGTGACGCGGCTATTCAATGTGCGGCATCGCGAATGGGGCAGGCTGTTTGGAGATCGTTACAAGGCTGTGGTGGTCGATGGGGGTAGCCCTTATTGCTATGAAACACTTTGGGATTACATTCACTTGAATCCAAGTCGCGCGCGTCTAGTGGATGTGACGCATAGACAGAGTGTTTTAGACTATCCTTGGAGCAGTATAGAGCTGGCCCGGTATGCGGAGCCAATCAGACAGGTTTTTAAGTAAGCTTTCCGGATGGTTCCAAGGTGGGTTTGGTTGGTTAGGTTAGTTCTCTTTCTTTCGCAAGCTTTGTTGCTTTTTGGGCGCTT
>CANJPY010000011.1 GCA_947476255.1 Chthoniobacteraceae bacterium | reverse complement strand
TGGCTTTGCGGGAGCGAGGACTGCGACCGGTGTGGCAGGAGTCGCGGCCAGCACTGGCTTTGCGGGAGCGAGGACTGCGACCGGTGTGGCAGGAGTCGCGGCCACCACTGGCTTTGCGGGAGCGAGGACTGCGACCGGTGTGGCAGGAGTCGCGGCCAGCACTGGTTTTGCGGGAGCGAGGACTGCGACCGGTTTGGCAGGAGTCGCGGCCACCACTGGTTTTGCGGGATGAACAGGAACAACTGGTTTCACGGGGTTCAAAGGGATTAAAAAACGGTGTCTCTATTTTTGAAGGCTTTTGCGCAGGAACCGACCTCTTGGAGGGGGATTCCTCAGGGAATCTCCGCTTTTTCAGTTACAGCGCGCAGCTGCGATTCGCGAATGAGGCAAGGGTGCCTCGGGTGAGAAAAAATGTCGAATGAATGCTGGAGATTGCTTTCAGCCTTTTTGCTGAGAAGCGCGCGGGCGGTATTCATTCTTTCGGGAGGCGCTTCCTCGCGGCTTGTGATTCTGCGATAACATGATGTTGTGAAAGCACTGCCGTCAGTGTGGATGATGATACTTACCGGATGGCCCGAAACAGGGCAGCTGAACGTTCAACCTCCGTCTCGGCAATGGTAAAATCTTATCCCCTTCAAATCGCAGGTGGCGGAACTGCAGAAACTGAATTTCAGCGGCTTGAACGTGATGAGCGTGAGCTCCGCGAGGAATTGCGGTCTCAAGGCCTTGGTTAGAGCGCTGCACATCATTTAAACCGCGAAGAGTTGTATGCCCGCCATGGGATTCTTTGATACTAACATTCTCCTATATTCTTTGGAATTAGAGGCAGGAGAGTCGGGGAAAGGAGTGGTCGCGAGGACCATTCTAGGGGGGCTGATTTGGTCATGTCGGTGCAAGTACTACAGGAATTTTATGTGCAGTATTAACTCCAAGCAGCCCAGACCACGCCCTTCGTAGAGCGCGATTTTTAAAGGCACCCAAAAACTTATTTTACGGGATGATTTTTCCGTCTACCGTGCTAACCTCGGGCCGCAAACGCTTTCCACCCAGTCATGAAAATCTCCCCGATTATTGCAGCACTGATTTTAACGGCTTCCTCAGCACTGGCGAAGCCACCCCAGCCTGAACCGTTCGGGCGCACACCTGAAGGTGTGGCCGTCGATTCCTATACCTTGTCAAACGCGAAGGGTGTCCGCCTGCGCGCGATTACGTATGGAGCCATTGTGGTGAGCCTAGAAACTCCCGATCGCACGGGCAAAACCGCGGATATTGTGCTGGGTTACAAGACCCTGGACGAGTACATCAAGGACACCCCGTATTTCGGCGCCATCGTGGGCAGATACGGAAACCGGATCGCCGGTGGCAAGTTCTCCCTGGCTGGAAAAACGTACTCGCTCGCCACAAACAACGATCCCGCCGGCGTGAAATGTTCCCTGCATGGCGGGCTCAAAGGCTTTGACAAGGTGGTATGGAAGGGCGAAGGCGTTGAAAAAAAGGGGGCGCAGGGAGTCAGGTTTGAGTACGTGAGCAAGGATGGTGAGGAGGGGTATCCTGGTAATTTGAACCTCAAAGTGACCTACTGGCTCACCGACTCCAGCGACTGGGAAGTCGAGTACGAGGCGACCTCCGACAAGGCAACGCCACTCAACGTCACCCAGCATAGTTATTTTAACCTCGCGGGAGAGGGAAACGGCGACATTCTCGCCCATGAACTCACCCTTCACGCCAAGCGGTTCACCCCCGTGACTGCGGGCTTGATTCCCACCGGCGAACTCGCACCTGTACAGGGGACGCCCCTGGATTTCACGGCCCCTCATGCCATTGGAGCCCGCATCGGCGCGGAGAACGAGCAGCTCAAGTTCGGCGGCGGTTACGACCACAACTGGGTGCTCGACAGCCAGAACGGCTCCCTGGCCCCGGCCGCAAAAGTCCTCGAGCCTTCCTCCGGGCGTGTTCTCGAAGTGCTCACCACAGAGCCGGGGATCCAGTTTTACTGCGGTAATTTTTTGGACGGCTCCCTCGTCGGCAAGGCAGGCAAAGCCTACCAGCGTCGATCTGGCTTTTGTCTGGAGACCCAGCACTACCCGGATTCCCCCAACCAGCCTAAGTTCCCAGACACGATCCTGCGCCCCGGCCAGACCTACAAAAGCACGACGGTTTTTCGTTTCCGCACGGACACGACGGGTTCCAAAGGCGACCGCTTGTAGGAGTGCGCCGGGGAAGCCGGAAGCCCGTCCTTGCCGCGCGCTTCCTGCACGGTGCCTCTCGCGAGTGGCCGGTTTTCCTCGGTGCAATTCGCCCCGAGGGGAGGCCGTGGCCGTCACCACGCCCCGGATATGTGACGTGATCGCGTCACATGACAAACAAGTTTTTTTTGAGAAGCTCCAACCGTGAACATGAACAGTCTCCCTCGCCGCTCATTTCTCAGGTCACTTTCGCTCGGCGCGAGTGCTCCGTTTTTCTCCCCGCTGCTTGCACGCCTCGAAGCTGAAACTCGAGGAGTGAAACCGATGCGGTTTGTGTTTTTTCTCGAAGGCAACGGCCTGCCCCCCGACGACATCCAGCCCATCGGCATTGTGCGCAAAGACATGATGAACCCGAAGGGCGGGCAGACGGGGAAATGCAACGGCGAGGACGCAGTGCTGGATCTGCAGCTCTCGGCGCCTGGGCACAAACTGCCCGATCCGATTGCGCCCCTCGAAAGGCACACCAAGCGGATCACGCTTTTGCAGGGACTCTCGGGTAGGGTGTGTGGCGGCGGACACTCGAACGGCTTCGGGGCGCTGGGTGCTTATTCAGCCGGCTCTGGAGCCCGGGACATCACCATCGATGCGGCGCTCGCAAAGGCCCATCCGGCGATTTTTCAGCACTTGGCCCTTGGACTCAAGGGGTCGAGCGAGAACATCTTTTACTGCTGCTCCGCCTCGGGACCGAACCAAAAGGTGCCGCACTATCAGGACCCGGTGCTCGCGTATAACATGCTCTTCGGAAAAATCCTCGGAGGCAACACCGCCTCGGCGGTAGGTTCGCAGGCGCTGTTGCTGGACCACGTGGCCGGTGACATCAAGCGCATCGAAAGCCAGTTGCCGAGGCCGGAGGCGCGCAAGCTCCAGGAGTTCGCCGACGCTTTCGCCTCGATTGGCAGACGGCAGGCGCGCCTGCAGGAGATTGATGCAAAAAAGATACCCGCGAAACGGGATGAACTGTATGCGAGCACTGTGGAAACCAAGCAGCTGGAGGCCCATTTCGAGATTGCCGCGACCGCTCTGATCACGGGTTTGACCAACACGGTGACGCTTTCCGCGGGGGCGACGAGTTACCCGGTTTGGAAGGGGTTGGGGATCACGGTGGACAACCACACCATTGGCCACATGTACAACGAAAGGCCCAAGCCGGGGCAATCGGTGAGCGAAGGCAAGGCGATGGCTATCAAAATCCGGCAGTTCAACATGGAGTTGCTGGCCAGGCTGGTGGACAAGCTGGAGGCGGTTCCCGAGGGCAACGGCTCGATGATGGACAACACCGTGATTGTGTATCTGAGCGACAGCGCGGAGAACCATCACTCGTCCTGCTTTGACTGGCCGATGGTCATGCTCGGAAACCTCGGCGGACGGCTCAAACCGAACGACCGTTTTTTGAACTTTGCAAAGTACGGAGCCAAGGGGCACGCGACGATCGGCATGTTGTATGCGACGCTGCTGCACGCAGCCGGTGCGCCGGTGGATCATTTCGGGACAAAGGACACTTCGCTCATCGGTGCGGTCGACCAGACCGGTCCCCTCAAAGAGTTGCTGGCATGAAGCGGGCGCTCACCTGCGCGGGGCTTTTGAGTTTCCTCGCGTTGTATTCGACGGCAGCTCTTGCCGAGCACCGGGCCGCCTTGTTGATCGGCAATAGCAACTATCCTAAAGCTCCCCTTGCTTCGCCTCCCGGCGACATCCGGGCCGTGGGCGACGCGCTCAAAAAGCGCGGGTTTGTGGTCACGCAGGTCGAAAATCTGGGAGCGAAGGAGATGAAGGATGCGTTCGCCGCGTTTGCGCGTTCGGTTCCCACCAAAGGCACCGCTCTTGTCTATTTTTCCGGATATGCACTCCCAGCGACCAGGGTGGAGGACCCCAATGCAGACAATGCGCTGCTCCCCGTCGACGGAAATGCGTCCAGCTCCGGCACCGTCGCAGGGCCTCAAACCGGTGTGACGCGTCTGCTGGGCGCACTTGCCAAAGACAGCGGAAGTGCGCGCAACGTTCTCATCGTGGACGGTTGCTATGCGCACCCGGCGCAGGCCAAAACGGCAGCCAAGGGCCTTGTAAGAACGTCCCGGCCCGTTCCGGAGAGTCTGGTGCTCTACGCCGCGCCGATGGGCGAGGTGCAGGAACCCGTGGCCGAGGGGCTTTCGCCGCTCGCAAAAAAACTCAGCGACGCCCTGCATTCCGTGCAACCCCTACACGAGGTTCTAGACCAGTTGAGTGCCACGCGGGAAACCACCCTCGAGGATCTCAGCGCCCTTTCCTCTCCGGCGTCCAAAGCGGTTGCGCCTTCCTCGGAGGTGCCTGCCGGGGGCAGGGCAGGGGACGAGTGGGTGAACGACCGGGGCATGGTCTTCTGCTGGTGTCCGCCAGGAATGTTCACGATGGGCAGTGCCGAATCTTCCAGCGCACACGAGGAGGATGAGGTGCAGGCGGACGTTGAGTTTTCGCAGGGCTCCTGGATGGGGAAATACGAGTTTACGCGGCGGGAAATGCTCGGAATGGTCGGAGGGGTTTACCTTTCCACGGGCGATCACAAGCTTCATCCTCTCAATAAGGTACACGTTGAAAGGAATCAGGTCGGAGACTATCTGCAAAAGCTGAACGAGACTGCTCCCGCGGGGTGGGTCTACGATTTGCCTACCGAGGCCGAGTGGGAGTACGCGGCGCGTGCCGGGACTCAAACGGACTATTTCTTCGGCAACGATCCTGCCGATTTGGCAAAGTACGGAAACTTCGCGGACCGCACCTTGCGCGAGAGTGATTCCTTTGGCGAGCTGCCCAAGAGTTGGAAGGCCAAGGCGCCGGGCACGGTTTATTTTGGCGACCGCCAGAGCGGCATTTTCTCCTACGCGCACAAGATCTGGAACGACGGTTATGCGACGATGGCTCTGGTGGGAAGCTTTCCGCCCAATCCGTGGGGACTGCACGATGTGCACGGAAATGTATCGGAGATGACTTCCACGCCCTACGACCCCTCAAGGCATCCAGCAAAGTACGACCCGAATCTGGGCGGGGTCGCGAAGGGCGGGAGCTGGCTAAGCACTGCGGCTTACTGCCGCTCTGCAACGCGGATATGGTCCAACATCGCGGAGAACGCGGTTGGGCTGAGGTTTGTCCTGCGAAAAAAAGAGGCGGCTTCCGCAGTGGCGGCGCCCGCCGCAAAGAAGCCTTCCCTCAAATAATAGCCATGAGAACCGCGCTGTTTTGCCTTGTCCTCCTGACGTGCCTCGAACAGGTACGTGCCGCTGATCTGGGAGCATTTCTCGAGCGTTATTGCGTCAAATGCCACGACAACGATGAAAAAAAGGGAGGTTACTCGTTTGAATCATTCAAGGGTTTCAAGGACGGGAAGCCAGAGG
This sequence comes from Chthoniobacteraceae bacterium, assembly GCA_947476255.1. GTDB lineage: Bacteria > Verrucomicrobiota > Verrucomicrobiia > Chthoniobacterales > Chthoniobacteraceae > Chth-196. The sequence continues at coordinate 62,442 of CANJPY010000011.1, read as the reverse complement.
CCTGGGCAGCCATTTTTGAGCAAATCGAGCTCGCCCAGATGCCGCCCAAAAAAAGCACCCAGCCCAAGGCCGGTGAACGGCAGGGTATGCTCGACTCGCTTGAAAATGCGTTGAGTACTGCGGGACACCTCGTCAACCACAAGCTCGACTGGCCCAACTACGGAAATTTCCTCCGCCACGAACTGCTCTTTGAGGGGACGCCGCACCCCGCGCCCGCCACGCGGATGCGTGTCTGGCGCCAGCGCCCCGCTGCCTACCGCACCGACTCAAGGGGCATTCAACCCTTCTCTTTGGTGCCCGGCCAGCAGATCTCCGACTACAGCTCTGTTTACGGAGTGGATGAGTCGGCCACCGAGATTATTCTCCGCAATGCCGAGCAGCTGATTGAATCGTGGACGCGGGTGGAGTTTAGGGACGGCGAGCTCAAGCCGCTTGCGGGCTCCCCGGCGCAGCCGGCGCTGCTCCGCATCCTGCACCCCGAAAGGGAGCCTTCTCCCGAACATTTTGCGGCGGCGGTTGCCCAGGTTTTTTCGTGGGCGCTTGACCGCGCGCCCGAGTCGGAGGAGATCGCGAGTCTGCGGCAACTGTATGACAAGGTCGCGTCCACATACGGCCGCCTCCAAGCTGGACGGATTGCGCTGGCTGCGCCCCTTCTGAAGCCCGAGGCTGTCTTCAGACTTGAGTTGGGTGCGGGACCGCTCGACGAACACGGCCGGCGGCGCCTCTCAAAGAACGAGATCCTTGGGGCCCTCACTCAAACTCTTTTTGATGGCCGCCCGCCACAGGTCATCCAGACGGCGCGAGTGAAGGGGAGTCCCGACCTGTCAACAAGAGAGGGGGTTGCCGCCATGGTGCGCGAACTCCTCGAAGGCCCGCGCCCGAACGCACGTTTGCTGGTGTTTTTCGACGAATACTTCGACTACAAAAAGGCCGTGGGCGTCTTCAAAGACGTGCCTTCGGGCATCGGCGGGTTCTCCGCCGGTACGCTGGTGAGGGAAACCGAGAAACTTATCGCAAGCATTGTGGCCGAGGATAAGGACGTGCTTAAGAATCTGCTGACCACGGACCGCGCTTTTGTAGAGCCGCGCCGCGCCAATGTGGACTCTACCCAACGCATTTATAATCTGCCTGCGGATTTCAAGCCGCCCAAGGGCCCCGTGAACCTTTCTTCCGAGGAGCGGGCGGGCATTCTGACTCAACCCTCCTGGCTGGTGGCGCACTCCACCAATTTTGACAATGATCCTGTCCGTCGTGGCAAATGGATTTTGGAACATCTTCTTGGAGGCACCGTTCCAGATGTCCCGGTGACTGTGGACGCGGTGGTCAGCCGTGACCAAACAAAGACGTTGCGCGAGCGTTTCGAACACATCCGAAATGATGCGTACTGTTGGAAATGCCACCAGCAAATGAACCAACTGGGCCTGCCCTTTGAAAACTATGACCAGTTCGGCCGCTTCCGGCTTCGCGAACTCGACGGGCCGGTGGACAGCACGGGAGTCCTCGTGACGGCAGGGCCTGTCTTTGACATCAATGAAAAAACACTGGAGGGCACAATTTCAAATCCCCTCGATTTGATCCACCGCCTGGCGAACTCCCAGCGCAGCCAGCAGGTGTTCGTGCGTTATGTCTTCCGTTTCTTTCTCGGACGCAACGAAACGGTGCGAGACGCAAAAACCCTTCGGGATGCGGATGCTGCGTACACTGCGGGCGGCGGCAGCATGAAGGCGCTTGTGGTGTCACTGCTCAGCTCCGATTCGTTCCTTTACCGCAGCTTTGATCCGTGATCGAGCCTCCCTCGCCGACATCTTTAGTTTCGTGAACTTCCTATTTTTAAAATGATAAACCGCATCTTCCCCCTGCTTGTTGCCAGCCAGATTTTCGGGTTCGCCGCTCCTCCAGCGCCTCTGCCAATTCCTGATGTGCTCAAATCCGCGCAGGCTTCCGTCTCGGCGGGTAAGCTCAATCTGAACTCGCCGGTTCCACTCACGCCGGAGCAGTGGGGGGCTGTGGAGGAACTGGTTGCTGCGGGTAAGATTCGCTCGTTTGTGTTCGGGGGAAAAGCCGGTGACGACACTGCGTTGGAGCGCCTCGTCAAAATGGATCCCGAGTCGATCGCTTTCTTCGGCGGCACTTTCACCGAGACAGGAGCTGCGCGTTTCGAGGAAATGAAGTCTCTCAAACACCTCATCACCTCCCACGCGGGACCGCCCACCGCCAAGGCCGCCTCCGCGCTTTCCAACCACCCCGCGCTGGAGTCCTTTGCCTCTGACGGATTTGGCACTAACGCGGTTGAGCACATTGTTTCCGCTAAACATCTGCGCCAGATCACTCTCCAGCACGGCCTGGCCTCTGACGCCAACGCCGCTATCCTTGCCCGGCATCCGGCGCTCGAAAAGGTGGTGCTGTGGCCCCACGGCCCTTACGCGATTCTCACCGACGCCGCAATTCCCTCCCTTGCCACTCTTCCGAATCTCAAGGATCTGACCCTCGACTATTCCCGCTTCACCTTCGAAGCCGGTCTCAAGCAACTCAAACAAGTACGGACTCTGGAAAAGCTCAACCTAGGCAATGCATTGTTGTCCGATGCGGACCTCGAGCGCTTGAAAGCAGAACTTCCAAATGTTGCCATCAAGTACACCCCGATGCCGGAAGAGAAACGCGTGATGTTTGAGAGGGCGGAGGCGGTTCGTGACAATGTCGCGGAGCTTTTGAAGCTCGCCGAAGCCGATCGTCCCGCAAGGCTTGCGGAACTCAAGAAAAACGATGTGAGGCTCTTTGAGGCCGTGAACGCCGCGCTGCAGAAGCTTCTGCCAAAGTTAAAAAAATGAACCGTTTCGGATTCCATCGCATTCTTATGGGTAGCCGCAGACAGTTTTTCATCCTCGCTTTGGTGCTCACAGGTGTCCAGTGCCTGGCCGCGCAAGTGTCGCTTTTTGACGGCAAGACCTTCTCCGGTTGGGAGGGAGATACGCCGAAAACGTGGCGCATCGCGAATGGCGAAATCATCGCCGGCAAGCCCGACGTGAAGCAGCCCCGCAATGAGTTTCTTTGCACCACGCGGGACTACTCAGACTTCGATCTACGGCTTGAATACCGCCGAGGGGAAAACAATGGAGGCATCCAGTTCCGCAGTGAACGCGTGCCAAACCACCATGAAGTCAGCGGCTATCAGGCGGATTTTGCGCCGGGTATTGACGGTTGCCTCTACGATGAGTCGCGGCGAAACCGTTTTCTGGCTGTGTTCGGCGTCGCCGACGTGGATCTGGCAAGTGAGGCGGGACGTCCGGGCGCGTTGATCAAGCGAGCTCTCGAGGCGCAGTCGGAGAACGCCAAAAAACTCGGTATCGGCGAGTGGAACCGTTACCGCGTCCGCGCGGAGGGACAACGCATTCAGCTTTGGGTCAACGATGTGCTCACGGTGGAGTACACGGAAAGGGAAGTGGGAATTCCGCGATCGGGAAAAATCGCTATTCAGATTCACTCCGGCGCCACAGAGATTCGTTATCGCAACATCACGATTGAAGAACTGGAGACGAAGGCCGCCCCGAGGGGGGCCTTCCAGCTCAAGGCGAATGATGTTATTGCGCTCACAGGAGGGGCAAACATCGAACGCACACGTTTTAATGGCTATTTGCAGACGTACCTCGTGGCCGGCAAGCCGGATGCCAGGATCAAGGTCCGCAATTTTGGCTGGGAAGGCGACACCGTGTTTGAACAGTGGCGCGATGCGGGCGTAGTGAAGCTTACGGAGAGCTGGAGGCAGCAGCGGGAATGGCGCACGCAACTCCGCGACGCAGGCGCGAGCGTGGTGGTGGCACAGTTTGGGCAGATGGAATCGCTCAAGGGCATCGAGATGCTGCCGCGCTTCATGGCCGCCTATGAAAACTTGCTCGCCGAATTTTCCGAGGATGGACGGCGCGTCGTGCTGGTCGCTCCCATTCCTTTTGAAGGAAACCTCGCGGCCCGCAATCCGGTCCTTGAGGCCTACACCAAGGGCATCCGCGAGCTTGCGGCCAAACTTCAGCTTGAGTTCATTGAAATCGAAAAACCAGGGTTCACTCCCGCCTCACTTACGGAAAACGGCTACCAACTCAATGACTCAGGACACCGTTTGGTTGCGCAACGCATCGCGCAAGGGCTGGGGTTTACCCCGGTGGAAAACGAGGCAGTGCGTCTCGCGGTGCTCGAAACCGAGCGCCTGTGGTTCGACTATTGGAGGCCCATGAACTGGGCTTTTTTGAGCGGCGACCGCACCACCCAGCCGTATTCCAAAGACTGGCGCGACGGCAGCACGCGCATCTTCCCTCAAGAGATGGAGGATTTTCTTCCGCTGCTCCAACAGGCGGACGAAAACATCTGGAACGCTCTTGCAAAAAAGCCGCTCACGCCGATCGCCGTGCGCTCGTCCATTCCGACCGAACCACCCAGCGTGCCGTCTCAGTCGCCCGAGGTGGAAAGGGCATCGTTCAAGCTTCTCGACGGCTTTGACGTGAACCTCTTCGCCTCCGAGGAGGATGGCATCGTAAAGCCAATACAGATGCGCTGGGACGAGCGCGGCCGTCTTTGGGTCGCGTGTGCCGTGAGTTATCCGCAGATCAAGCCGGGTGAAAAGCCGAACGACTACGTGCTCGTTTGCGAAGACACCGATGGCGATGGTCGGGCGGACAAGTTCACGAAGTTCGTCGACGGCCTCTTCATGCCCAGCGGCCTGGAGTTCGGGGATGGCGGACTCTACGTCGCACAAGGCACGGAACTGCTGCATTTCAAGGATACCGATGGTGACGGCAAGGCGGACACGAAGCGCATTGTGCTGGGCGGCTTCGGCACGGCCGATTCGCACCAGATGATCAACTCTCTCAACTGGGGTTTTGGTGGAGAACTGTGGTTCACGCAGGGGCATCATATTTACTCACGCGTTGAGACCCCCTTTGGTGTCGAAACGCTCAACCGCTCGGGCTTGTGGCGCTGGCGCCGGCACACCGGACATCTCGATCCCTTTTTTCAATTCTCCTCGGGCGGCGTCAACAATTGGGGTGTCAACAGCACCGAGTACGGACAGCCTTTTCACAAAAGCGGCGCGAATTTCGGCGCGTGGTTCAGCGCCCCGGGACTGGTGCGTTCGACACTCGCAGTGGATTCGCAGGCGATGAATATTTTCACGGCACCTAGTAAGCAGGTTGGAATGGATTTTCTTCACAGCAGCCATTTTCCACAAGAGATGCAAGGCCGCGCCATCATCGGCGGGTATTACGCAAACATCTTGGAACAGCATGAACTGAAGTGTGAAAATGGTGTCTTCAGCTCGACCCGACTGCCGAACATTATAGAGACTTCCGGTAACAACTTCCGCCCCGTGGAGGTGCGCATGGGGCCCGACGGTGCGATCTACGTGGCAGACTGGTACAACCCGATCATCGGCCACTATCAGGCGAGCTACCGGCATCCGGACCGCGACAAAACCCACGGCCGTATTTGGCGCGTCACTTGGAACGGCGGCAAAAAAGTCACCCCGGCCAGCCTCGCGGGCGCGAGCATTCCGCAATTGCTGGAGCAACTTGATTCCAAGGAACGCTGGGTCTGGTACCAGTCCAAGCGGTTGCTTATCGAACGGAATTCAAAAGAGGTCGTTGAGGCGCTCGATGAGTGGCTGCCCAAACAACAACAAAATCCGTATCGCCGCCTGCTGGCGCTTTCGCTCTATGAGGCGCACGAGACACCGAGGCCCGCGCTGCTCTCTGAATTGCTGCGCTCGGCCGACGCTCGAATCCGCGCCTATGCCACTCACGTGATAGGCGTCTGGGCCCGGGACGGTCGGTTGCCGGACGCATTGCAACTTCTCGAAGCTCAGATTGCCGATGAGGACGCTTTAGTGCGCGTCGAGGCTATCGTGGCCGCCAGTTATGTTGGCGACCCCCGCGCTGCGATCATTGCCACCCGAGCCCTCGACAAGGATTTCAACAGCTACCACCTCCACGCGCTCACCAAAACTCTGCACGTCTCCAACCCCCTTTGGTCTTCTTTGCTTGTTGAGGGAAAACTTCACTTCGACAAGGATGAACACCTCATTTTTGCCCTGCAAAACGGCTGGGTGGAAAACAACATCGATGACTTCCGCAACCTGACTGGCCACGTCGTCAACTACAAGCCCAGTGCCAGCACCAAGGCCGTTGAAATCATGCGGGAGCAAATCGTCAGGAGTGCAGGCGACACGCCCAGACGTGAACGCTGGCTCAAAGCGTTCGCCGGCATTGCCCAGGCCGCTGATGTGCCACTGGTGTTCGAACTGGGGGGGCGGAATGCCTCCGTGCTTGCCGCCATCAAATCAGCGCGTCCCGCAGAGCCCGAGAAACTACTTTCGCCGTTGTTCGATTCGGACCGCACCGAACTGAAGATGGAGGGTATTCGTCTTGCCGGTATTTGGAAGGTGGACGCGTTCGCGAGCCTTATCCGGAAACTCGCCTTCGAAGAAAGTCTGCCACAGGCTCTTGATGCGCTCCTCAGTCTGAGTCCTGACGAGGTCGCGCAGCATGTCCTGAACCGCCTTGCAAAGCTCAACGCGGCGGATGGTGCAGCACCGCTGCTTAACGCGATTGTGTCGCGCAGGGAGGGGCGGGCGGCAATGGAGCGCGCGCTGCAAAAACCGGACGCACTGCCGCCGAGCGTGGCAAAAATTGCGCTACGCACCCTAAACCTCCTTGGAAAAAGCGACCTGAAATTATCGGCTAAATTCATGGAACTGGCCGGTATCAACAGCGCGCTGCCCGCCTACACGAAGGAAGCAGTCACCCAGATTGTTAACGGTGCGAATACCATTGGAAACGCTGCGAGAGGCAAATTGGTGTACGAGCAAGCAGGCTGCATTGCGTGCCACACTCCGGGGGCGCCGCAGAGCAAAATCGGCCCCGATCTCAGTAATCTCGCACGCGGCCTTCCCATGGACATGATCGTCACCGAAACGATATGGCCGGCGCTGAACGTGAAAGAGGGCTACGAGGCCGCAACTATTACACTGAATGACGGGACGGTCATCACTGGTTTCAAACAGACCGAGACCGCCGAGGCCATTGCCATCCGTGACATGTCCTCCGGCGTGGTGAAGACGTTCTCGCGTGCGGGGGCGCAATCCGTCAAAACCGGGGGCACGGTGATGCCAGACGGGCTGACTGCAACGCTTAGTCCACAGCAACTCGCGGATCTGTTTCGTTATCTCTCGGAATTGGGAAAGTAGCTCCGAGAGGGAAGTTCAAAGGAGTGTCGGTTCTCCCGCCGAGCGGGCGCCGGTCTGAGCGCGCAGTCACTACAGCGGGGTGCTTTTGAAAACAGCTCAACCAGTTCTTTTGGCGGAGGATTGTTTTAAGAAATTGGGAGACACCTGTGTCATGTCACCTTTTGAGGGGTATTCACCATAAAAAAATGCCCGTACCCCGACAATCATTGGGTACGGACATCGTTTGGAGATCAGTTCCTTCTTCAGGCATTTCCGGGTTAATTCAACCCGTAGCAGCATACGAACCGACTAGTATTTGAACAATTCGTTTGGCCCGAAAAAGCGCTTGAGCTCGGCGGCCGCGGCGTCCGTTGAATCCGATGCATGGCAGACGTTGACCATCACATCGACTCCAAGGTCTCCACGAATGGTACCCTTGGCTGCCTTCGTTGAATCTGTCGGGCCCAATAGGTCGCGGACGTGAGCCACCGCGTTTTCTCCTTCGAGGGCAAGTGCGATTACGGGCGTCTGCTGCATGAACTTTTGCACATCGGGAAAGAAGGGCTTTTCAGCGATGTGCGCGTAATGCTCGCGCAGGAGTGCATCTCCGAATTGCAGCATTTTCAGGCCTCGTATTTTGAGACCGGCGGTTTGGAAGCGCTCGAGCACTTGGCCGACGAGTTGTTTGCTGACTGCGTCGGGTTTGAACAATATCAAAGTTGTTTCTAAAGACATGCGCGCTTTTGGCTACAGGACTCCTTGTAAAAGGTCAATCCACGATGCGGAATCGATTTTTTTTGGCGGCGCCTCGTTTCCGGCGTGTCGTGCTGCAATGATCGCAGCCCCAAACGGAATCAAGGCACCCCGTTTTTAGAGCTTTTGAAGCACAGTTTTTTCTCAGATTGTCGTGCTCCCCCATGAAGACTTCTCATTTGTCCGTGCTTTTCGGATTTTCTCTACTCGCGCTTTGCGGCGCTCTCCCACCGCTTCAGGCAGCGCTTCCGTCTGGAGCAAAAGTCATTGCCGATGTTCAGGATGTTCTCTTTGACGTTTTTGAGGAGAGAAACGGAGAGTCGGTGGCCGCAACCCGTGTCAAAGTACAGGTGCCGCTTCCTGGAGATGTGACAACCGTGCGGTTTCAATTTCGTGCGAGCACTGAAACCCGTCCGCAGCTGTCTTCTTTGGAACCGGTCGTGACGGGAAAGGCGTCAGGGGCTAAGGCCGCGGGCGATGATCTTTCATGCACGTTGGAATTGAATTTTGCGAACAAAACCACGGAACGCCTGACTCTCTTGCCCGCGGGCGGTAATATGCTTGGCGACGGCTTTTTCCAGTTGCCCGGGAACTTTAAAATTTTTTCGCGACCCAATGTGACTTTTTACAAGGATCCGCTGCGAGCCCAGGTGCTGAGCCGTTGGGAAAGCTTCCCCGCGGCTTCAACGCATCTGGTGTCGATGGAGTTGCGTCGCAACGGTGCGTCCCTTGAGTTATGGGCGGAGGGGCGCCTGTTGCAGACGTGGCCGACGGAAGCGGCGCTTGCGAGCATGAGTTTAAGTGTGCCGAAGGGAGGTGCCATCCGGAGTATTCACTGGAGTAAGACCGCCGCATCCCTGTTTCGCCCCGTTCCATCGGAGGCCTTGCAGGTGCAAGAGGGCGGCCGGACTGGGGCCGTTGTTTCCATAGGGGCTGGCGATGCCGTTGTAGAGGGGATCCCCATGCGGGTGGTTACGGGTGCCAATGCGCTCCCTGTGGCTGGGTTGGGGCGGTTGAGCTGCCCCTCGGACGATCTTGTGAGTTTTTACTGGAGGCGTTCCGCCTTTGACGGCCTCCCTGAATCTAGAATCATTTCTGTTCCCGCGGAAAATTACGCCTTTGCGCATGTGCTTTGTGCCGCCGATCCGGGAGTAGACAAGGTGCCCGCCTTCACACTGCGCCTGACACGTTACGCTAATGGGCGGGGCGGGGCCATGGCGGACAGTCTGGTGTCCGTGCCCGGGCTCGCGCGGGACGGGACTCAACAAAAAAACGGTCCGGAAGATTCTCGTTTAGTGGGTACGCTCACGCTTGGAGAAGGGACGGCGCAGCGCAAAGTGCCGCTTTGGCTGGTACGGGTGCCGCTTAAAACGGGATTGATTCAGGATTTATTAAACGAGGACGAGTCGAAATACGGGTTTTCGGGCACGATTCCCGCGAAGCGTTATCTGGATCTCGAAATTTTAGACCCCGTTAAAGGAGTTGTTGAAAGTCAGGCGTTTCCTCCTTCCCTGAAACCCGTCGGCCGGTCTTATGTGCCCGGAGGCGCGCAGAGTTCGGTGCTGGTGTGTGGACTGACATTGGAGGTGGCGCCTGCAGTTCTAACCGTCCGGAGCAAGGGAGGCGTCTCTGCTTTTTACCGTGAAGACGCTCCGGCCTTGGCGGCGTCTATTCACGGGGCGTCTGGCGCTTACACGATTGCTTGGGATTTTGCGGACACAAACGGTTCCATTGTCGGGTCTGGAAAAAAGGAGATTCCCCTCAGTGTCCAGAAACCCGATACAATTTGCGAGCTCCCGGTGGCCAGTCTCCAGAACGGTTGGTATGCGGCCCGGGTGCGGCTTTTCGATGCGGCTGGGAGGGAACTGTCCGACAACCGCTCCTCGTTTGTGATCTTGCCGCCCGACACTCGGAAGGCAGGGTTTGAGTCTCCCCACGGGACTTGGTGGTTTCACTGGGCGCACGGCGGGGCTCCAGATTTAGAGCGGGTGGGCAAGCTTTACCAACGAGCTGGTCTGCGGCATGCCAATCTGCCGCCGCTTTCCGAAGCGCGCACCAAGGAATACAACTTGTTTGAATGGTGCATCCACTGGAAAGGTAAGCTTCTCACGACGGGCACGACGGCGGAAAAAGTCGCCGCTTATGAGTCTTACATTCGAGAGACATTGGCTCTACAACCGAGCTTGCGCACGATCATGATCTGGCACGAATCCTCGGCCAACGGTGCGCCGGTGCCCTCGGAATTGTGGGGCCAAAAACCTGCGCCACTCAAGGAAAGTGATGAAGCTGACTGGGCCAGCAGGATCGAGATCTTGAGCGCGCTCTTGCAAATGATTCGCGAAAAGTTCCCAGACTTAAAGACCCAGTGGGGCAATTCCGGCGACGGTTGTGCCATGGTGGGCGAACTCTTGAGGCGCGGGTTTCCAAGACACTACATTGACATGATAGCTGTGGAAGATCTTGGCCAGACGTTTATTCCGGAGCGGCCGCTTCCTGGTGCGATGCAGTCTGCCTGGTTGCTGCGTCAGACCGCGCGCGTACTCAATGCTCCAGACGCAGCGATTACGGGTTGTTATGAATGGGTCGGCCGGCGCGACAACCCACTGGGCCTGGGCGGGCAGGCGGCTTGGTTGGTGCGCGACGCTTTGCAGGCCCGCGCTTATGGGTTTGCCAGTATCGCCTTGAGCACCATCCACGATGCAGGCAAGGGGTATTTTCACACAATTTGGGGTTCCGGCGGTCTCTGCGAGCGGTATCCCTACATGTATCCGAAGCCAGCATATGCCGCGCTGGCCACACTCACCAGTGTTCTGGACAAGGCCGAGTTTTCTCGCGTGGTTCCGAGTGGGTCGCTTTCCTTGTATGTGCTCGAGTTCAGGCGCCCGGACGGGTTTGTGTACGCGTTATGGACGGCCCGCGGCACTCGTGTGGCGAAGCTTGTCCTTAGCGCGGAAACGGGTTCCGTCGTTACTGACTTGTATGGTGCCGAAAAAGCCGTCCAGGGAAAAGAGCTCACTTTGGAGCTCGGAGAGTCCGCCTCTTACCTTAAATCCGGTTCTCGTTTGGAGACAATAAGCGCCTCTGATTCCAAATTTCCGCAGGAACCGTTGCCCGAAAAATATGAGGTGGTGGAAGCTTTGAGTGATCCGGCGCGGTGTGCGCTGGCCGCGGAGCCGGAGGCAAAACTGGAGCGGGTTTCCGGTTGGAATCTGCCACACCGCACGTTGGGGCAGTTCAAGCTGAGTCCCGTGGAGGATCCGCAGAAGGGCGCTTGTATGGAATTGGAGCTTGTTGCGGACAAACCCGTTTCATGGGATTTGCTGCACGAATACGCCATCGTAAAGTTCAAGGATCCCGTCGTCGCCGCGGGTGTTCATCGCAATGTGGGAGTGTGGGTGAAGGGAAATTCCAGCTGGGGGGATGTGATGTGGGAGGTGGCGAATGAAAAAGGGGAGAAATGGATCACCACCGGGGTGTATTGGGACTGGCCGGGAAAGCTTTCGGTGAACTTTGACGGCTGGCATTTTCTGCGCCTAGAATTGCCTGAGAAATGGAGTCCCGGCCTGCGCGTCACGGGACTGGTTGTTTCGATGCCCCGCAAGGCGCTCTTGATCACGGAAATGGCCTCTGTCGCCGAACCCCGGGTTCGAATCAAGGACGTCACTGTTTTTTAAAACGTTTAAGGTAATGTTGACTAAGGATATCTCCCGAGAGCGTTGGACCAACCACGCGTAAAGTTCGGGATTGCGCACCGAGTCATTGCTGTTGTCGAGCGTCCCGGGTGCTTGGCCTGCACCCAGCCCATGCGGCTTGCCTCAGGGGAAGCCATCGACAGGCTCCGACTCACTCCACTTCATCACCGGCATGTGTTAGCTTTACCATCGGAAGAAGATCCACCCCGTCCGTCTCAACTGGCGGATGGATGTGGTGCTCCAGACGCCGTTTTAATGCAAGGAATTCCGAAGACTGAAACTGGTCCACACTCCGTGGTCGCGGCACTGGATTTTCAATGAGTTCCACAGCGCGCCCAGGATTTGCGCCCAACACAAGGATACGGTCGGAGAGATACGTCGCCTCGTCGAGGTCGTGGGTGATGAACAAAATCGTCACGTCGACCTTGCGCCATATTTGCAATAGGTAGCCCTGCATTTGTGCGCGTGTCTGAGCGTCCAATGCACCGAAGGGTTCGTCCATGATGAGGATCCGTGGACCGCTCGCAAGAGCCCTTGCGATTGCCACCCGCTGTTTCATGCCGCCTGAAAGCTCCTGAGGATAAGCATTTTCAAAGCTGCTCAAACCCACCATGTCCAGCCACTGCCGCGCCTCCTGTTCCGCGATGCTCCGCGCCTGCCCGCCCATTTCCAGACCGAACATGACGTTTGCTTTTACCGTCAGCCACGGGAAAAGCGTGTAACCTTGGAAAACCATGCCGCGGTCCGGCCCCGGTCCGTTTATGGGTACGCCATCGAGAAGGACCTCGCCGCCGCTGGCCTCGTCCAACCCGGCCACGATGCGCGCCAGTGTTGACTTCCCGCAGCCAGAGGGACCAATGACACAGATAAATTCACGCCGGTGAATATCTAGCGTGACTCCTTCAAACACGGTGCGCGGTTGGTCGTCACCGCCAAAATCTTTTCTGAGATTACGCACGCTCAAGATCAACGGCCTCTTGCGTATGCGCGCAAAGCGCTCGGAGACGTGTGGGCGCTGCTGCAGGTATTCCTCGGGAGGCAGATCAATGGCAATCATGGTGTGTGTGCCGTTGGCGCCAAAGTCGTGGAACTGTCCCTGCGCCACAAGCGCCCAAAAACCCGACTCTCAACTTTTGTTTTCCGTTTCCACGGAAACAGCACGTTCCCCAGCCATGAAAGCACAAGGTCGCTTGAGAACCCAATGATCCCAATCATCGCGATTGCAGCGTAAACGTTGTCAAAGTTGCGGTAACGGGCCTGCTGATTGATAAAGAAAGTAATTCCCGACATGGTCCCAACGACCTCCGCCACAATAAGGTAGGTCCACGCCCATCCGAGAAGAATGCGCATATCTGTGTAAATGTCGCTGATGGAGGCCGGAATGATCACTCGGAGCACCAATCGCCACCCCTTTGCACCCAGGGTTTGGGAGGCCTCGATGAGCGCAGGATCGACTTTGCGCACCGTATTTGAAATCACCAGCACCTGTTGAAAGAAGGTGCCCACGAAAATGATTGCGATCTTGGGGGCGTCGTCGATCCCGAGCACCGCCACGCACAATGCCCCAAATGCGGGCGCGGGAAGATATCGAAAAAACTCGATGAACGGTTCCTGCAGCCTCGCAGCAAACCGGTAGGTGCCACAGAAGATACCCAAGGGAAGCCCGAGCAACGAGGAAACCAGAAACCCAAAAACGATGGTGCGTATGCTGTGTCCGAGACTTTGGTGCAACCAGGGTTCGTTTGGAAGACGGGGCGGCGTTTGGAAGGCGCTGACAAAGGCACGCGCAACCGCGTGTGGAGCAGGGAGGTATACGGGATTGACCCGGAATCCCTCGGGAGGCGTCTGTCCTCTGTCTCTGGCCTTGCGGCTTTCAGTCGCGAAGTCTCCCCGCGGGACGTCCATGTCTTCGGTGAAGTAATCCACCTCCCCGGGGGTGGTCACCCGGACCAACGGGTGCCAAACCCACGGTACGTAACTCACGACGCACCACAATGCAAGTGGCACCAGAAAGGAGAGCAACGTGAGCTGCACCCGCCGCTTGCGTGGCAGTTCCTTCTTCAGCCCCAACCAATCGCGGTGCGCCTTGGTCATCAAAGACGGCTATTTCAAGTCGTTGATCAAATTTGGAAGCACATAACTGTCCGGCTTTTGAGAGCTCTTATAGACTTTGTTATCCATGTTGAATTTGTCTCCCACGGTTAAGGACCCATAGATGGAGTCGAGCCCCTGACCCTTCTTTACTGCGTTCTTCGCCTCCTCCAGAGTGAGGAAGTGTGTGCCGGGAATGTTTTTGGCGTAATCAGTGGCGTCCGCCCCGACCTTGGCCGCCATGATTTTGATCGCGTCTTTCTTGGTCTTCGGATCTTTCAGGTAATCCACGCACTCGTAGTAAATCCCCGCGACTTTGGACCACTCTTCCTTGTGTTTGCCGTAACTGCTTGGACTCACCGCGAGCACATCGTAGATCAGCCCCTTGGCACTCGCGCTTGTAAACAACGCCTTCGATCCCGGCACCTGTTTGAGCGCATTGCCAGAAATTGGATACCACGCGCCTACGGCTGAAACTTTTCCAGATGCCAGCGTTTCGGGCATCTTATCTGTCGCTGTATTCACGAGCTCGACATCAGACTGAGTCATTCCGTTTTCCTCCAGCGCTTTCAGGAGAAGCAGGTGTTCCACCAGCGTCGTCTCTACCGCGACCTTCTTACCCTTGAGATCCTTGATGGACTTGATTCCGGGCGCGCCGATGATCATGTCACTGCCATCGCTGTAGTCGAGGAGTGCAACGAACTTGCTCTTGGCCCCGTTGGCGCCGGTCACCAGCGCATCGGTTGCCACAATGGTCACCGCATCCACCTTGCCCGCGGAAAAGGCGTCAATGGAGGGAAGATACTCAAACCAGACGAGCTCAACGTCGAGCCCAGCGTCCTTGAACCAGCCTTTCTGTTTGGCGAGTTCAAAGATGGTGAAACCCGGCCAGTCGGAGTACGCAATTTTTAGCGGTTCGGCCTGAAGACCTCCTGCGGCGAGGAGGCTTAACAGGAGTGCAAGGGTGCTTTTTAGTTTCATAATTTTAAGGAGTATAACGCTGAACCGAGACGACCTATCGCAACCTGCGTGCCATCTGCGCTACGGTCTGAAAAAAACCGAGGAGCTCAGTGAAAACGGCTGACACTGGCTGCTGGTGAAACGCGGGAGGAGTGTTCAGGCCGTATGAGGATTCACACGGATTCTCACACTCTGTGCAAAACGCGGCAGGCTGGTTGCTCAAAAAGCGACAGCGGAAAGAGTCTCGTTTAGTGTGAAGAAAAAAGTTGTTCTTCACATCCGTCGGATGCCACTGCCTAGCACGCTGCCTGCTAAAGGGAATTGAGAATGAAGGGCAAACCTCTCAAAGCCACACCTGCTGCACGCATCAGCATTTCCTTGCCAGAACCACTTTTTGTGAAGCTGGACGCGATGGTGGAGGAGCGGGGCTATGCGAGTCGATCCGATGCCATTTCGAAGATGATTAGTGAACAACTCGTCCAGCACGCGCAGGAGTTCGGCAAGGAGGTGATGGCTGCCACGATTACACTCATTTATGACCACGCAAAACCCGGCCTCCAAAGCCGCCTGATCAAGATCCAGCATCAGTACCTCAAGGAAATCATCACCTCGCAGCGGGTGCATCTGGAACACAATCACAGTTTGGAAGTAATTCTTGCACAGGCTCCAGGAGAGAGACTGAAAGACATCGCGGACGAACTCATTTCCTGTAAAGGCGTCAAGCACGGGCATCTCAACGTGACTACCACACTGCTTCCTCCAATCTATTGAACCATGGCTGAAATCGACCCCCGACTGATCCGTTTTTCCGAATTGGTTCCCTCCGGAGCCAACTGGTCGCATGTCCTCAAACGAGGCACGACTCTGCGACTCGAATCGCTGGGCGACTCTGGCAATGTTTCCGCGCTCTTTTATAACTTCGAGCTTTTAAACGAGCGCCTCAATCTTCCCGACACGCTCAAGTGCCAGCACACCGCGCGCCTGACCGCTGGACATTGCCTCTACTCGGACATGGGCCGGATTCTCGTATCGATTACCGAAGACACCTGTGGGTGGCACGATCCGCTGTCGGGCTGGTCGACCGAGTCGGGTGTCGCTTCCAGATACGGACATCGGACTTACCAGGAGGCCCGGAACGAGATGCGGCGCAATGCGCGCGATAATTTTCTCACGGAGCTTGGCAAGTATGGAATGGATGAACGGGACCTTGCCATGAACGTGAATTTCTTTGCAAAGGTGACCGCAGATCGAGAGGGGAGACTGCAGTTTCACGAGGGCCATTCCAAAGCAGGGATGCATGTGGACCTGCGTGCGGAGATGAACACGCTTGTGATTTTAAATACGTGCGTTCATCCGCTGGATACCTCGCCGCATTACGCTCCGCAGCCGGTCCAGTTAACCGTCTGGAGTTCTCCGCCGCCAAACGAGCAGGACGTCTGCCGCGTCTCTTGCCCGGAAAATACACGTGGCTTTGAAATCACTCGCCGCTATTTCCTATGAGCCATCTTGTTGAAAGTCTGTTGCATCCCGTTGACGCAGTCTATGAATACACTCTTCCCGCCGGGGAGCCTTGGATGCAGGGAATCAAGGCAGGTCAGACGTTGCGCATTGTCGATCTGGAAGGCAATCAGGCCGCTGATACGCTTTTCTACAATGCTCATGATCCTGCGGAGCGGTATAGCGCTCAGGACACCATCCGTGCGCAGGGAAGTCTTTATCTTGGCGCAGGGACCCAGCTCATGTCTACACGAGGCAATGCTCTTTTGACCATCACCGCTGACACCTGCGGCAGACACGACACCCTCGGCGGTGCCTGCTCCTGCGAAAGCAATATGGTGCGATACGCTCTTGAAAAACGCTCGATGCACGCTTGCCGTGACAGTTTTCTGCGCGGAATCCGCCAGTGGCAACCTGGTTGGACGAAGCGTGATATCACGCACAACATTAATTTTTTCATGAACGTTCCCGTTACCGAGGACGGCGGGCTCACGTTTGAAGACGGCGTTTCCAGCAGCGGACGCTACGTAGAAATGCGGGCTGAAATGGACGTGCTTTGTCTCATCTCCAACTGCCCGCAGCTCAATAACCCCTGCAACGCCTATCACCCGACGCCTGTGCGCATTCTTATCTGGCCGTGATGTTTTCCAAGGTTCTAATCGCCAATCGTGGCGCCATATCCAGACGCATCACGCGTACCCTCCGAAAGTTGGAGGTATCCAGCGTAGCCGTCTTTTCTGAGGCCGATGCGCAGTCGCTTCACGTTAGTGATGCCGATGAGGCCGTTTTGCTGGGGCCCTCTGCGGTTTCCGAAAGCTATCTCAACGTCGAACGCCTCCTTGAGGTGGCGTCCAAAACGGGGGCCCAGGCCGTGCATCCTGGATACGGATTTCTGAGCGAGAATCCAGACTTTGCAAAAGCCTGCGAAGGTGCCGGTTTAATTTTTATCGGACCGGCGCCGGAACAGATGCGTGCATTCGGACTTAAACATACCGCGCGGGAAATTGCGGCCGAGCACGGGGTTCCGTTGCTTTCAGGATCCGGTATTTTGAGGAACGCAGCCCATGCACTGGTTGAGGCTGCCCTCATCGGCTACCCTGTGATGCTCAAAAGCACGGCGGGTGGTGGCGGGATTGGCATGCGGGTGTGCCGGAATGACGGGGAACTTGAAGAGTCCTTTGATGCCGTTGAGCGGCTCAGTGCGAGTAACTTCAAGGAATCAGGGCTTTTTCTCGAAAAGTATGTGGCACGAGCGAGACACATTGAGGTGCAGATTTTTGGCGATGGTCAAGGGAGGGTGGTGTCGCTTGGGGAAAGAGATTGTTCGGCACAAAGGCGCCACCAGAAAGTGGTCGAAGAGACGCCAGCTCCCGGGCTTTCGAGCGAGCAACGCTCAGCCCTTTCCGCGGCTGCGATTCGGTTGGGGGCGGCGGTCAACTATCGCTCGGCGGGAACTGTGGAATTTGTGTGCGACGCCGATTCAGGCTCGTTTTATTTTTTGGAGGTGAACACACGCCTGCAGGTGGAGCATGGCGTCACGGAGGCGGTCACGGGCATTGATCTTGTAGAGTGGATGGTGCGTCTTGCTGCAGGCGATTCTTCTTTTCTGGATGATTACATCCATTCCCCGCAGGGGCACTCCATTCAGGTTCGTGTATACGCGGAGGACGCCAGCAAGAACTTCCAGCCGAGCTGCGGACTTTTGACCCGTGTGTGTCTGCCCGAGGCGGTGCGCAGCGAAACCTGGGTGGAGAGCGGCACCGAGGTGACGCCGTATTACGATCCGCTGCTCGCAAAAATCATCGTGCTCGGGGAGGACCGTGCGGAAGCGATTTCCCGCATGGAAGCTGCGTTGGGAAATGCCGCGTTCGACGGACTAGAATCAAATCTGGGATACTTAAGAGTCGTCGTCGCTTCCGAGACTTTTGCGCGCGGCGATGTGACTACCTCGTTTCTGGGGTCCTTGTCGTACGAACCGAACTCCGTCGACGTTCTTGAAGGCGGCGCCCAAACCACGCTGCAGGACTATCCCGGTCGCCTTGGTTATTGGGCCGTAGGCGTTCCGCCCTCGGGTCCGATGGACGGACTGGCGTTTCGTTTTGGCAACCGTCTGCTTGGGAATGCCGACACGGATGCTGCCTTGGAAATCACGATGACTGGCCCGACGTTGCGATTTAATGTCGCCTGCAGCATCGTTCTCACTGGGGCCGACATGGGCGCGGCATTGAACGGCGAGGCGGTGCCGCGCTGGAAAGTCGTGAGCGTTCCGAAGGGCGGCACTTTAACTATGGGAGCCGTGAATGGGTCCGGTGCGAGGGCATATCTGGCGGTACAGGGAGGATTTGAGGCCCCGCTTTATCTCGGCAGTCGGGCGACGTTTACACTCGGTAAGTTTGGTGGTCACGGAGGACGTGCGTTGCGTCTCGGAGACGTGCTGCACTTGAGCACATCGCTTACAGCACGGACTGACGCACCAGTTTTGGATGAAAGACTCGTCCCCAAATACACTCATCACTGGGAGATAGGCGCTTTATACGGACCGCACGGCGCTCCCGACTTCTTCACGCCCGAGGACATCGAGATGGTTTTCACCACGGATTGGAAGGTCCACTACAATTCCAACCGAACAGGTGTCAGGTTGATCGGTCCGAAGCCCCAGTTTGCAAGAACTGATGGCGGAGAAGCGGGCTTGCATCCCTCAAATATTCACGACAACGCGTACGCTGTGGGTGCCATCGATTTCACAGGCGACATGCCCATTATTTTGGGGCCTGATGGACCGAGTTTGGGGGGATTTGTTTGTCCCTGTTGTATCGTCCAAAGCGAACTCTGGAAAATAGGTCAGCTCAAACCGGGCGACACGGTGCGTTTTTACCCGGTCACACTCGCACAGGCAAATGCTTCGGAGAGAGAGCAGGATGAAGAAGTTGGAATTCTGGAACCCGCCGTGGCCTCACAGTCAGTTCCTCGCTGTGTTTTACCGGTGGAAGATGCCGTTCAGTGGACCCTCGCGCCAGACAAGAACACTCCTTCGGTGTGCTACAGGCGAGCGGGAGATAAATATCTCCTCGTCGAATACGGACCGTTGATCTTGGATTTGGCACTGCGGTTTCGCGTCCATGCCCTGATGCAGTGGCTCGAGCGCCATCCTCTACCGGGCGTAATCGACCTGACTCCGGGTATCCGATCGCTACAAATCCACTACGATTCGCGCGTGATCTCTATTGGGGTCTTGATGGAAGCTCTACTTTCAGCCGAAGCAGGCTTGCCGAGTTTGGATGCGATCGAAGTCCCTTCCCGAACGGTTTTTTTACCGCTTTCGTGGGACGACCCGTCCACACAGCTTGCGATTGAGAAGTACATGCAGTCCGTACGTCCTGATGCTCCGTGGTGTCCGAGCAACCTGGAGTTTATCCGACGTATGAATGGACTTTCGAGTATAGAGGAGGTGCGAGAGATCGTTTTGAACGCGCGCTATCTCGTGCTCGGATTGGGCGACGTTTATCTGGGTGCGCCAGTCGCGACGCCGCTTGATCCTCGGCACCGTTTGGTGACGACAAAATACAATCCCGCTCGCACGTGGACGCCCGAGAATGCAGTGGGCATAGGCGGCGCGTACATGTGCATTTATGGGATGGAAGGACCGGGGGGCTACCAGTTCGTTGGCCGCACGGTGCAGGTCTGGAACACGCATCGCACGACGCCAGATTTCCGCGCGGGGAAGCCCTGGTTGCTGCGTTTCTTCGATCAAATCCGGTTTTACCCCGTCAGTGCCGACACTTTGCTCAAGCAGCGCGAGGATTTCCTCACCGGACGTTTTCAACTGAGGGTGGAGGAGGGCACCTTTCGCCTGAGCGAATATCAATCGTTCTTGGAACAAAACGCCTCTGGTATCGAGGCGTTTCGCGAGTCGCAGCGGCGGGCGTTTTCAGAAGAACGCCAGCGTTGGGAGGAGGCTGGGCAAAATGTGGTGGATTTTGTTCCCGAGCAAGAGGTAAAGCCTGTTGAGTTCGAACTGCCACAGGGCGCAATTCCTGTACGTGCGCATTTGCCAGGGAGTATTTGGGAGGTGCTTGTGAACGAGGGGGAGGCGGTAGAGATTGGGCAGAAGTTGGTGGTGCTCGAATCCATGAAAATGGAGACAACGCTTTGCGCACCCTGTGCAGGTCGGATTCAGCAAATCCTGTGCGCCAAGGGGGCTCGGACTGAACCGGGGCAGACGTTGTTGGTTCTTGTGACCAACTCTGAGGAGACGATTCAATTTTCAAAGTACTGACCGAGTTATGATCGAAAAAGCCGTGTTTACCTTCGCCAATCTGCGCCAGATCTACCGTGAAAACCGTGCATCGCCGGAGGAGATTGCTTTGGAAAGTTTGCGCCGCGTCGCTGTCGCAAAACAGCCTAACGTTTGGATCACACTTTTAGACGAGGCGCTTATTTTGGACTACGCAAGGCGTTTGGATCCTACTCAGATCGAGAAGCTTCCTCTGTATGGAATCCCGTTCGCAATCAAGGATAACATCGATTTGGCTGGGGTGCCTACGACGGCGGCGTGTCCGTCTTTTGCCTTCCAACCCGAGGGTTCTGCGGCGGTTGTCCAACGCTTGATTGCTGCCGGAGCCATTCCCATTGGAAAGACGAACATGGATCAATTTGCGACAGGACTGGTGGGCACCCGCTCCCCGTATGGTGCCTGCGCGTCAGTGTTTAATGCGGCGTACATTTCGGGCGGCTCAAGTTCAGGTTCAGCCGTGGCGGTCGCTTCAGGGGTGGTCGCATTTGCGCTTGGGACAGACACAGCTGGCTCTGGACGTGTACCGGCGGCATTCAACCAGATTGTTGGGCTCAAACCTTCGCTTGGTTTACTGAGCACACGAGGCGTTTTTCCTGCGTGTCGGTCCTTGGATTGCGTCTCCATCTTTGCGGGAAGCTGCCACGACGCTGGTGTTGTATTTGCCGCGGCCGCCGCTCTGGATCCACAAGAACCGTTTTCACGAGAAATGCCGCAGCGTGCATTTCCTCAAAAACCGACTATTGGCGTTCCCGTGGGCGGGGCTTGCGAGTTTTTCGGTGATACCGCTGCCGAAGCCCTTTTCAAAAGGGCGAAGGAGCGAGTGTTGGAAGTAGGAGGACGCTTGGTTGAAATTGATTTTACACCTTTCCGCGAGGCGGCTTCTTTGCTGTATCAGGGGCCTTGGGTTGCGGAGCGCTTGCATGCTGTTGGCTCTTTTATCGAAAGCGACGCGGCGCAGATAGACCCCACAGTGCGTTCTATCATTGCTGGCGGCGAACGATACAAAGCGGTGGATGTCTTCGCCGCTGCTTATAAACTCAAAGTTCTAGAGGCCCGAACCCGTGTCGAATGGGCAAAAATGGATGCGTTGCTCCTGCCGACAACCGGGACAATTTACACACACAAAGAAATTGCCGCCGCACCCGTCGCGTTGAATTCAAACCTCGGCTTCTACACGAATTTCGTCAATCTGCTCGATCTTGCCGCCGTGGCTGTCCCCGCTGGAATACGCCCGCGTGGTCTTCCCTTTGGTGTCACACTCATTGCCCCAGCTGGTTACGACCGTGCCCTCCTTGCGTTTTCGGATCAAATGCACAAATCAGCGGGGGGGGCACTTGGGATAACCAAGGCGCTCATCGTGGATCAGCCTGACGTGGAAACTCCGGTGCGAGAATCTGTTTTATTGGCGGTTGTGGGTGCGCATTTAACCGGCCAGCCCTTAAACTGGCAGCTCACCTCACGCGGTGCGCAATTCATCAAAGCGAGCCGCACGGCAAGGAACTATCATCTTTTCGCCCTCGCAAATACGCTGCCACCCAAGCCCGGGCTCGTGCGGGAAGCAGGCGGGCGGGGCAAAGGGATCGATTTGGAGGTTTGGTCGATGACCCCGGAAGCATTCGGTTCTTTCGTCGCTGAGGTTCCATCGCCCATGGTGATTGGGAGCGTAAATCTTTTTGATGGTTCCACGGTAAAAGGCTTCTTGTGCGAACCTGCCGCTCTGGAGGGGGCAACAGATATCACTCATTTCGGCGGATGGCGGGCGTATCTCGAGAAAGCGAATTCAGATTCAGAAAGTTCTTCTGGGCAGGGGTACACAGCACTTCGAAAGATTGCGCTTTGAGTTCCTTCTCATGGCGCCTCCATTGCTCTGTTTTCAAGGCGGTTACGGAAGGGGCTCGGGCTCAGTCTCGCTTAAACTTGCTCTTGCGCTGTAGTTGGCGTAATGAATGACCTATGTTCCGACCCCTATCGTCTCGTTCCTCTCTCGTTCTCAAATCGGCTTTTGCGGTGGCTTTCGGAGCCATCACGTTTTCTGCCTCTGCGGAAATAGCTGTCAAATCCGGTGAGAAAATTGCCTTTTTAGGCGACTCCATCACTGCGGGAGGGTGGTCAAATCCAGCTGGTTATGTTCGTCTTGTAGTTGCCGGACTCGCTGCGAATGGGGTGACGGTAGAGGCTGTGCCTGCGGGGATTAGCGGCCACAAGTCCAACCAAATGCTTGCTCGTTTGGAGAAGGATGTGCTCAGCAAAAAGCCTCAATGGATGACGCTCAGTTGCGGGGTGAACGATGTCTGGCATGGAGCCAATGGTGTTCCGTTGGATGATGCCCAAGCGGCTGCCGGTAATTTCACGACCAAACCTGGTGAACCAGAGAGGGGAACCTACGTGAAAAATATTTCTGCCATCGTGGATGCCGCACAGGCTGTTGGGGTGAAGCCCGTGCTCCTCACGGCGACTGTCATCAAGGAGGATTTGGCCACTCCTGAAAATCAAAAGCTGGCTCCCTATAATGAGTTCCTGAGGAAGCTTGCCGTGGATAAGAAGCTGCCGATGGCGGATCTGAACTCCCAGTTTCAAGACAAGATCAAGGCGCTAAACAAGCCTGACCAAAAGGTTCTCACAAGCGACGGTGTTCACATGAACACGGAGGGGAATAAGTTGATGGCCATTGGTGTTTTAAAGGCGTTTCAGCTGAGCGAAGCCGAACTCAAAAAAGCAGAGGCTTCATGGGCTCCTTTAGAAGTTCAAGCAGAGGAGGCCGCCAAGGCAGCCGCTGCGGCCCGGGCAGCCAAGGCGGCTGCGGACGCTGCTGCAAAAGCGAAGCCCCCGGAATCCAAGTAGTGTTTTCGGGCCGGTAGTTGGCGGAGCGGAGACTGTTGGATCTTGCGGAGGCTCAAGGCCCTGGATGGCCTAGAGCTTTACTGCACATTTACAATCGCTGCATCATTGGTTCACCGATGGGAAATACTTTCGTGCGGGTTGATTGTTGTATTTTGCTCCATATTCCCTATGAATTCAATTGCTTCCAAACACTTCCGTTCTGCGGTTTTGGGTTTGAGTCTGCTTTGTTCCGCCAGTGCTTTGGCCCAACAGCCGCCACATCCTCCATCACCCGAAGAGCGTCTCGCCAAAATGAAAACCGACCTTGGGCTGAGCGATGCCCAAGTTCAGAAGATAAAGCCCATTTTGGAGGAGAACATGGCCAAGATGAAGTCCCTCCGCGACGACAAGCCACTCTCCGAGGAACAAAGGAGGGAAAAATCTCACGCGATCAGAAAGGCTGGCGGTGACGCAATCATGGCAGAGTTGAACTCGGAGCAAAAAGCGAAGTTCGAAGCCGAACAAAAAAATCATCGCAGGGAGGGGCCCCCGGGGGCTGGAGAAGGAAAGGGACCGCGTAAAGGGCCACCGCCCGCCGCAGGTAAAGCCGAATGAGTCGCTTTGAAGGAAGCTGCCTACCTCGAAGGCAGGCAGGCACCGGACACACACGATGTATCACTGCTCCTCGCTGGAAGTTTTTGGAGTCACTTCAGTAGTCAGCGATGGAGCCGTCCTTTAACTTCGCGCCCGGCCACTTGTAGGTTTGTGGCTTTTGAGATTCGGCAAGCAACCCCGGTTCGTCGACCTCGACTCCAAGGCCCGGGCCGGGTGGCAGCCCAATATAGCCGTCTTTGTCGTACTCGTGGGCCATGCTGGTGAAGGCGGGTAGATGTTTGCCCACATTGCCCGGATAAAATTCGTGGATCAGAAAAAGAGGAATGGAGGCGGCGGCATGGAGACTGGCGGCGATCCCTAGAAAGGTCGCAGTGCAGTGCGGCGCAAGGGGCACGTGATAGGCTTCGGCGAGGGTTGCGATTTTGCGCATCTGGCTGATTCCGCCTGTATGGCAGCAGTCGGGTTGGAGAATATCAATGCACCCGTTTTGCAGGTACTGGATCATTTCGAAGATCGTACGGTCCCTTTCTCCGGTCGCAAAAGGGATCCGGATCTGTTCTTTGAGACGCTTGAAAACCTCAATGTTCCCCGGTACTGCCGGTTCTTCGATAAACAGGACATCGTACGCCGAGATCGCGGCGGCCAGTTGGATGAGTGTCGCGGGGGGCACTGCGCAGTGTGCGTCAAACATCACTGCGCCGTCGGGGCCGACTTTCTCACGCGCGGTCTTGATCGCCTTCACCATGCGTTCGATGTCCGCGGGGTTCCCTGCCGCTTCATAAATTCCATGAGGCGGAACTTTGACTGCTTTTGGCGTGTGGTAGACTCGGATCTTGTTGCGGGTCGGACCTCCAAGCAGGCGATAAACGGGTACCTGCCATAGCTTGCCAGTAATGTCCCATAACGCCATGTCGATCGCCGCCAAGGTGTGGACCATAAAAGCACCGCCGCGTGCATAACGTTCGGCGCGAAATATTTTCTGCCAAAGGTACTCAATGCGCGTGGGGTTTTCACCCTCAAGTAGCTCGAACAGGGATTTTACCAACGGCTGCGCGACTCTGGGATCGACCCCTTTGATCTCGCCCCAACCCGAAATCCCGTGATTGGTTTCCAACTTGATGTAAACAATCGAGGCCACCCAAAAGGTGCGGAGTGCTGTCACTCGAATGGAGGACGTCTTGTCGGCCACCTGTGTGCCGGGAGTGTTCTCGGCCGACACTGTCTCATTGAGCAATAGCGCACCCGCTGCCGCTCCCATTGTTTGGAAGAGGTCTCGGCGGAAAAGAGGAGCTGTTTCGAGATTCATCGGCAAGGTTGAGGAAAACGGAGTCCGTGTATTGGAATCTCTTCGCAAGTATCTTGTTTTGAGTGATAAAGAGGGGGCGCTGCCTGCTGTAAAACAATCGGTTTTAATAATCGACGATGGAGCCGTCCGGTGATTTTGGGCGTGGCCATTTGTACTGCCGTTTTGGGTCCTGATTGACTGCGAGGATTGCAGTTTCGTCGATTTCCACGCCGAGTCCGGGGCCCTGGGGAAGACTGGCGTAGCCGTCCTTGTCTTGCGTCCAATTTTTGAGGGCAACGCCGGGGGGCATGATATGGCCGTCGATGTAGCCTTCCTGGATGAGGAAATTGGGGATGCCGGCGACAGCGTGAAGGCTGGCGGTGAGCCCGAGTTCGGATTGGGTGCAATGAGGCGCCAAGGGGACGTGATAAGCCTCGGCAAGGGTTGCGATTTTTTTGATCTGGCTGATGCCGCCTGTATGACCGACATCGGGTTGCAGGATGTCGATGCAGCGTTCCTGCAGATAGGGAATCATTTCCCAGATGGTGCGGTCGCGTTCCCCTGTGGCCAAAGGGATTGGGATAGCGGCTTTCAAGCGCTTGAACACCTCGATGTTTCCCGGTACTGCAGGTTCCTCTATCCATATCAAATCGTATGCTTTCACCATGGAGGCGAACTGAATGAGCATGGGAGGAGGTAGGCAGCAGTGCGCGTCAAACATCAGGGTGCCATCGGGACCAACACGCGTGCGGGCCTCGGCGATACTGCGGGCCAGGTTTTCTAGTTCCTTGGGGTTCGCAGACCATGGGCGAGGGCCGCCTGCGGGAACTTTGTAGGCCTTGGCGTGGGGATACATGCGGATTTTATCCCGGGTTGGTCCTCCTAAAAGTCGATAAACCGGCACGCCATGAAGTTTGCCCGTGATATCCCACAGAGCCATGTCGATCGCTGACAGAACGTGAACCATGAACGGTCCTCCGCGCATGTCACGGTGGGAGCGGTAGATTTTTTGCCACAGGTATTCGATGCGCGTTGGGTTCTCGCCATCGATGAGTTCAAACATCGAGCGTGCCAAACTGCATGCCACTTCAGGATCCAAACCTGTGATCTCGCCCCAACCACTAATCTTGTGGGACGTGTCAATGCGCACGTAGGCCTTTGTGCCCACCCGGGTCGCGTAGAGGGCGCTGATCTTGATTTCGGAAGCCCTGTCTTCGCTGGCCTTGGAGGGGTTGGGAAGGTCTCGGACGATATCGGCGGCCTTTGACGAATTGCCGGAAATAGCGGCGGCGGCGGCAATTGTTGCGGAGTGAAAAAAGGAGCGTCTGGATGTGGTCATGGGCTGGAGTGGGTTGGTTCCCTGATAAATTGTTGGGAGGACGTTGGGTCCTAGACAGGACTCGAGTGCTATTTGCCTTTCGGTTTGCCGTCTAGGAGATCCTCGATCGCACGTTTGGTTTGTGCTTTTTCTCGTTCTTCGGCATTGAGCTGGGATTCCGCTGAAACCCGTTCTTCATGGAAGCGGACATGCCCCCAGAGATGGGGTTCCAACCGCGCTTCGGAAGGGGCGTCAGCAACGGCATAGGTCGCCTTGTTGGACCAGTAAATCCTTCGCATGACCTCGTTCCCATCGGGCCCCGAGACCAGGACACCCCAGTCCATTTTGAGTCGAAGACCGGGCTCTACATTGAGCCCGAGGGCGGAGAAGGGAATGGCGGCTTCCAGAATGTACTGTTGTTCGTCCCCAGATCTGGCCATGCGCACGTTCTTGAGCAGTTTGATTTCATCGAAACTCACTTCTCCGGTAGGAGACACGATGCGAATACGGTCTGCGGGCTTGGTGCCTGCGACGACGGCGCGATGCAGCACTGCTTTAGGTGTCTCACCCGCGAAGGTAAGCAGCAGGCGCAGGTCTCCGGCCTCCGGAGCCTTCCGGTCTTTGCTGGCGTCTTTATTCACACCCAATTGCAGGTCCACCGAGGCGCCCGTCTTGAAAAGACGTTCGAGTTCCACACCCGTATTTTTGAGCGGTCCCAAGCCGCGAACCGTCCAAGCGAGATAGAGAGTTTGCTCGTGGTAGCCCATGCGAAAGTCAACGCCAGTTCTCGAACGATAATCATCGACCAACCCCGAGATATTGGCGTCCGGAGGCCCCCAACCGGTGAGATAGCCGTCTATTTTTGGCACAGTCACCAACCGGTAGGCATCCACAACCGGCGCCCTTTGATAGACGGAGGTTTGTTCCCTTTGGATGTCCATTGCCCTTGCTCGTTCGAGGTCTTGAGCGGTGACTTCAATTTCGCCATGGAGTCTCTGAGCTTCTTCAAGCCCGAGGACTTCGAGAATGGAAATGTGGTTGTGCCCCGCCACGGCATAATATTTGCCATCCTCCTGCGTCTGGCAGAAGTAACCGTGGAAATGTTCCTGACCGCTGGTGATGTCTTTTAAAATAGAACCCCGCTCATGGGCCGTCATGCTCCATGGTTTGGCTTGGGGGTCGCGCAGGTCTCGGAATAGGGGCCCCAAAAGGAGACCATCGTGCGTCCATATATTCCAGGCGCCTGTGTTCCCGTGAATCACCACAAACTCGCCCAATCCTTTGTCTCCAGTGCTTTCATGGCCGACAAAGCCAAAAGCCGAGACCACTTGCTCGCGGGACCAGGGCTTGGCGTTCTGCATCACCTGGACCCCCATGCCCTCGACCCGATAATCCCAGATCAGTGCTCCGTCCTGCCTCACACCCGTCTCCCGTTGCTTGTCTCCCATGCGATGGAAGTTCCCGTTCTGGAGTTGATAGAGAATGCCCTCGAGTTTTGGGTTCTGGACAGTTTCATACAAAGGCACCCCATTGGGCTGAAATCCTCGCACTTGATAACGCACTGAGCCGGCTTGGATGCCCAGATCGCGGTTGAACAACGTCAACCCCTGCGGGCGTGGACTGCGTGAAAGTTTCACTTCCGCAGCTTGCACCTGGCCATCCCCGTTAAGGTCGGTCCACAAAAACGAAGACTGCGCAAGAACGGGATTGCGAAGTTCCTCCAACATGGAGGGAGTTTGTAGCGGCTCAAATTTGTCCGCCTGGCCCATGGCGGCGACCAGCTTTGAGACGCCATTTTCATAACGATAAACCACCCCGATCGTCTGCTCGGCAAATTCGGGGCGCGTCACCAAGTAGGTGCGGCCTTCCACCTCCACCGGGATTTCTCCGGGCGGCGTTTTACCAGTCCAGTGGAGGTATTTGATTTTGGAGAGCCCCGTTTTCCAATCCAATTCAAACTCCAGCGGGCCGTAAAAAAGCCTGTTTTTGTGGAGTCGATCCAGCACGCCGCCGCCGCCATATGGAGTGTTTCCAAGGTGTTCGCGAACCAGTTCCCCGTTGGCATTCCAGACGGTGATACGTTTGGGGTGGTACTGATTTTCCACCGCCCAAGTCTGCCCAGTCTGGTCGACTGCCAGGGCGCTCACGGTGCCAAGGCGTTCCGGATCCCACGGACCGACAATCATTCCGCCTGGTTTTCCAAGCGTGCGCACCAGCGTGCCCTCGGGCGAATAAACGCGGATCTGCCGGCGTTCTGCCGCGGCGTCAAAAACGACGATATTGCCCTTTTGATCGACGCCCAGCGCGGTCGGTTTGAGAAGGTCAGAAACGCGTGTTTTGTGCTGTCCCTGAGCGAAGTCGAGAGACACCACCGTTGTTCCGGAAAGAGCCAGAACATCTCCATTTGGAGAAGTCGCAAGCTGCCCGGGATCCTTGAGTGGGGTTTCCCCCAAGGCTTTGCCGCTTTTGGAATCGTAGACTTCGACGCGCTCGAATGCCGCGGCATCAATGGGCACCTCGCCTCCGAGGTACTGCAGCGCGGCAACCCCAAAAATGCGGCAACGTGTGGGATCGAGCCTTGTGCCGCCGAGGTCCAAGCGTATTCCGCGCGAGTCGGGAAGGTTGTCGGTCCATTGTTTGACCACTCGAAGGCGCACTGCACGGGTTTTAATTTCGCGACCGAAATCGACATAGCCGTCCATGAAGCGCGCCGTTCCGTTGCAGCTTGGGAAGTTACTGTGATGATCGCGGCGCTCCTGGCGGTATTCACTGACGGTTTCCCAACCCGCGTCGCTGCGTAGTTCGGGAACTCCTGTATCGGGGCCGTTATAAACGTCAATTTTGGTCAACTCTCCGTCGATTTCCTTGATCGCAAGACCGCGCAGGTTTTGGGCGTCCGTCCACTGGAGCATATAAACGCCGGGATCTCCCTCAGTGAGAGGTGTGGAACGTTGTGCATCCCAAACACCGTTTTCATTCACCTTGCCGGAGCTGACTTGCACCTTGGCTTGAGCACTGACATTCACCAAACGGCGCCTCAGGAGTTTCATTCCCTCGATCTGGCCGGTCCACGTCGCGTCGGCACCGAAGCCAATGGAGGCGTTTTTTGGAGCGGCCTTTTTGTCCAGAATGTCTATATCCGCTTCTTTCCCCTTGGGTGTGTCGAGAATGTCGGACAGGGTATCGCCTACTTTGGCGCCACCTTTGGCAAAAGTAACACGCAGCGCGCGGGTCTGTGTGTGAGGGGGTAGTGCGACAACATCCCAGGCTTGCGTTGCTTGAGAAGGCAGAACCGTCCACAAATTTTGATCGTCTGGGTCCGCTGGAATGGGGACTCCGGGTTTCAGCACGCTAAGTACAGCGTTGATTCCCTTCGCCTCAGGTTTGGGGAAGGCGATGCTTCCAAGCGCAACGGGGGTTTTGAACGTCAGCAGAATATGCTGCTGGGAGGAGCGCCCAGCCTGTGCCTTCAACCAGTCCATGGTGAAGGCGGTTGCTCCGCCCGGTGGCGTCCCTTTGAGCCGGAACAGCCTCAGGAAATCATTACGCGGGTCGGGCACAACCTCATAGGCCACTCGGGGCGCCCGCGCTGGCGGATAAAACGGCAGGCATTTTTCAACCTCTACGTCATCGGCAGAAGCCGCTGGGGTAAGATAGTTTTCGACGCCCTTGCATGCGATGTAGATTTTCGAGTTGGCTGCAGCCAACCCCTTCATGCCGCGGGGGCGGGTGGAGGAGGGAAGGAGGGACAAGGCGTTTCGCACCTTCTTGGTTTGCAGATCTACCGCCCAGACGGATTCGTTACTGGTGTTGAGAATATTCGCCCCGACAAACACTTCGTTCGCATCCGCCGCGAGAAACTGCGGGCCGGTCCAGGCCGCAAACGAGTGGTGCCCCCAAGTCTTGCGGCCCGCGAGATCGCATTCGATCAAAGAGACTCCGCTCTCCGCGACATAGGACCCCAGATAGACATGGTCGCCGGCGGCGCATCCGCTCACCGGAGGGGTATGGTCGGCCATCCAGCCACCGCTCCCATTGATGGCATTGAGCCAGGGCGAATTCTCGGGAGCATATTTTGAGACATTCGGGTACGCGGTCATTTCGTAACGCATTTGGATGTCGGGATATGCGACAGCCGTCCACGGGTACTTGCCCGGCGGCACAAACCGGCCTTCGCCATCCTTGAGATCCCATCCAATGGAATGTGTGCCAGCGTCAAGGGGTTTGCGTACCAAGAGATTCTGAAGCCGGCGTCCATCGGGGGTGTTCACTCCGGCAGTGACATTCAGATTTTTGGACAGGCTGAGATTCAGAAAACTGGGCGCCGCTTTTAAAGCAGAACGGGTGGCGGGAGGTTCTTTGTCTCCCAAGTCTACAAGAGCTTGAGCTGCCTGCACCGATGCGACAGGTCCCTCCGTAGTCTTGGTGACTAGCAGACGCAGGCCTCTGGTCTTGACTGGATTAAAGCTGATGTAACGCCAGCCTGCATTGGTGGTGCTCGGAATCAGCGGGCCAACAGACACCTCTACTTTTTTCCACTCGGAAGGAGTCGCAGCTTTCGGATGCACCCCTTCGGGCCCTTCAAAAGTCTCGAGGGTGAACTTTTCCAGGTTCGAATTGAGCACGAGGCCGCTCAGGGTTTGCGCCTCCTCCCAATCCAAAAGAAGCCACGTGGGAAAGAGTTCGCTGATGGGGCCGCGAGGAATGCGCCCGGTATTGTCTTTGCCCGTGTTCAGCCAGTGATTGCTTCCGGTAGTTAGCCCCGAAGCGGGATGGGTGGGGTGGTCTGTATTGGGGGGCGTATACTCTTCGGGAGCGCTGGCCAGTGCGAGAGGGGTGACATTGTACAACCGTTCTCCATAGAGCCGAACGCCTTGTAAATGCGCGCGTCCACGGGCGGCATGCGTGAAGCGAAGCGCTCTGCACAAAGTTTGTGGAGGCAGCGTATAAAGGGTGCCACCCGGTTGGCGTGTCGCAGAAATGGGACGCCAATGATCCTCATTGGCGCTGTCTCCCGGATACGCAACGGATTCCTTTAAGAGGTGCAGCTCATACTCCTGCGGGACATAAACTGCCCCCAATGGGATGGCCCTACGAAAGGCCACCCTGTATCGGAAGGGCTCGGATTCGCCGGACTTCGCAGGGGTTCCAGCCACCCAGCCGGGATACTTCGGCACCTGCAGTCCGATGGCGCCCTTCACTTCTTCAACCGTGGCTTTGCGGCTCCCCGAGACACTCAACGTCTCGCAGAACTCGATATCCAGATCCTGTGTAGATACAGGCTGTGCCAGCGGAATGGCCTCCGCAGAAAGAGAGGCACCCGCCAGAAGACTGCAGAAAACAAGGAGATGTCGTCTTGTTGCAAAGGCTTTCATCAGAGGGGAAACAAAACACCGCAGTCAGGAGTGAAGAGAGGACCTGCTGAAACCCCTTCAGGGGACCGCAGGTCTGCAAATTTGCGGCTCCGTCCAGCGCGATGAACCGGCCGAACGTCCACAAGACACGCGCCTAAACGTTCTCAGGAACGTGTTTGATCAGACGTTCGATCATGGCGTCTGCATCGACACCTTCGGCTTGAGCCGTGAAGTTTGTGTAAATACGGTGGCGCAAAACCGCCCGTGCCACGGCGCGGACGTCTTCTGCTGTGGCCTGCAGGTTGCCACGCAGCAGCGCACGGCTTTTCGCACCCAGCGCCAAATACTGTCCGGCGCGCGGTCCTGCGCCCCACGCGAGAAACTTCTTGGTGATTTCGGGGGAGGCGTCCTTGTTGGGATGCGTGGCGCTGATGAGGCGGACGATGTATTCGAGAACATGGTCGCTGATCGGCATCTGGCGCACCGCCGCGCGCATGGCGAGGACGTCTTCTCCGTTGAGAACCGCTGAGGGTGTCGGGAGACCTCCTGCAGTGGTGTTCTTGATGATGGTCTTGAGTTCGGAATCCGTCGGGTAATCAACGTAAAGGTTGAACATAAACCGGTCCAACTGCGCCTCGGGCAAGGGATAGGTCCCTTCCTGCTCAATAGGGTTTTGCGTCGCCATGACCATAAAGGGTTCCTCCAGCTTGTAGGTACGCTTTCCAACGGTGACGCTCTTTTCCTGCATCGCTTCCAGCAAGGCGGCCTGGGTTTTGGGAGGGGTACGGTTGATTTCGTCCGCCAGCAGCAGGTTTGTAAAGACGGGCCCTTGGACGAAAACAAACTGTTTGTGGCCTGTGGCCTGATCTTCCTCCAGGATTTCAGTGCCGGTGATGTCGCTCGGCATCATGTCCGGAGTGAACTGGATGCGCTTGAAGTTCATGGAGAGCGTCTTCGCCAGCGTGCTCACCAAAAGCGTCTTCGCGAGCCCCGGCACACCCACCAACAAAACATGGCCGCCGGCGAACATCGCCACGAGCACTTGTTCAATGAGCGATTCCTGGCCGACGATCACTTTGCGGAGTTCCGCAAAGACTTTTTCACGCGCCGCGCGGGCGATCTCAAGGGCCGGTGGAAGCTCTGTTTTGTTTTTGGTGCTCATATGTTTGTGGATTGAGGATTTGGTTTGGGAAAAGTTGTGGGTTTAGGGGGCATGCACTTCAAAGTTGAGGGCAAGCGTGCTGGCATGCGCCTTTTCGTGTCCGGGAGTTTGCGGGAGCGGTCTTATAAAGGCTTTGCCCGGTCCGGCGGGTTCGCTCGGTTGCCATTTGTAAGGGCCGGGA
This sequence comes from Chthoniobacteraceae bacterium, assembly GCA_947476255.1. Classification (GTDB taxonomy): domain Bacteria; phylum Verrucomicrobiota; class Verrucomicrobiia; order Chthoniobacterales; family Chthoniobacteraceae; genus Chth-196. The sequence goes on along the minus strand of CANJPY010000011.1, from coordinate 29,213 downwards.
TAAACACGAGAGTAACCGTCGGTCAGAACACCTGCGTGTTTCCCCGAACCCAAGGCACCTAGGGGCGCCGTGAATGAGTAGGTCTGTCCTAGGCGCGCATCGCATTTCACCGGAGCAGAAGGCTGGAGCAGAAGGGTTCGGCCCTCGAGTTCGAGCTTGAACAGTCCAGCGAGCGTTTGAACCTGGCTTTCGAAAAATTTGGAACGTTCGGCCTCCGAGATTTTTCCATCGTGGTCGGTATCCATGGAATGGAACTGGAGAAGGACGGAGCGTTCGGAATATTGCACGCGGTAACCCACGTGCAAAACCTCGTTTTCGACGCGCAGGGTAAACTCGCGCTCGACATGATCCACGGGTGATTCGTGAGCCCACAAGGAACCCGTTGACAGGCATAGCGTCAGCAGCGACGCCCCGAATTTCGTCAAATCCCCGGCTTTTTGGTCGATACCCTTCATGGGGTCAGAAGAGTGGTTTTGGGGTTCGGTTGTGCAGCGCCGTTTTCCAACGCGGCGTCCAGCGCTGCAGGCAGTCCCCAAGAGTCGAGACCGGAATTTAAAAGTGAACTCACAAAAGGCGCCGAACGAAGAGCGGCAAGTTTCGGGTAGTATTTGCGTGGGTCTGCAGCCGCTGCGGCTCTGACGCCCCCCAGCAGGACGGCGAAATCCGGGCTCTCCAAACTTTCTGAAATCACCGGATGATCCCGTTTGAGTTCGGTCAACGCCAAGAGACAGGTGAGCTTTTGCGCAGGAGTGCCCTTGTCAAAATGGAGGGAAAGGTCACGGTCTGCGCCCGCTGTGTTGGAGCGGAAAAAGGCGAGGGAAAGATTGGTGGACAGCGGGTCTGTGTTGACCAGCGAGCTCGCTGACAGTTTAAGCCGCGAGAGGCAGGCTTGTGCGGAGGGCGCGATGTAGCGGCCCAGAGCCCAGATGGCCTGCCCGCGAATGGCTTCTGGTGCGGTTGGATCTTCGGCGAGAGAAATGAGCGTTGGAAGGGCAGAGGAGAGGGGGCGCCGACTCGCAATGCGGCAGAGGTGTTCAACCAGTAACGGATCCGTCTCGTTGGCAATAAGTTCACCTAATGCAGCCTCACTTTCCGCGCCCGGGATTTTTTCAAGCGCCAGAGCGAGTTTCAGCCGCAGCGCGAGATTGCGTTCTTTCTTGAGCCACTCCAAAAGCTTTGGAGAAGCGGCGGGGTCGGCGAGTGCGCCTGCGGCATCAATGAGGTAGGGTGAAGGTTCAGTGGCCGCCTTTAAGAGGACTAAAATGTGGGGGCGGAATTCCGGGAGAGGGTGCGCGACCACGGCTTGGAGAGCGACTGCCAGAACACCGTCCTGGGGGGCATCAAAGGAGGCTTGAAGGATTGCAGACCGCTGCGGCCAGTGTGTCTTTGCCACCGCATATAAAACGGCACGGCGAGTCTCACCAAGTGCGGCCCGCTCGAATAAACGATGCATGGACTCACCCACTTGGGGATTATCGGGCCAGGATTCAGCAGTGACGGCGATGCTGCCGAGGACGGAAGGGGTGGACTCTTGGACAGTGCGTTCCAAGAACGCCGGAAGGGCGCGGGCTTTGAGCGTCTCCAGTGTTTGGAGTGGCGTGCAGCAACGTGCGTGTGGACTGAGAATTCTGCCGAGGGCGTTAACCGCGCACTCACGCGTCTTTTCGTCGGGAGACGGAAGGTTCTCCAGCACAAAGGATAGCGAGCCAGGGGAGCCGGCATCGGCGATGAGCTGCAGGAGGGCGTTGCGGGTGAGGCTGTCTGCGGTGAGGTTTTTATTGAGCGTCAGCGCGGCAATGGCCTCATGCCATTCGATGTTAAACTGGCGTTCGTGATGGGCGCGCAACCACCAACCCAACGCCGGCCAGAGCAGACGCAGTTTTTCCAATTGCGGTTTGGTCTGCTTTGCTTGGGCCTGCAACCATTCCAAGGTTGGAAGCGGCGCGGACCGGATGAGAGCATCGGGCAGATTGGGCGGCCACTGTTTCCATGGCAGGCACTTGCCGAAGGCCCGCTGGTCTGAGTTGTAGAAGATTTCAAAAGCTGCAGGGTGAACCAGGCGAAGCACTTCGGGGTGCGAGCGTCTGCAGGTTGCGGCTGAGGTGATGGCGGTGAGGAGCGCCTGGGCACGGGCTGGAGCCTTTTCGTCTAAAAGCTCCGCACAAGACAGGGCTGTGGCCATGCCTCTTTCGCCCACGGCAAGGGCCAGCATGCCCGGTTTGGAATCCTTTGCGTCGGCCTCTTCGAGCAGTCTCTTGATAATTTCTTTGTCGGGCACGTCCTGTGCAAAAATGGCTGCTGCCGTCTGTATGAGGGCAGCAGAAAACCAGCCGAAGAGAACCCTCAAACGGCGGTTGCGCGCAGAAATGGCTGGAGAACCTGACCTCACGGATTGCTGAAGATATAGAGCGGCCAGGCTGGCTGGGTTTTGTGGAACCAGTCGGGTTTCCGCGTGGGACTCGAATGGTGGTAGCGTTCCTTGAGGTCACCGTCCTGCATCACAGCCAGGAGGCTGACTGTCTGACCTTCCATTTTCCAGGGCCCAGGTTGGCGCGGGGCGGGTTTGTTTTCGATCCAGGTTTGGGCGGCGTTCGGAGCACCAATGGAGCGCCAGGGCAGACGGATTTCTCCGGTATATCCCGTGTCCTCATCACTGGAGTCATTGACGGTCGAAGGTTTTCCATCCGCCTTTGGTTTGAGTTTCACCGCGGTAGCGACGGTGTATTCGCCCTCGTCTTGCAGCCATTCGTTGGGGGCTAAAATGATGCCGTAGGTCACCATGGCGGTTTTGGAAACAGGCCACGAAGGGTCTGGAACCACGCAAAGCACATCGTTAAATTGATTGAGCGCATTGTGATGGAGTTCCCAACAAAAATGTTCGTCGCCGAAGGAGATGAAAAATTCGGCGACATCCACCTTGGCACCGTCCTTTTTCGCGTCGTAGATCTCGCATCCTTGTCTGCGGTTGTTCGGGGGACCCTGGAATTCGTCCTTGGGCACCGCCACAAGGTTGGCGTCAAAGGTCTCATAACCAATGTAGAGATAATGGTCGTCCCAGAGGTATTTCACGCTCATGTGCGGGGTCTCGCTTTTCGTGCCGGTTTTGGTTCCGATAAAGTCCACGGAAATTGCGGGGACGTTCTTCCAGCAGTCTTTGTTCAGGTTCCCGTCGATCACGACAGGTGCTGCGGACTTTGTTACGCTTTCGGGCTTGGGGGCAGTCTCAGCGCCAAAGGCAGCCGAGGCAGCCAGTAAAACGGGTAGAGCGAGGGAATGGTATTTCATGGGGAGTGTGATTCGAATTTTGAGGTGGATGAAGGGGAAGCTCAGCGCTGGAGGACGGGTTCGCACCAGTCAGCCACGTCAAATTTGTTGCCGTCTCCGGCGTCGCCTACGACGAGGCGCAGTCGGTCAACCCCAGAGACATCGATGTCTATCTCTTTGGCGGCGTCCAGGCCTGATACCGTGGGGGACGACCACAGTTTTTTACCGTCCCCAAAAATCTCAAATACCACGGAGCCCTTGCCTTCGGTAACAGCGTCAATGCCCGCTTTGGCTTTGAAACGCTTAAACTGGCCGTTGAGAGGAAACTCCAAAAGGCTGCGGGCGAAGGTGCCGATGCCATTCGCATACGAAGCGTTGTCCACCTTGAGACGCCCTCCGACCACATTGCGCCCGAACCTTACGCTTGAAACGTTTTGATCTGCGTGGATCGCCCCCATGGCGGAGAGCGGGAAGTCGCCGCCGCGCCATTCGAGCACCTGCCATCCTGTGCTGTTGGCGGGGGTTTTGTAGCGGATTTCGATGGAAGCGTTGGCCTGTCCCGCGAAGAGAGAGGGATCAAGCAAGAACACCGCCTCGCGAAGGCCTCCCGAGAGTTCCTTATCGGACCGTTTCAGGTTCCAGTTGCCGGCGCTTTTGCCATTCACAAAAACTTCCGACTCCTGTCCGGTATCGCCCAGAGAGAAAAAATGGTGGAGCACCAAACCGGCACCGGCTGGAGCGGGCAAATCGAGTTGTTCTTTGCCGCCGCTCGGAAAGTTCAGCCCAGAGCGCTCTAGGACTTCTCCGGTGCTTGTACGGCCCGAGGTTTTCAAAGTTTGCCCACCCGACTGTGCGTACCCTTTCGTGGGGGAGAGACTGGGTGTAAACGTGGCGAGGATGCTCTGCGACCAGAGTGCTTCTTTGCCGTCGCGGACCCTCAGTTTAGCGAGCGACTGGGCAAGAGATTCCGTTTGCGTGCCCACGGCAAAGGTGAAGCGGCAGGGAATTTTTCCTACAGGATACCATCCGTCGGCAGGTTGGAGAGGAGCGCCGAAAATGTCCTCAGCCGCAACAACAGTGCTTCCAGAATGGGCAAAACTGAGGGCCCCCTCGTCGTCATTACGCCAGACGACTGCAGAAGATTTGCCGTCCGCTGCAACTTGAAGCAGGCAGCGGGTGCGTCCCCGCACGACATCGGCGACCTCGATTTCTGTCTGTGTTTGAGCTTGATCCATCCACAACCGCGCACGTGTCATCGCCCACCAGGCTGGTTTAAGCTGGTAGGTCACCCTTTTTTCAACGAGAGGCGGACAGGAGAGTTCGCGCCGATACGCCACGCCCAAGCCCTGACGGACGAAGTCTTCGTTGCGAATTGCAAGGGCAGAGCGGATATCTGTTTTCCCTAGCAGCAGTGCTGAGCGTGAGAGGTAGGCGGCTTGATCGAAGGCGGAGAGGCCGTCTTTTCCTTTCTCCACGGCCCAGTCCAGGTTGGTGAGGAGAACGCTTTTTTTCTGGGCACTTGGCGCGGGATGCAAAGCTTGGTGGAGTTCCCGGAGGTAATCTCCAACGCCTGCATCTTCCGGCGAGAGTCTTCCCACATCCAAACGCAGATTGACGCCGCCGATGGACTCCAAACCTCCGGCTTTTTGGAGTTCCTGCAGATAGGGCACTGCCGTTTCCCTAGCCATGCCGCCCAGGAGAAGGGGCCTTTGCGGGCAGTAGATGCGGCGCCATTTATCGGTCGAGAGCAAAAACGGGACGAATTTTTCCGCAGGGAAACCCATGGGACCGGTGCTGTCTGGACTGTCCCAAAGCACCCAACCGCTCACATCTTTCCCGGCCCCGCGCATGACTTCGCAGACATAGTTGTCCCAGTCCGCCAGACGTTTAGGCAGGAGGAAGGTGTTTACGGCATGACCGCGGTCCCGGAGGATGCGTTGAAAAGAGGCTGAGGTGAGTTGCTCAAAGCCGGGACCGGCTGCCCAAAAAGACGAGTAGCCCAGGAGCATGTAAGGATCTCCCCCAACATCACTCACACGACGCGCCCGCTGGCGGATGGTGTCCAGCTGCAGGTTCCCCGGATGGTGCTCCACCCAGTCCCAGTCTTCGTCGATGAAGAAGAACTTTTCGCGTACAGGCTTACGCAACTCCCATTCGTCTGGGAGTGCTTCCTTCCATTGTGCTCCGAGCACTTGGGCCGGGTCAGTGACCAGGATGTCTTCTTCAAGTTCCGCGAAAATCCGTTCCGGTTTCGCGCCGGCTGCAGGTTCTTTTAAAAACGCTTTGAGCAGATGAAAACCGGGGGGAAGGTTTTTGGCCAGATCCACGATTTGTGTAGAGGCAGGCTGAAGCTGGAGTTCTAAATCGACCCCGGTGACACGATTACCGCGCCAGTCGAAGATTCCTCCTGAAAGCACGACGCGGCGTGGCGCGGTGTTGTCGTAATTGGAAACGGCGGCTTGGAGGCTGGTCCCCGGTTGGTAGAAGTTGGACTCCGTGGGCCGGATAAAAATCATGTCCACTCTGGATTCCACAGGCAGGTGGGTTGCCACGCTGAGGTCATCCACGAATAGTTTGCCGCGCTCACCGCTCACGCCGGTGGCATCCACGGCCAGATGCACGCCCAGAGGGTAGTTTGGCAGAAAGCGTTGTTTGGGTGTCGCCACGGCCCAGTTTGGGGCTGTGGGCGGCAGTTGAAACGTCACCTTTTTCCACCCCGTCCAGTCTACGCGCACCGCGTTTTGAAGGGAGCCTTCGGTCTTGGGCAGGAAGAGGTTCCATTGGCCGTTTGTAAGGCCGTGGTTGATGCCCCGGGTGTCGCCGATAAGGGGGTAGAAGAGCACCCCGGATGCATCGCCATGCAGCCAGAGGGTCAGTTCGGTTGGAATCCCGGGCAGGGCAGGGTCGATCGAAACAAATGTTTGCGGAGACTTGTCACGATCCCAGTCCATTTGCAGGGAGCGTTTGCCGCCGTGAGCCTGTTCTGTGCTGGTGTATGCGGCCGCCTCTCCCTCGCCTGGAGCCGTCTTGATTTCACGTCCCTTCAGACCAAGATATCCCCGCTCCGTTTCGAAGTCCGCGACGTTCGCGGTGCATTCTGGCCGGGTGAGAATGAGTTCGGTAGTTGTAGAGACCGAGCCGTCGGCGACATCGTACGCGGTCACCTGCACGCGGAAGGGCGCGGGCTTTGCTGCCAGTTCGCCCGCGAACTTTTCAAGCTCAATGCGGAAGCTCCCCGGTTGGCCTTCGGCAAGGGAGAGCTCCGTTTGTCCGCTCGCCACGGCTTGTCCAGTGGCATCCAAGATGGACCAATTCTCCTTTGTTTTGCGGCCGCCGGTTAAGCTGGAGTTTTGCACCGCCACAGAAACCCCGAGTTTTGGCTGCCAGCGGTGTTGCGCATCATCGTATGCGAGCTGAACTGAAAGAGCGTTGGAGGGTTGGACTTGGGTGAAAATCTGGATGGGGCCTATCAGGATTTTGCCACCCTGAACCTGCGGCTGAACTGGGGAGGCAGTGGCTGCTGGCGGGGCGGGGACGGGTGGTGGCGTCTGAATGCGCAGGGCGGTGAGCTCCAGAGGGAAGTCGATGTTTGGAGTCGATCCATTGGCGGTATTAGAACCCAAACCGTTGCCGGGCAGAGGTACTTCAATGTAGCGCCAGTCCGAAAAATCAAGGGTCGCAAGTTCGCGTTCGCCATCGTAAATGCGTTTCCAGCCGCCTTCGTAAAAGTCGGCGCCGTGGGTGTAGTCCAGGAACAAGGCGAAGAGTTTTGAACCGCTGCCATCGCCCTTAATCCAGAAGCCCGCACGATAGGGGTTCCCGGGGAGATAGCGTTGGGCGCCCGTATAAACGACGGCATCACCCTCGTAGTCGAGTTGCAGTGCGTATTTGGCGGGAGGGTTCTTGGAATCCGCCCCTAACTCTACCCTGCTAAAACGCAGACTGGTCTGCACGAGCGGGGTCGCGCGCTGGGCTTCGCCGTGGGTCCATACGATCCAGTTGCGCACGTTGGCGCGGGGCTGGGAGGGAGTTCCGACAGCAAACCAGCGTGAAAGAGCATCGCCCTGATCGTCAAAAATATAGCGGGCATTCCCCATGACCAAGGTGGTGTCGATCTTGGTAGAAAGCTCCTGCAAATCGCTCGAGAGCACGTCCCCCGTAATTTTGAAGGGAGGTAAAAAGGCGCCCAGGTTTTGCGGGTCCAGCTCCAATGCAATTTCCTTCAGTTCCTTGGGGCCGAGTTCCGTCTGAAATTCCCGGTCTAGAATGAGGTTTTCATTGCGGTCGGTCATCGTGACCCGGGAGCGGAGCTTTGCGGGTTTGTCGGTGAAGTTGCGCAGGTCTAGGAACAGCGCGAGTTTTTGAGTGAATTCGCGGACCGGTTGCCCGATGAGGCCTGCCACACAGGTCGCATTGGGGACGTTGGCTTCCGGGAAGAAACGCAGGTCGTCGAGCGCGATGACTCCGTCCAATGTCTCGATTTTGGGAGGGGCATGCAGGTTGAGTTTGCTCCACCAGGCGGTATTGCCTTCGGGCAAAGCGCGCACGTCGAAAGTCACTTCGCGCCACCCTTCAAAGTCTAACTTGACGCGGGGCAGGGGCATGTCTGCCGCGGCCGCCAGAGTGCGTTTTCCATCCGAGCCCGTCTGCGGTTTTCCATGGCGCAGAATCAGCTCCAGATCGTGGCCGGAGTTGTTGCCCTTCACCCAGAGCTTGAGCACCCCATTGCTGCCCAAAACACGGCGTTCATCCCCGAGTTCCAGCGTGGCGCTGCGGTTCTTGGGATTGATGCGGTAGGAAAGGGCGGCCGCACCGAGCCCGACTTTGATGTCATTGCTTTCGAGGGTGCAATCAAACTGGGGGCTGGAAGGCAGGGGGGCGGTGAAGTTCTCAATCAACTGGTGTGCTTGAGAAAATCCTGAGGCCGATAGCAGTATGGAGGCGAGTGCACCCATTGCCGGGAGTAAAAGCCGGTTCACGGTTGAGCGTATGGGAAAAGTGTTCATTTAGCGCCAGCCTCCTTTGCTCGCGCGGTGTCCGGGACAAGAAACACCGCTTTGTTCTCAAACTCCGCATAGGTTCGGGGAGGCCACCTGAAATCGGTCCATGCGTTTCCGGTGTGGAGGAAGAGTTGTTCGCGCCACTTCAGAACGGAGAGGATTTTAGTGGGAATGGCCGGGCCGCTGAAACGGTCATCAACCGTGCCATCGGAGCGGCGCAATACGAGGAGACCTTTTTCAGTGGGGACCAGCAACTGGGTTTGCGTGGCCACGGTTTGAGCGGACACGCCGGCTTGGGCGTCGCGCTTCCAAATCGGGGCGCCATCATGGGAGAGAAACGCCAGGCTGCCTTGTTCGCTTGCGAAAAACACACCCTCGGGAGTGACCACAGCGCCGGAGGAAATAAAGCCGTCGAGCGTGTGTTTCCAGAGCTCCTTGCCAGTGCTTGCCTCAAAACAGTGCGCAACACCGGCCTCGTCACCGAGAAACACTTTACCGTTGGAAATGGCAGGCGTTGAGCGCGTGTATTTGGCTATAGGCACCTTCCAGAGCAAACGGCCTGTCTCGGCGTCGAGTGCGTAGATGAAGCCGTCCCATGAGGCTGCGACAACCCTGTTGTCGGCGAGTGCGGGTCCTCCGCGGATCTTGTCGCCGGTGGCGAACTCCCAAATGAGGATGCCGCTATCGACATCCACTTTGTAGAGGCGGAAGTCGTCAGACCCGAAGAACACGTCGTCGCCTTGGGCTGCTGGCGAGGAATAGACGCGCCCGCCCGTGGCGAAGGACCACAGGTAGGTGCCGTTGTCGGCAACCGCATGGAGTTTGTAATCGGAGGAACCGACCAAAAGCCGGCCCTTGTAGCGCGTGGGCGTGGTTGTGGGGGGAAGGGTCGCAAGGTTCCAAATCGGTCCAGCGATGGCGCGCGTGTTTTTCGGCTCTTTGGGGTCTTTGGGATCGGGCTTGGGAAGGCCCATGGTGCGGATGGAACCGCTGGGATCTGAGATGGAGAACATTCCTTCGAGCACAGTCGCTCCTGAAGTGAAAGGAGGATACTTCTCGAGCCTGTTCGGGCCGAAGTCACGCCAGGGTCCCACAAGATCCGTGGGGAGTTTTGGGAACACCCGCGAAGCCGAACCCAAGAGCATGGGAACCGCATCGGGGTCGCTTTGCGCGGTAGCAGCCATCTTGCCGCCATCGATCGGGCCATAAAGTTCGATTTCTGTGATCGAATCCGTGTGGGCGCGATAGTAGGAAGGAATGACTTTGAGGGAGTCGGTAAAGAGCGGGGTCGGGAAATGAACGACAATAAAGCGCCGCTGGTTCATGCGTACCAGAGAAACAGCCTCCGGGATCTTGGTTTGCATGTTGTTGGCCAGGATACTGATGGTGCGGTAGGCGTCCTCCGGCGTTGCGTTGTTGAGGTAGAGGACGAGGTGGGAAATGTAGGCGGGCTTGTTCAGGGTAAGCGCAAAGGCCATGGGATCGGGCTGATAAACCCAGGTGCTGCCCACGTCATCCAGTCGCCCGTTTTGCAGAAAGGCCGCCTCCTGGGTGTAAATCGTCGCCGAATTGGTTTCGCCCTGCTTAAAAGCAGAGACTCGGTTTTTGGTCATCATCTTCTCCCGGAGCCGGGAGGGAATGCGCTCGAACTGGACCCGGATGTCCTTCACGAAGACCGGATCCAAAGCATGCAGTTCCGCGTTGGCCAGCAAATTGGAGGAAGGGAAACGCACCGCGCGGAGACTGGCCGCGTCGACGCTGACTTTCCCGCCCTCGGCTTCGAAACCGATGTCGACGGACAATGTGTCCGCATAGCTTTTGAGGGCGACCCGCCCAAAGGTCCATTGGCCCGCCCGCCCTTCAAAACGTGAAGAAGTGAGTGTTTGTTTCTCTCCTTCAAGCAGGGCGCCAGCAATCAATCGGGCTTTCGAGTTTTCGGGTCGGTACCAGAACTCTAGGAGGTAGGTGGCCGAAGGAATCACGCGGGCGCTTACGCGTTGAGTCGCGAGTTGACCGGGATCGAGTTGGAGGGCGGAAGAACCTGCTTTTGCGGGTGCGCCCGTGCGCACCGGAGCGTTCTCGAACTGCCAGTTGGAGGGGGACTCGAAGTCGCCGTTCACCAACTGTTCCACGCCCATGCGCAGGACACCTTTAAAGTCTTCGGGAGCCTCGGGACCGCCGGGGTAGAATTCAGGCGAGGAATCCACATCCCGAGTCCGAGCTTCGGCAAGGTAGGCGCCGTAATCACTTCCTGACAACTCGTGGTGCTCGCGCAGGCGGGTTTTCCAGCGTGGTTGGCCATCGGGGCCCAAGTGTACCAAAGCGCCGTTGTTGGCGCCGGCGAGAAGTTCATCGCCTGAGGCTTGTAAAACAGCATTAAAGGGAAGTTTGAAGTCCCACAGGATTTTACCGGTGCCAAGGTCAAAACACCGCACCAATCCGTCACGGTCGCATCGATAAAAACGGGTCTGCGCCTCGTTGATGGCATCAAGCTGGGGGATCCAGATAATGTCCCCGTCAGTGCGCCACACAATGGGGCCGTTAGAGGCAACCCTTGCGAGGTGAGTCCGTGCTGCCTCGAGTTGGCTGCCATCGGAGAAGCGGGTTCCCACCTTGTGAATAAAGGGCCCGAGTTTGCCCGATTCTGTCAACGGTGCACTCAGTGATGCCCTTTCCACAAAGGGGGTTGCTGAGGCTGGCGGCCATTGCACCCTCCAATTTCCGGGGGCGCGCTCGTTGCCCGGATCTTCGGTGTTTTCCAGAAGAACTTTGCCAGAGCGTGCGTCCAAAATCTTGGGGATGTGCGCCCACAAGTCGAAGATTTCTCCCGCTGCATCGCCCGGGGTTGCCCCGATAATAAGCTCCTCACTAAGAACGAGCCGAGTGCCGTCTTTGTGGAGGGCAAAATTACCGACATGCAGGCTTCTGCCGAAGGCTGCCGCTTTGGTTTGTTCGGCCTCCTTGGGATAAGCCGCGATGGCCGCGGCCCGATCGTGGAACCACATTTTTTTACCCTCAAAATCCAGCGCCATGAGGCCGGTACGGCCTCCCACAAGAACTTGCCTGAGCGGTTCATTCACGACAATCTGCAGTTCGGTGTTCTCGGCTCCCTCTAGATTAACCCAGTGGAATTTGGGCCATTCCGTGGAGCTGATTTTTTTGTAAACCGTGCCGTCAGCGGCGTTGAGCAGGAAAAGAAAATGGCCCTGTCCCGTGGCGGCAACCACGCGCTTGCCTTGGTCGCACCACTTCGCGAAGTACACGTTGTGGTCAGGCAGAAACTGCCTCCAGAGCAGCGCGCCGTCGGGTCCGAAACAGAAGAGGTTGTGACCGAATCCAAACGTGCTTGCGAGAACCCTGCCGGTTTTTGGATCCAGATCGACGGCACGGATCCGGTCTTCGGAGCTCAACATGTCGCGCAACGTGGTGGGAGCCTTCGCCGTAGTGACGGCTGCGCTCAACGCATTTTTGGAAAAGGACGCCGTCGCGAGTTTTTTGAAGGCAGGTTCGGAACTCTCTGGAGAGGAAGCGAGGAAAGCGCGAATGCCCTCCTTGAGCCCTTCTTCGTCATTGGCGAATATGGAGACAGTGTCGTGGAAGTTGGAGAAGGCGCGGCGGGTCCAACCCACAATCGCCCGGCCCGGAGCTGGCATGTGGGTCGAAGGCACCTCGGCGAGGACGTCGCGCCGGACGAGAGCCTCGATGAGGCGGTTTTCGTAACGTTTGCCCAACAAAATGAGTGGCGCATCGACAAAGAGTCCTGGATCAACCAACTCGCCCCGCCACAAGCGGCCACCGTCGAGCACCGGTATTTTGTCCCAAGCGTTGGGAATGCGCAGGACGTCTGAGAGCTTGACGACTTTAGCCGCACGCCCGCGTTGAGCGAGTCCGCTCGCCAACGCCTCTGCCTGCGCTTTGCACCAGGGCTGTTCATTGTCCACCGCGATCAAAATCTCCGGAGCGGGAGAGGTTCCGGGGGCGGCAGGAACCGCGAGGAAGGCTTGCAGCTTATCTGCGTCATGCAGCCATACGGGGCGTTTGTCCACGGTTGCTGCGATGGCGGGAGCCGGATTGGCGCTCACCGTCACTTGGGCCTCATTGGAAGCGCCGCTGATGAGTTCGCGCACCGTCAATTTCCAGGCCCCTCCGAGCGCATTGACAGGGATGCGCCACGCTGATTCAAAAGCAGGCGTGGCAGCCCGGAAGATGTGCAACTGAACGTTCCCTTCGGGATCGCGCAAAGTGATTTCCAGAGGGAAGGCCGCATCGATCGGAGCGCCCGCACCGTCGGAAACAAAAGCCTGGAAACTAAGGTCCGCTCCGGCGGCAAGATTTGCGTTTGCCTGCAAGGAAACCTTGTCAATCGGGGCGGGCAGGAAGGCGAACACCTTGCCGGCTAGATGCGTCATGTCGGCCTCCATACGCATCCACTCGCCTTCGGTTTTGAGCGGAACCGGGCGCATTTCGAGAACGTCGTAGCAATGCGCTGGCCGGATTGGGAACCGGAGCAGGGGTTTATCGGGAGCCTGATAAAGGGTTTTGTGGAGGTCCGTGAACTTGGTCGGGGCGAAGTTTGAGAGGACCAGGAATTCGCCTTTTCCCCGACGCAGCCAGTCGGGACCGACAAGAAGACTGTGTTCTGCGGCCGGTTTTATTTTCTTGCTTAGAAAATCGCGGACGAGTTTGGTGGTTTGTTCGCTTTGGTTCCAAACCATCTCGCTTTCGAAATCGACATAGCGTGGGAACGCGCCGCCAACTTTGTCGTCGTATTCGTCGAGCTCAGAGTCCAGGCGCGAGATCCCCTCCAAGGGTAGTTTGCTGGAACGTTCGACCACGACGGTTTTTCCGGCGGATACCAGCTGTTTGAGGCCTTCGAGAATGTCCGGGGAAGCCTCATCTTCAAAGGCGTAACCCGGAGCGAAAATGACATCGTAGTCGACGGCCTTTGGATTTCGCAAAGTACTGTCATAAATAAAATCGGCGGGAAATCCCGCGCGCATGCAGGCCACCCAAAGGCCTTCGACCGTATGGTTGAGCTTGTTTTGTTTGCGTTGCACCAGATGGGCGGACTCGCGCGAGTACAAGATGGCCACTTTTTTGTAGCCCTTTTGGAGGGAGGAGAAGAAGTCGCCGTAGGGCGTTAAAAGGGTCGCGGCAATGTCGCGGACAGTGTCGCGATTGTCAGTTGGAGAGGGGGCAATCGGATTGTGATCCAGGGTAAAATAACTGAGACCGTCGATTTTCTGGGAGAGACCGAACATTGCCTGGCGGAATAAATGGGCGCCGTAAAGTCCGCCCCCGTGAAAATTGTGGATTTGCGTCCAAACAGGCATGTCCTCACGGGTGCGGAGGACGTCCGCCATCATGGGAGCAAAGACGGGGCGGTCACCGGTGCCCCCATCTTTGTACATGACCGTTGCAGCGATATCGAGTGAGCCAAAGACGTCTGAAGCAAGGCCGTTGGGGGCGATATTGTCGCCGTTGCCGCCAAAGGCCCGGTACTGTGTCCAAAGCTTTGTGCGCGGTTCCACGGACTTAATGGAAAGGGATAACCGGTCGGAAAAGGTGCGCCAGTCGCTGTCCTCATGGTCTGCCCAGGTTCGGAACTTGGCGAGATCCTCGAACCGGCGTTGGCCGAGGGGTCTGCTGGTGAAGCGGTCCAGAGCTTTGGCGGCGTCGGCACTGGTGAGTCCGGGGTGTTTGGCGCGGTAGGCCATTTCCTGGGCCTTAAAGAACATGGCCACGACCGCCGGCGGTGCGTCGGTATCGCCGGAGTTGTAAAGTTCGTCATACAAACACAATCCATGAAACGCGGGACTGTGGCGCAGCGCCGCTGTTTCCAAACTCGCGAAACGGTCGCACGCATCGAGAATCTGGGGATCCCGCGGCAGCATTGCGTCGTGTTGGGTGAAAAGGTCTTCGTAAAAGCGAAGATTTTTGCCCAGCGCGGCGTTTAAAAAACGGTCCCGGCCGCTGGGTTGGTAATAACTCTCCCATGGTCCCAGCTCGGGACGTTCACGTACCAGTTGTTCCAGATCGAGCCCATGGCGGTGTACCCGACTCATGGAGTAATCCATCCCCATAAAGGCGTTGTAGCCCATGGCAGTGATTTCGGAGACAAGGTCCTCGGCTCCCTTTCCAGATTTTATCGTGTGCGAATAGCCCACTGGTCCGGGACCAGTGCCCAAGACATTGTACTTTCCGTTGAGAAGGTTGGTGAAATGGGTTTTGGGTTCGGGTTCGATGATATCGAGAACCTGCGCTGAGGCGGTTTTGCCCCCAAACCTTGCCTCAACCCGATAGCGACCGGCGGCCAAACCGAGGCTTTGAGTCCCGTCGAGCCGGGCAATAAACGTCTGTTGTTTGCGCGCAGCGGCAGTCTGCTCGCGCAAGACGGGGATGCGCTTTCCATTGGAGTCGACCAAGTCCAGCTCCATGGTCCCTGTGGGCAGGCTTTCCTTGCCAAGCGCAGCAACTCCGAGCCAAAACGATTCCCCTCTGTAAAAGGTGCTCCGGCCACGCTGGGTGAAGACGCCGATCCCGAAGGGTTGGGGCGTTGCGATGGAAATCCATTGTTCGGCAAAGAGAGGGGAGCCGCCAGTGACGTGCACGCCAAGGCGCAGGCGATAGACGCCGTTTTCCGCGTTTGGAAGGCTGACCTTGAGTTCGCCATCAGCTCCCGTTTCGCTCTTGAGCGTCTGCCACTCGGTGCTGCCATAAGCTTGTAACTGCGCATAGCCCGCGGCTTTGTCCAAAGGGTTGAGAGGCGCGTCGGCCTCAAGTTTTTGAGTGGCTGCGTCGAAGGCTTCTTTGGCCACTCGCACGGTTTCAGTGGCATCCAGCAACGGCGCCTTGCTTGCTTCGGCCGCTTTAAGGGCATCCTCGCTCGCCTTCTGTGCTGCGGCCAACTCGCGTTTTGCATCCTCCAAATCGCCACCAACCGGATCGGTAACCACTGGGAGAGCCGCCAAGGTTTTCTCCACCTTCGCGAGATTTGCCGTCGCATCTGCGACTGGTTTTGCGAGGGTCGGAAGGATCGACTGGGCGGCTTTGGCCGTTTTGGATGCCTCGTCGAATTTCTTCCTGATGTCGTCCAGAGCTTTGGCCGTATCGGTTGCAAGTTTGGCAGCGTCCGCGGCCGCCTTTTTGAGAACTTCATCGGTGGGCGCGGCCTGTGCTGCTTTGACAGCGAGAGGCGCGTTTTTCTTGGCGGTTTCAGCCAGAGCAGTGGCTTCGGCGACTTCCTTTTTGAGTTGTTCAGCGGTCTGGTTTGCGTTCTCGAAAGCTTGTTTTGCCTTCTCCGCAGCCGCGTTGGCTTCTGCCAGTTTTGCGTTCGCAGCCCCAAGAGCCGCCGCCGTGTCCGCGGCCTTGAACTTGACGGGTTCCACGGCGCGTTTCGCGGCTTCTTCTTTTGCGGCGGCGGCTTTCGCAGCCTGTTCGGCTTGAGCGCTCGCAGCCTGCAGGGTTTGGAGATTCTTTGTCGCCAGCGCTGCTGCTGCACGGGTTTTGTTTTGAAGCGTCAAAGCGGTGTGCGCCGGGGTGGCGTCGAGGGCGCGTACGCGGGCGGAGAAGATGGCTCCGGGGGTGAAATGACGCTCGGCGAGTTCCGCCACAAGGGCTCGTTGGGAACCATTGGCCGCATCCGGAATGTCGACGCGGAAGGATTTGAAGGGAAGCGTGTCCGTTGAAAGAGAAAGAGCGGGCCCCGGTTTGGTAATGAGGAACTCAAAGGACTCCTTTCTGGGATAAAGGGTGACCTGTTTGCGCTGCCCAGCTTCGCCCCTGTTCCAAGTGAGTTGCTCCACGCCAGTGAGCACCACCTTGGACCCCTGGTCGCCAATGACAGGAAAGTGATTCAGGGGAATTTCAATGAGTCCGTTTTCCACGCGCAGGCCCTTGACGCTCTGTCCTCCTGCGGCCCCGGCAGTGACTCCGGTGGCGCTCAGATGAAAGGTTAACCCGATGGGGTGCACCAAGTAGCCGCTGCCTTCGATATTGGCGGGAAGCCACAAGGTGAGGGGCGCGAATTTGTCGAACTCTGGAAGTAAATCGAGGGCATTGCTTTTGGCAGACGGCGTCTTGGGTGCGTTTTTTTCAGCGTTACCGGCGTCGCGCAGTGTGAGGTTGGGCAGCGGCGTAATCCGCATGGTCATGGGCAGATCCGCTTCATCCGGATTGGCGACAAAGGCCCGCAGGGTCACCGGGTAGCATTTGATTTTAACGACGCCGTTTTCGAGAAGCAGCTCAGTGCTCTTGGTCGTGATTGAACCATCGGCGGCGACCGTGAACACATGGTTGCCGGGCCAAATGGTGTGATCGCCCGGTTTCAAGTCGGGTTTGGCGACGGGGAGACGGTCGATGTATTTGCCTTGGAAGTAGCGTTCAAAGACGGGCTGTCCGTCCAAAAGGATGTTTCTGCCCCAGCCGGTGTAGTCGACGCCAATTTTCATCATTTCCACGCCGCGGGCTGTGGAGACGGGATTGGTGATGGGGGTTTGCTTCTCGAGTTTGTCGACGGTGACCTCGGGTTGGTCGTGCCGGACCAGGCGCAGTTCCACCTCTTTGCCCGAGCTTGCACACATGGGCAGTAAGAGCCATGCGAAGGCTGCGGCCAGAGTCAGGTGGAGTCCCTGGCGCACGCGGGGGTGCGAAGAGATGCGTGGAGAATCCTTGGTCATTTTAATGCGTGTAGGCAAACAGCAACCAGTTGGTCATCCACTGGTACATGATTTCGCGCTGGCGGTTGTCGCCGCCGTGGCCGATTCCTTCGCCGATGGGGTTGGAGGCGCTGGGAGGGGAGCTGATTTCCCAACCGCAACCGTCGTCGTTGGGGCTGAAAAACACGGCGGGGCGATTCTGGCACAGGAAGTACTGCCAGGTGCGGTTTTCGAAATTGGCTTCACCCGGCCAGGGAGTTGGGTAAACCATGCGGAAGCTGTCGGAGACGATGGGGTCGTCTTTGAGGAGCATGCGTGGTTCGCAGCCCAGGATCATTTTGGAGACCTCGGGCCGGACACTGTCTGCGAAGGCGCTGCCGCGCAGGTAACAATCGTCTAGCAGGAGGGTGCCGCCCCGTTCGAGCCAGCGGGACACGTTCTCTGTTTCTTTTTCATTAAAGCTCCAGCGGCCGTGCGAGGTGAGGTAGATGAGTGTGCTCTCAAAGAGTTCATCCGAGCCGATATCCAGACCATCCGTGCGCGTGTAGGTGGGCAGGTCGGTGCGTTTTCCGATCTGGTAAATCATGTAGGGAATGGCGGAAGGGTCAGTGTTCCAATCCACCCCGGGCATTGCGGGTTTAATGCTACGCACACACACCTTGTTTCTAGCGTCCTTGTCGTCATCGGCGCCACGGTTCTTGGCATCCTCTGCGGAAACTTCGGTGCGATTGAGTTTCCCAGTGCGCTCGGCCCAAGACCCGGCATGGGAGTCCAAAGAGCAAACGCAAATTGTTCCAACAGCGAATACTAGAACGCGCATGCTGTTTGTGGTGAGATTTTGAAGGGCGGGAATTCCGGAAATAACGGGATGTTTCATCGGTTGCCTCCACTGAGTAGGTTGAAGTAATCGGCGACAGCATCGCCGTTTGAGGTCGGCCAAGACTCCTGACCTGAGCGAACCTTGAGGGCCTGTTTGTCGATCGCCTGCGCTTTTTCGGTGCGTACGGTTTTGTCGGGATCCACGAGGAGATCGGTGGCGCGGTTGAGCTTTTTGAGTCCGCCTAGAAGAGATTGGGCGCCGAAGGAGAATTGTTGTTCGGTGAATCCGGACAGATCCGGGCGGACCACAACGATTTCCACGGGCAGGGATTTGCCGACGCCCGGACCTGTTTCGGTGTTGTTATCCTTGGCGGTAAGCGTGAGTGTGATTCTGTCTCCCGGGAGTAGCGGGGGATTCAGTGTCTTGAACATTTCCGCAAAGCGGCCTTTGACGCGGTCGCGTGCGGGTTCGATGCGGCGTGGGACGCTGCCGTCGCGATTGGGGCGGCCCAGAAGTGCGTCGATGGTGTCTATCCGGTACTCCAAGACGATCTCGGAAACGCCGAAGTCATCCTCCGCAGTCCAGTCGAGAGCGAAGTTTGCGGCTTCTTCCGCCAGCATGGTGAGCTGGCGGTTTTTAAGTTGGACTTGAATGGAAGGCGGTTCGTCGCGTTGTACGGCGAGCTCAAAGCTGAGAGGCTTTTCCATCTCAAACCCTTTGCCCAGCACTCCTGAAATGTGAAGGGTTGCGCGGTCGGGTTTGTCGAGCGTGAAGCTGAAATGCGCGAAACGGCCGCTAATGGAAAGCGTTTGTTTGGAACCATCCGCCCACTCGACATAACAGAGTTCAGGGTGGAGTTCCGTTGTGGCAGCGAAACTCACCAGAGCCGTGGTGCCCGCCAGACCACCGATGCGAGGAAGGCGCCCCGTGAGGGTGCGCGCGGGTTGTCCTGTGTAGGCGGGAGGAGACAGTTCGTAGTTGATCGCACTGATTTCAGGCAGGTCATCGACGAGAACTTGATAGGTGGCAGTGCGGCGTCCTGCGTATTCAAAACTGTACTGGAAGGATTCCGTGGCACTGGCAATGGCCATGACGGCTTGGCGTTGTTCAAGAGCCAGCGTGTCGACCGATGTTTTTTGGGTCTTCAGATCCATCCGGTGCAGAAGGATTTCAGGACGGCGCGCGCCGCGGGCATCAACGCTCAGTGAAACGGGGCGCCCCCTGACGACGGCGACATTCCCCGGAGTCACCTGCATGTCCACGGGGAAAAGGGCGTCAAGGACGGTGGCATATGCGACGGCAAGACGCTGCGCGCGGTCCTGAAGCAGCTCCGGGGCGAAGACAACGCTTGCAGCGATTGCGCCGCCAATGACGAGCGCTCCCCAGAGCGCCCGTTTGGCGCGCGAGAGGTCCACCAGTGTTTCTGGACGAAGAGCGGTGATTTTTTGTTCCGCTTGGGACAACAGCGCGGCGACAAAAGCCGGAGAGTAGCCAAGGTGTTTGTCCGTGGAGCGGGAGGCGAGGACTTCCCGGCCTAGTTGGAGGGAGCCAATGATTTGGTTATCCAGCTGGCCATGAAGGGCCTCAATTACGCCGGCTTCCTGTTCGAGGCGGACCTTTCGCAGCAGGGGAGGTGCGAGGCGGGTCACGCCTGCGACGCATCCATAAAGAAAAGCGACCACGAAAAGGATAAAAAGAGGCCATGCAGGCAGCTTGAATGCCCAATCCAGAACCGCCCACAGCAGCAGCGCGCCGGGGCCTATGACGATGGCGCTTGCGATGCCGTTCAGAACGCTCCAACGCTTGCGGAAATGCCCGAAGCGTGCGATCGCGTCGCTGAGACTTTGGAGATGGGTGGAAAAAGTATCGGTGCTCATGGCCGGTGCATTTGGCGTTTAAACCATCCCCCTGCGTTTGCGCAGCCAGCAGTCCAGGCAAACGACTGCAATCATCAGCGCCATGGTTAGCGGAAGGTTCCACACGGCGACTACCGCGGACTCAGAAACTCTGCGTGGGGTAAGGTCCAGGGCTTCCAACAGCGTCGAGGCCTCTGCCGAAGCGAAAACACGCCCGCCAGTGGCTTGCGCGAAGTCCCTCATCGCTGGGAGGTTCGCGCGTGTGTCTTCAAGTTCCTCCAGCCCCGTGCCTGCCGTGATCTTTTCTGTGACGGTTTTGTCTTTGTGTGTGACATCCACCTGCCAGTCTCCGGCCTCGTCGATGGCAATTTCATATTCGTAAAGCCCCGGAGAATCCCGTCCGTCGCGGGGCAGGTAACGGGTGATACGCCCGGTTGGACTGGTGACCTTCACCACAATCTCCGCGCCGCGCACAGGCTGGTAGACGGAGTCGACGAGGCGGGTGGACAAGGTGATGCTGCGTCCAACTGTGGCGGAGGATTGTTGGCGAAGAATTTGCGGACGATCCGGTTCGACGCGTGGATCAGGAGCGAGTTGGCGCATGGCATTGCCCCAGAATTTACGGAAGTAGTCTTCGCCCACAGCGGGACGCATCATTTCCCAGCGCCAGGTGGTGTCGGCCGCCAAGGCGAGTACCTGCCCTTTGCCCACGCTCTGCACTGCGATGAGAGGCAGCGGGCCTTCCGGCGTGTCACGCACCGCAAGCAGGCTGGCTCCGGGCTTTACTTTGCCCACGCGGTTGCAGCCATCCAGCGTGGGGAGGTCAAACCACGCTTCCCGATTTGCGGCGGGATCTGCTTCGAGCAAAAACAAAGGATGACTCAGGCCTGCCACTGTCGGCGTAAGCTTGAACGGTTTCGGGACTTGGGGGTCGTTGGTTGCTTCAATAACAAAGGGAGAAAGCCGGGCGAGTGCAGAGTCCTGATACTGCCCTGCCGCGTAGACATTGCGGCCGCCGAGCGTCACCAACCCGCCTCCGCGTCTGCTTACAAACTCCGCGAGCCATTGCATTTTTGTTTCCGAAACGTCCCCGCCTTCGCGGAAGTAGGAGCGCGGGATGTCCCCTAAAAGGATGATGTCGTATTTGTACAGGTCTGCTTCAGCGCCCGGGAGTCCTTCGCCCGCATTTTTATGGTGCAAAGCGCCTTGCGCGTACCAACCGCCCTTGGGGAGCATCGTCAGCGTGGCCAGATCCACCACCGGATCGCGCGCCAACCACTGTCCGATGAGTTTGCGCTCATCCCTTGGAATATCGAGATAGAGGACGCGGATTTTGGAGTCGAGCACGCTAACCGTATGTTCCGCCACCTGCAGGCTTTGGCTCACACTGTTTTTGACCCCGTCCAAAACCACGCTGTATTTCTTTTCGCCCGCGCGTTCCGGCTTGATGACGAAGGCAACGTCCACGGGTTCGCTGCCCAGGCGCACGTTTTCACGCGTCGCAAGGGGCTCCGGGCGGCCGTCTTCCATTAAGCGCACACGCACTGTCTGCTCGCCGAGTTCACTGGCCGAGACGGTTGCGGCCACCCGCAGTTCGTCGCCCAGGCGCACGTATCCGGCCGCACTGTTGATTTTGACCCGGGCAAGTTTGGGGGCTTGAGCGGAGCCAAAGACCACGGGAAAAACGGGCAACTGGCGCGCCTTGAGGAGCGGGGCAAGCAGTTCACCCTTGTCCCCAGCGGTGTCGTTCCCATCGGTAAGCAGCACGATCGCGCGCAAATCGTTTTCGCGGCGGGCGGTTTCTGCGACAGCCTCTACGATGCGAGTAGGGCGTTGCGCTTTGGCATCGGGTTGGAAAGCTTCCAGACGCCAGTCGAAGTTGTACCGGACGACGTCGGCTTTCTCCTCGAGCGCTTTGAGTTGGACATTTGCAAAGGTACGGGCGGCGGCGAGGCGTGTGGTCCCTTGGGCGCCGTCCGGTCCCTCGGCGTCTTCGACGCCCATGCTGGCGGAGGTGTCGGTGAGGATTGCGACGGTTGGTTTGAGGGTGCGCTCAAAGGTGAGTCCGAGCTCCATTTGAGAAAGCATGAGGAGCAGCAGGGCGACTCCCGCCACGCGGGTGACGGCCAGAAGCACGCGCGTGCCGAGTGTCATGACGTTCTGGCGCAGAAAATTGAGGCAGGCGGCGGTGAGTCCTGCGAGGATCAGCAGCCAGAGCAACCAGGAGGGCAGGGGGGAAGTGGCACGCCAGATCCAGTCCGTCACGCGCTCTATGGAAGCGGTGGAATCGAGGCCGAGGAGACGTAGAAGGGAAGACAACATGCCGTGGAAAATGAAGGAGAGAAAAGGGCTCAGGCGTTACTTTCAGCAGCCCTCTTTTTTTCGCGCCTGGCGTTGAGAAAGAAGCCGGTGATGGCTTCTGCGATGTAGGCCACAAGCAATAGCCACACTATGAGGCTCCAGATTTCACTGCTGGCAGTAGCGGGTCTGGCGGGCGCAGCGGCCTCGCTCACGAAGACGGGTCCCAACAAACCGGCAAGCTGGGGTTGGCCTATTTTGGACATGTCGCTCTCACTGCTGTCCGGGTGGACCGTGATATTGCGTGTGTGCCCGCCAACGGTTCCTGCGGCGCGAGGCTTGTGCAGTTGGAAAGATCCTGCGGGAAGGGGAGGGAGGAGCACGGTGTTGTCGGCGTTTACCGTTAAACGAATGGGAGCGCGGCCGGCCTCTTCGCTGGTGGAGGTTAATTCCAGCTCGGGGGTGAAGGCGAAGGCGGGTTCTGAAACATCCAGCACCGCGGACTGTTGCGCCACGAGAACGTCCGGGGGACGCACGCGCAACTGGCCTGTCAAATAGTCCACCAAACGCCACATCAGCGGCGGGAAAACACGGGTGCGCGCAAGGTTGCTGCGGTCCAGTTCGAGGCCGAAGGCAAGAAGGGCAACCCGACCCTTTTCGAGCGGCATTTCGACGGCAAGCACCCGTCCATCGGCAGCTGTCAGCATGGGGGTCGCGGCCTCTGCCAGCGAAGAAAGTTCGCGGGCGACGGTCAAACGGACACTGGAAATGTCTCCCTGCAGTTTGTCGCGGTAGGGGGCCAGCCATACATGCGGGGAGACACTTTCCGCGAGTGCGAGTGCGGGAGCAAAGTCTTTGTCGTTTCCCAGTTGAGCTGGCGAGAGGCCGGGTTTGAGAGGGTCGGCGCTGAAAAAGAGGCGGTTGAATTGAGGCGCGTTGACGCCGCCCGAGTTCACGAAAAGGAGGGAACGCCCCTGGCGCACAAAGGTGTTTACGTCCTCGAGCGCTTGCGCGGGAATGCTCGTGACATCGTAGAAAACGATCAGCTCATATTTGCTCAAAGTCTGGCCCACAAGCGCTTCGGTGGTGATGAGCGTGCTGTCGATGCCTGTACCGTTGGCACGTCCCAATTCGCGTCCCGGGTTAAGCACAAAACGCAAGATAGTGGCACCATCGACGCGTTCTTCAGCTTCGTTCGCCTTCGGTGCCTGGGCTCCTTGCCCGAGACCGGCAAGCTTGCTCTCAACGACCGGGCTTTGGCCGTTTCCATTGACGATCAGCACGCGTCGCGTTTCGGCAACATTCAGGGGCACACTGAAAGTGTCGTCAGCAGCCATGGCGTCGCCCTCTTTAAAGCGGACCTGTGCTGTCGTGCGTACGGAACGGTTGACCGGCGTGGTCAGGTCCACAATCGCTTCCTCGCCAGGCGCCAGAGGCACCTCTTTGACGCTCGGATCTGGCTGGTTGCCGACGGCGATTTGAAGTTTGGCCGTTTTGTCCTTGGAGCCGTAATTGTGAATACGGCTGATCAGGTGGGCGTCGTCCCCCACTTTGACGCGGCTGCCGCGAACCCGGGCTTCCACAATCGCGAGATTTTCGGAAACGCCAGTTGCGAGGTCGATGAATTCGATTTCGAGCCGGTCGTTCAAGCGCTGCCTGACTTGTGCCAGACGTTCCAGATCCTTTTGGTTGCGTGCATTAAAGGCACCGGTGCGGAGGTCTGTGAGAACGACGATGCGTGAGCGGGGTTCACGGCGGTCGCGCACCAAATCGGCGGCGGTGGCGATGGCGCTGACGAGACCCTCTCCGGAGCCGTCGGTGAGGGCAAACTGGGAGCGCGGATCCTTGGAGTGGAGGAGGTCGAGCGCCTCTTGCGCCCCTGGGTGGATCCCCGAAAGGACGCGGGTCCGGTCGCCGGAAAGAATCAAGGCACTCTGGCTGGGGGCGTTGATGTCGCCAAGCAGTGCGACTGCCTTTTTGCGGGCGAGTTCGAAAAGCGTATTCTGGCGTTCTCCTGCAGGATCCTTGGCTGTGAGCCCCATGCTCGCGGAGCCATCGACCACAAGGACTAGGTTTTGCGGGGAGCGGAACAGGGAGGAAGCCGGCACGGAAAGGCGCGACATTGCGAGTACCAGCAGCGCCAGGACAAGGAGGCGCAGAAGGAGTTGAATCGGATCAATCAGACGGGCCGCGAAGGTGTTGGTGCGTTCATCACGCAGCAGCAACCGGAGCGTGGGGAAGTCCTTGACTGGGAACTTGTGCCGGGCAATGAGGTGGAGGGCGATGGGAACTCCCAAACCGAACAAACCGGCGAGCATCGTTGGAAAAAGAAAAGCCATGGGTTTCAGCGTCCGCGCTGCCTCCGGAAAAGAAGATAGTCACGGAGGACCACTTCGAGGGGTTCAGAGGTGTCGATGAAACGGTAGTCCGCCCCGCAGGCTGCGCAGCCTTGCTTGATCTCCTCTTGAAATTTGGAGAGGCGTTGCAGGTAGGTTTTGCGGAGGCGCAACGGATCCGACATCAACTGTGCGCCTGTTTCCAGATCGCGGAAGCTGGTGAGGGATTGGAAGGGAAAGTTGACTTCATCCGCGTCGAGGAGGTGCAAAACCACCACCTCGTGCCGGCGGGCCATCAAGTGGCGGATTCCATCCAACACAGAGTCCTGGCCGCTATGACAGTCGGTGATGAGGAAGATGAGGCCGCGGCGGTTGAAGCGATGGATGAGGTTTTTGAGCGTGGGGCCCAGGTCGCTTTGCCCGCTGGCGTGAAGAGACTGCAGTTTGGTGAGCAGTGTGAAAAGGTGGCGCTTGCCTTGTTTGGGCGGAATAAAGTCGCGTATCTCGCGGTCGAAGGTGACCAAGCCCGGAGAATCCTGCTGGTGTGTTGCAAGATGGCTGATGGCGGCGGCAAGATAAGAGCCGTACTCGAGTTTTCCCAGGCGAGTCGAGTCCTCGGGCACGTAACCCATGCTACCGCTCACATCCAGCAGGCTCACGACGTTCATGTTCGACTCCATTTCGAAGCGTTTGACGTAATACCGCTCAGTGCGCCCGAGCATTTTCCAGTCAATGGTACGCAGGTCGTCCCCGGGCGCATATTCGCGGTGGTCGACAAATTCCACGCTGTACCCGTAGTCGGGAGACCGATGCCGCGAGGCGTACATGCCTTCCACAAGAAGCCGCGCCTTGAGTTCAATACTGGCGATCGAACGCAGGAGTGTGGCGCTTAGAAAAGGGGAGGAGGCGGCTTTGTTCAAAAAAATCGGGGGGGATAGGGGTGATGTTGTGTCTAAAATGGGGGGCAAGCCAAGAACTTTGCCTAGTTGTCGCGCCTAGGCATGCAGGCAAGAGAACACTCCATGGCTGGCGGTATTTGCCGGAAATAACTCAGGATCACAGAAAGCTCCCCTGAGGAAGGGGGCCGCTTGTGTTGGAGGGGTATGGAGCAATGAGGCATTTCGTGGAGGGTATAAAACGGAGCGCTAGGGCAAAACCAAGCGTCTGGAAATAGTAGTTAAGCGCCCGCAAAATCGGCCGAAAATTTGCAGACGGCCCCAAAACTGCCCGTTAATAGAGTAGGGAGACGAGGATGGTTTGCGGTAAAAGGGCGGGTCGCGGATGGCGCGTCTTGCATCCGGCACTGCGCCTCCGAATGGTCGCGGCTTACGGTTAAACCGCGAGTTCTTAAAGTATTGGAAACAAGACCTTCCTTTGGTCCCCCGGTAAATGAACCCAGCTCAGTCTCATTTCCGGGGCGCGCGCGTGCGGTGTCGCCGCGGGGTACGCTAAAGGCCTTGCAAGCGAGGATTCAAGAGGCGGAGCACCAGTTACGGCGTGCCTGGCCGAATTAGCAGCAGGATGGCCTCGGCATTCGGCAGGAGGATCCAACGGGGCGTGGATTTTGGTCAGTTGGCGGATTCTACGCTCAAAAGCTTCGCGCGGACTTACGACTCCTTAAAAAAACGGATCGTCAGAGGGTAACTCCAGACCGTTCCCTCATAAGCTTTCACAGCCCCTATCACTGGAAAAACGATCACCAGAATCCCGAAAATCCAAAGCATCGGGATTCCGACGAGCATAAAGCAAAGTAATACGGAAAGGATTAACCAGAGAACTTGAGAGATGAGCCAGTTCATCACAACGCGACCATGCCGATCAATGGTTGGAGATCCTTTCTTCATCTGCCACAGAATAATTGGAGCGACAATTCCCGCGACTGGAATGAGGTAGGCTAGCAATGGGGAAAGATGCAAAAGGGCCGCCCATACATTCTCGCGCTTACCCAGTTCCCCAATCATCTCCATCGGCGAAGGCGACCGCTCCATCGGCGAAGGCGAGCGGTCGGCTAACAGAGAGTCTTTAGCCCGTTGAAACTCTTCCTGCGTCAGGGCGCCCTCCTGCCGGAGCGTCTCCAGTTTCCGAATTTCGTCGCCAATGCTCATGGGTTCAAGCTACCACTCCAACTCATTGAGGTGCAAACTCAGAAGTGTTCCGTTTCCAGAGCTAAGCAAAATCATCCTTGGACAAGGCAATCTCCGGTCTTGGTCATTCCAACTCGCTTCAGGGAGTTGACATCTTGGGGGACAATAGTGAAATCTAATGGCATGAAGTGCAGTAGCAGCAGAGTGCATGGCCGTTATTCGTAGCTTTACCTACGGGACCGAGGCGGAAGCTTTTGGTAAGGGTAAATAATAAATCTGCGTCGTTTCTGAGGTTGACGAGGGAATCGATGGCGTGGCGCCCGGAGTAAATACTTTGGTGGGTATCCCCGACAAAGATGAGGCCGGCGCGGGCGGTGTTTCTAAGGTCGAGAAGAACGTTGAGAGTGACTGGATTGGTGTCTTGAGCTTCGTCGAGTAGAATGATGGAGGCTGAAATTCTGGGCCGTTTCAGGCTCCAGAGGTTGAGGTAACCATCATGGGGGATGGGGAGAGAGGAGGTAATATCCGTCATCCCCAGCCAGGTGGCTTGAGCGAGGTTTAGGAGGGAGGGGTGCTTTGTGAGGAGGCGTTCGTTCGGGGGATGTTGAGGAGTTATTTCTGAAAATAAAAAATACAAAAATTCCAATCGGTTTGAAGGCTGAGGAGGACAAGATAGGCTTGTGCGAATTGCAGGTACGCCATGAGTTCTGGCGTTAGGTTCGCCAAGTTTATGTCGGTAGGCTTTTCCGACACTGGATTAGGCGAGGCTGTGAATGGTTTTGCAGGTGGTATTGGCTGTAAAGCGTTGTGAGGCTTTTTCGGCGGCGGCTTTGTTGTAGCAGAGGTGGAGGAATTTTGTACCTGGATAGGAGGAGGCGATTAGGCGGAGGGTTTCTGTTTTGCCGCCACCGGCGGAGGCGTTTATCAGGACGAGTTCACCTGGGCAGGGCAGAAAGCTTGCGATGTCGTGCTGTTCTGCGGTTGGGCTAAAGGCCATGTGTTTTTAGGAGAAAGTGCGCTCTAGAAGAGTTTGGAGGTCTTTTCTTTTTTTGGGAGTAATGATTCTGTCTTCGAGGATACGCTCGAGGGTTTCGATGATTTCAGCGGCGGGCCATTCGGATCTGAATTCGCAAGTTTCGAGCCATTGATGTAGATGGAATGTTTCGTCGACCCAATGAGCATTTCCCTTTGCTAGTGCCGGCAAAACTCCATGCCCCACCAGAAATTGGGGCGCGGTCATTTCTTCCGTTTTAGGACCCGAAAGAGAAAATTGGCTCGCGCAAGAAATCAGTTGGTAAGCGCCCCCCCACGCTCCGGTTCCGATGGCCTCCGACTCCAGGCTCGTCCCGATCACTGAGTCTAAAGACTCCAAAGACAAGAAAAACAGCACTTAGGCCATCTCTCGGCGCATGCGGTGAAGACTCAGCATAGCCTACGAACGGACTCTGAGCACATAGTGTCAAAAGCAGGAAGCGGATAAGCTTTCACGGTTGAACATAAAGATTGGCGGCCTTGGCCAGACCTGCTTGGTGCTTGTCGAACGTTATGAAACGCCCAGCCTTCAGATGAATCGCCGTCGCGACGTGCAAGACATCGAAACTTCGATACCCCCCTTGGATGGTATATTGTAAAGAAAGCCCCTCAGCGAGGCTGTGAACCTTAGCCCAATCTTCGAGGGGCGGGATCAGAAGAAGCCCCCCCACGATGTTTGCTTGCAAGGCTTCCAGCATTCGGTTCGCCTTCATCTTTGAAAAACCCTGTGTACGATCCTTGGAAAAACGGAAGGCCTGCAGTCGTAGCGATTGGCGAAACTCGAAAAGCACCAAGGAGGAAATGAGAACCGGCTGGGATTCTCGCTGCATCAAACAATCCGCCTCAGGTGAATTGTCTTGTGGCCGGTAAAGAGCGCACAACAGGGAAGTGTCGGCGAAGGCGTTCAACTTCCCTCCCTCTCTTGTTCATAGTCATCCATCTCCTTCACTTCTAACGCGCTAAACACGCGATTGCCCCAGATTGCCTTGCGTTGTGCGGCCCAATCCACCCTCTGCAAAGCCTCCTTTTCGGGAACCGGCGGAACGAGCCGAGCAAAAGTTCGGCCACGCTTGACGATTTCAACGGTTTCACCGTTTTCGATCCACGCGGAAACACGCCGGAAATGATTGCGAAGATCGGCCACGGTTGCGGTTTTCATGATAGAAATCTCTATCACCAAAACCCAGAAACGTCAAGGTGCTGGCAAAACCCTCCTCACGCTCCGGCTCCGATGGCCTCCGACTGTCGAGTAGGAGCAGCGGGTTACCCCGCCGCCCCTCTCTCAGAACCGGACTTGCGGATCACGCATCCGGCTCTTTGTTTGATCGTCTCTACAATGCGAAGCTCAGTTGACTTTCGCTAGAGACTAGTGGAGGCGGGTTGAACCTCACCCACATCATCCACAGCGACACCATTCGCTCGTGGAACCAGTCGTTAGGGTATGCCAGGGTCATCCCTCTGCGATTGCTACGCTTCCATACTCCGCGTCGTTCAAACGCGGTCCGGGCCGCCATCTTTTCAGGAACTTTTCGCGTAAGCAGGTGACGGTAAAGAAAACGGGGACGCTTCTTTTGCCGAATAATAATCGCTCGTAGCCGTCTTCGGATATGTGCGTCTATTACCCGCATTTTCGCGGCGCCCTTTTCACTGCATATTCGATAATATGCCGCCCAGCCTTTTAAATAGCTGTTCAGCTGATCCATACAGCTCTGCAGTAACCCACCCCATGTGCGGGGTGTCATTTCCTTTACCCGACTTTTGATCCGCTCCTCGCTCTTGGCTGAGAGTTGCGCCCCAAACTTACCTTCCTCCGTCCGGCCAAACCGGAACCCGAGGAAATGCACTTTTGCAGGGGTCGTGACCGAG